>JAGRFQ010000074.1:43757-45184 GCA_020445945.1 Rhodocyclaceae bacterium
CTGTACGAAGAGCTGCTCGCCGATGCCGAGCTGACGCGCGAGACGCCGCACCCCAAACTGCGCATTGCGCGTTCGCGCGCGGTGGCGCCGGACTTTCTCGGCGCCTTGGTGGCGTGGCTCGATGCGCCCACCCCGCTGGCCGACGAGGCGGTGCGCCAGGGCTTGCGCCGCTGGGTGCCGGAGTACGCCCCCAGCGGTGAGCGGCCGACCCTGACGGTCGTTGCCGGCACGCCCGGCGTGGCGGCGCAGGGAGGCTGAGCGGGGCGATGGCACGTTATGTCGTTGGCGATGTGCAGGGGTGTTTCGATTCCCTGACCGCCTTGCTTGAAAAGATCGGTTTCGATCCGCAGAACGATCGCCTGTGGCTGGTCGGCGATCTGGTCAATCGGGGGCCCAAATCGCTGGAGGTGCTCCGTTTCGTGCGCAGCCTGGGCGATGCGGCCACAGCGGTGCTGGGCAATCACGACCTGTATCTGCTGATGGTGGCGGCGGGCTGGCGCAAGCGGGGCAAGGACGACACCTTGCAGGCGGTGGTCGACGCGCCCGATGCGGATGCCTTGCTGGGGTGGCTCGCCTCGTGTCCGCTGATGCATGTTGAAGACGGTTTCGCGATGGTCCACGCCGGGCTGCTGCCGCAGTGGTCGATTGACGAGGCGCGCGCGCTGGCGGGGGAGGTCGAGGCGATGTTGCGCAGCCCCGGGCGGGATGCGTTTCTGGCCGAGCTGGCGGGCAATGCGCCGGCGCAGTGGTCCGAGGATCTGACCGGCCACGACCGCTTGCGCTGCATCGTCAATGCGATGACCCGGATGCGCTTCTGCTCCTACGAAGGGGTGATCGAATTCAGGTACAAAGGCCCGCCCGAGGGCGCCCCGCTGGGCTGCGTGCCCTGGTTCGAGGTGCCGCACCGGCGCCCCGACGACACCACCGTGCTGGTTGGCCACTGGTCGGCGCTGGGGTTGCGGATTCGCCCCGGGCTGGTCGCGCTCGACAGCGGCTGCGTGTGGGGCGGTGCGTTGACGGCGTATCGGCTCGAGGACGGCGCCCTGTTTCAGGTGCAGTCCAGCGAAGCCCGGCCGGGCTGAGTTTCAGGCCGCCAGGGCGTCGGCGTTGGTCGGCGCGACGTGGGCCACGATGGCCGCGCGCGCTGCGGTGGCGATGTCGCGGCGATGGGTGCCGGCGGTCGACATGCCGGGGGCGATGCTGACGTGAACGTCGATGCGCGGGGTGGCGATGATGCTGGCCAGACACGCCGCCAGCGTCACGTCGCCATCGTAGGCGGCCGCGCGGGTGTGTCGCCCCTCCGGCGTGAGGTAGCGCAGTGCCAGCGGCTGGATGGCGTGGCCGGTGGCAATTGCCGGCTGCAGCAAGGCGGCATGAAAATGCAGCACCTGTGTGCCGTCGGTGGTGGTGCCTTCGGGGAACAGCGC
>JAGRFQ010000074.1:45236-50530 GCA_020445945.1 Rhodocyclaceae bacterium
CCGCGGCTGCCGCGGCGCAGGAACACGGTTTCGTTCATCGCCGCCAGCCAGCCGATCAGCGGCCACTGGCGCACGTCGGCCTTGGACACGAAGGCGACCGGGGTGAGGGCGTTGACGACGAAAATGTCGACCCACGAGATGTGATTGGCGACCAGCAGCCCCTGCCGGATGAGCGGCGCGCCCTCGGTCGCGAGCGTGATGCCGAGGGCGGCGAGCAGACCGCGCGACCAGCGTTGGCGCAACCGGCCGCGGCGCGTCTGCGAGATCCACGGAAACAGTGCGGCCGAAACGACAACGCCCAGCACCACGTGCAGGGCGAGTCGGCCATAGCGCCACAGGCGGCGCGGGAGCGATGTGACGGGCGAAATGTTCAGTCCTTGCGGTCCAGAAAGTGCTTGGCGTACTTGCCGCTCACCCGCGTCATCGGCATCAGGATCGGCAGATCGGCGGTGTTGAAGTCGGGGTCCCACGCGGGCTCGCCGCAAATCCATGCGCCGGCGCGCAGATAGCCCTTGATCAGCGGCGGCGCGTCGACCTCGAGGCTGCCGTTGAGGCGTGCCAGCGGCAGCGCGGCACGCGGGAACACGCGGTATTCGAGCGGCGCCAGGTGGGTCTCCTTGAGGCGATTATACAAACTCGCGGCGGTGTGCCCACCGTCGGCCATGCTGATCGAGGCGCAGCCCACGAAGTAATCGTAGCCGTTCTCCTGCATGTAGCGCGCGAGGCCCGACCACAGCAACGTGATGACCGCGCCGGAGCGGTAGTCGGCGTCGATGCACGAGCGGCCGATCTCCACCAGCCGGCCGCGCAGGTGTTGCAGGCGGGTGAGGTCGAATTCGTTTTCGGAATAGTAGCCGCCGACCCGGCGCGCGGCCTGCGGCGACAGGATGCGGTAGGTGCCGACGATCTTGCCCTGGTCTTCGTCGCGCACGATGAGGTGTTCGCAGAACGGGTCGTAGATGTCGCGATCGACGCCCGGCGTGCGGGTGTTCAGGCGGGCACCCATTTCCTCCGCGAACACGCGGTAGCGCAGTTTTTGCGCTTCGAGAATCTCGGTCTCGCAACTGGCCAGACCGACATGCAGATTGCGGCGGCGGCGGGGGGCGCCATCAAGGCGTTCTTCGAGCATGGTGCTGTCCTCGTCTTTTTTTGATGCCTGCACTCTAGAAAGCGTGGATTGCGGCGGCGTGACGCGCGCGTGACAAAGCGGTGACGGGGGTGGCGACGCGTGCACGCGCGAGCGTCACGGCTTTGTCACATGGCCTTCATGCCCTTGTCGTGCAGGTCGGCGAGCATCGCCGCGATGGAACAGACGCCGCTTTCGCTCGAGCAGTTCTCGCAGGCCAAACGCCAGTTGCGCGTGGCCGTGGTCACCGAGACCTATCCGCCCGAAATCAACGGCGTGGCGATGACCACCGGCCGCCTGGTGGCGGGCATGCTCGACTTGGGGCACATCATCACCCTGGTGCGTCCGCGTCAGGGCGCGGACGACGCGCCGGCGCGCGAGCCGCGCTTCGAGGAGGTGCTGGCGCGCGGGATTCCGATCCCCAAGTACTCCCATCTCAAAATGGGCCTGCCGGCGCAGAACGTGCTGCGCAAGCTGTGGGCCACGCGCCGCCCGGACGTGGTCCAGATCGTCACCGAAGGGCCGCTGGGCTGGTCGGCGCTGGCCGCGGCGCGCAAGCTGCGGATCCCGGCGATCACCGAATTCCATACCAATTTTCACAGCTACAGCCGCTACTACGGCGTGGGCTGGCTGAAGCAGCCGGTCGAGGCGTATCTGCGCCGCTTCCACAACAAGGGCGAGGTGTGTCTGGCGCCGACGCGTGCGCTGGCCGATACGCTGGCGTGCACGGGGGTGCGCCGGGTTGACGTGGTGGCGCGCGGGGTCGACACGCAGCTGTTTTCGCCCACGCGCCGCAGCGACGCCTTGCGCGCCGCATGGGGCGCTGGGCCGGACACGCTGGTAGTGGCCGTGGTTGGCCGCGTGGCGCCGGAAAAAAACCTCGCCCTGGCGATCCGCGCCTTCGATGCGATCGCTGCGCGCCGCCCCGACGCGCGCCTGCTGTTCGTCGGCGACGGCCCGGCGCAAGCGGCCATGGCCGCCGCCCATCCGGCGCACATCCACGCCGGCATGCGCAGCGGGGTCGATCTGGCCGCGCACTACGCCTCGGCCGATCTGTTCCTGTTCCCCAGCCTCACCGAAACCTTCGGCAACGTCACTACCGAGGCCCTCGCCAGTGGCTTGCCGGTGGTCGGTTTCGACTACGCCGCCGCGGCCGAGCGGGTGGTCAGCGGCGAAAACGGCTGGCTGGCGGCGGTAGACGACGCGCCGGCCTTCATCGACGCCGCAGTGCGCCTCGGCTGCGACGACGCGCTGCGCCAGCCGATGGCCGCGCGTGCGCGGCACAGCGTACGCGATGCGGACTGGATGGCGGTGGTCGCGCGGCTGGCCGGCATCATGGAAACCGTGGTCAGTCAGCACGAGGTCCGCGCCAGCCTCTAGCGCGCTCTTGCCGTGCGCAGCGGCGCTTTGCGTTGCGGCCTATAATGCGCGTTTCCCTTCCTCAATATCGGAAACGCCTATGTCGATCCTCGTCTGCGGGTCAGTCGCCTACGACACCATCATGGTGTTCCATGACCGCTTCAAGAATCACATCCTGCCGGACCAGATTCACATCCTCAACGTTGCCTTTCTGGTGCCCGACATGCGCCGCGAGTTCGGCGGCTGCGCCGGCAACATTGCCTACAACCTCAAATTGCTCGGCGACGATCCGCTGATCATGGCCACCGTCGGCGACGACGCCACGCCGTATCTGCGCCGCTTGGAGGGGCTCGGCCTGCGGTGCGATCACGTGCGCGAAGTGGCCGGCAGCTTCACCGCGCAGGCCTTCATCACCACCGACATCGACGACAACCAGATCACCGCTTTCCACCCCGGCGCGATGAACCACTCGCACCTCAATTCGGTCTCAGACGCAAAGGACGTGCGGCTCGGCATCGTCGCCCCCGACGGGCGCGACGGCATGCTCGGCCACGCCCAGCAGTTTGCCCAGGCCGGCGTGCCGTTTGTGTTCGATCCGGGGCAGGGGCTGCCGATGTTCTCGGGGCAGGAGCTCGAAGCGTGTCTGGAGATGGCCACGTACTGCACGCTGAACGATTACGAGGCGCAGATGCTGTGCGAGAAGACCGGCCGCCGCATCGAGGATCTGGCCGGCGACGTCGAGGCGCTGATCGTGACCCGTGGCGGCGAAGGGTCGCAGATTTTTGCCGAAGGACAACGATTCGACATCCCGTGCGTTAAAGCGGATGAACTGGTCGATCCGACCGGCTGCGGCGACGCGTTTCGCGGTGGCTTGTTGTACGGTATCGCCAATGAAATGGGGTGGGCGCGGACGGGGCGCCTGGCATCGGTGATGGGCAGCATCAAGATCGCCAGCCGCGGCGGCCAGAATCACACCCCCAGCCGGGACGATATCGCTGCGCGCTATGCGGCGGCATTTGGAGAAAAACCATGGTGAAGCAATCACGTAGTTTCAAGTCATCGGCGCTCGCGCTGAGCCTGGTGGCGACGCTCGGGCTGGCCGGTTGCGCTGGCAGCCTGTCGGGCGATACCTACTCGCGTGGCGAAGCACGGCGCGCGATGGTGGTCAAGTTTGCCACCGTCGAGTCGACCCGCCTGGTCAAGCTCGAAGGCACCAAGAGCCAGATCGGCACGGTGGCGGGCGGCGCCGTGGGCGGTATCGCCGGGAGCTCGATCGGTTCGGGCAAGGGCTCGGCGGTTGGCGCGGTGCTGGGCGCGGTGGCCGGCGGCATCGCCGGCTCGGCAATCGAAGAAGGCGCTACCCGCAAGCAGGGCGTCGAAGTGACGGTGCGCCTCGACAACGGTCAGTACATGGCCGTCGTGCAGGAAGACGCCGGCGAAAACTTCCAGCCCGGCCAGCGCGTGCGCCTGGTGCAGGACGGGGGCACCATGCGCGTGACGCGCTAAGCGCGGTATTGCGGCCGTCGTCGCAGGGCGGCGGCCGGCGTCAGCCGAGCAGCACCAGCGCCCACACGGCGGCCAGGTTGATCAGCGCGATCAGCACCGCCGCGCTGCCGATGTCCTTGGCGCGCTTGGCCAGGCGATGATGCTCGAGCGACACCCGGTCGACCACCGCTTCGACCGCCGAATTCATCAATTCCACAATCAACACCAGCAACACGCAAGCGATGAGCAGCGCCTTGGCGGTGCTGTCGACCGGGCAGATCAGCGCCACCGGCACCAGCACCGCGGCGAGCAGGCACTCCTGGCGAAAGGCGTCTTCGTGGCGATGCGCCGCGCGCAGGCCGGCCAGCGAGTACTTGAATGCATTCCAGATGCGGAGCAGGCCGGTCTTGCCCTTGAACGGGCTTTCAGCGGCGGATTTGTCGGGCGGTGTCATGCGGATGGCGTGTCTTCGGGCGAGGGGCGGGCGGTGTACATCAGCGCACCAGTGTCGGTGCCCCACATGTCGCCCGTGTTACGGGTAGAAGGCGTAGAGCCGGTAGCCTGCGGCGTTAACGCCTTGGGCCGCGAAATTGACTTCGACCGCCAGCTCGCTGTGCGCGCCGAAACCGGTGTCGGGCGGTGCCGTGGCGAGCCATTCTTCGGGGGCGAACACGCGGCGGACGACGGCCTTGTCCTGCGCGTTGGTGAGGGTCAGTTCGAGATGCGGATAGGCCTGCGCGGTGGGCGCAGCGTTGATCAGCGTGGCGCTGAGAACGAACATGTCGTCGCCGGCGGGCTGACGGTTGAGGTCCGAGGTTTCAATGGTAATCGCCCCCGCATCGCGCGGCAGCGCCATGCTGCAGCCGACGTTGGCGCACAGGCGCTCGATGAACGGCCGCGTTTGCGGTAGCGCTTCGACCAGCGCCTTGCGATAGACCAGCGCCATTTGCCCCGCCAGCGCCGCCAGCAAAAGGCCGACGATCAGACTGCGCAACCACGGGCTGCGTTTTGGCGCCGCCGGCAGCGCGTCGAGGGCCGACGCGATGGCCGCTGGCTCTTCTGGCCCACTGGCCGCTTCGGGGGTGGAGGCCGGCGGTTCGACAAGGGTGTCGAATGCCGAGTCGGGTTCGAGTTCGACAACCGTCACCACGTCGACTCCTTCATCCGGAAACGCGTTTCGCGCCACGCTTGAAGACACGGACTCGGACTCGGACTCGGACTCGGACTCGGACTCGGACTCGGACTCGGACTCGGACTCGGACTCGGACTCGGACTCGGACTCGGACGCCGGTGCGCGCAGCTCATCGAGCGCAGGCTCATCGAG
>JAGRFQ010000074.1:50620-60612 GCA_020445945.1 Rhodocyclaceae bacterium
CGAGCGCAGGCTCATCGAGCGCAGGTGCCGTTGTCATGGCGTCGTCCGCGTTGCCGCGCAGCAGGCTGACAAACGTCGGCGCCTTGAAACCATCCGCTGGCGTCGGTTCCGGCTCGGGTTCCGGTTCCGGTTCCGGTTCCGGTTCCGGTTCCGCTGTCATATTTTCAGCGGCGGATGGCTGGTCGGCGTAGGTGTAGGTGGTCTCGGTTTCGGGCATCACGGTGGGTGCCTTGAAGCCGGTGTCGGGGGTGCTGCGCTCTTCAAGAATGAACAGGCTGCTGGCGATTGGCGGGGCGTTCGCGGCCGGCCCGGGGGGGGCGTCGAGTTCGCCTTCGAGGGTGTCGAGGGCGTTGAAGACGTGGCGGCAGGTGCCGCAGCGGACCTTGCCCTGGCGCGCGCGCAGTTGCTCCGAGGTGATGCGGAAGGCGGTCTGGCAGGCCGGGCAGCGGGTGTGCATCATGCGCGCGTGCCTTCGAGGCGCACCCAGCCTTCGCGGGTGTCGCCGACCGTCAGGCTGACCCACGGGGCGTAGGCGTCGATGACTTGCGTGCTTTGCGTTTCGAGGATGCCCGACAGCGCGATCCGACCGCCCGGTGCGATCAGCGCGCACAGCGCGGGGGCGAGGACGCACAGCGGATTGGTGAGGATGTTGGCGACGACGATGTCGAAGGCTTCGCCGATCGGTTCGGTGGACAGGCGCAGGTCGATGGCGCAGTGGTTGCGCGCGGCGTTGTCGCGCGCGGCGTCGACGGCTTTGTCGTCGATGTCGACCCCGAGCACGCGCCCCGCGCCGAGCCGTGCGGCGGCGATGGCGAGAATGCCGGAGCCGCAGCCGTAGTCGATGAGGCTGTCGCCGGGGGTGACGCGCTGGGCCAGCCATTCGAGGCACAGGTGGGTGGTGGGGTGTGAGCCGGTGCCGAAGGCCATGCCGGGGTCGAGCGCGATGTTGATCGCGTCGGGGTTGGGGGCGTCGTGCCAGGAGGGGACGATCCACAGCCGGTCGGTGATGCGGATCGGGTCGAACTGCGATTGGGTGAGCTGGACCCAGTTCTGTTCGGCGACTTCTTCGACCGTGAAGTCGGGCACGGCGTCGAGGCCCGCGTCGCCGGCGGCGCTGGCCAGCGCCTGTGGCAGGTCGGTGTCGGCGTCAAACAGGGCGATCACCCGGCTGTGGTCCCACAGGCTGGCCGGTTGCATGCCCGGCTCGCCGAATTGCGGGCGTTCGGCCTCGGTGCCGGCGTCGGCGTCTTCGAGGCTGACCGACAGCGCGCCCTGCGTCATCAGCGCGTCGGACAAGGCCTCAGCGCGGGCTGCGTCGGCGTGGAGGGTGACCGAAATCCACATGCGTGCTACTTCTTCGCGGTGTTGTCACGCTCGGCCAGGCGTTTTTCGAGGTAGTGAATGCTGGTGCCGCCGTCCATGAATTTGGGGTCGAGCATCAACTCGCGGTGCAGCGCGATATTGGTGTTGATGCCGTCGACGACGGCCTCGGACAGCGCGATGTGCATGCGCCGGATGGCTTGTTCGCGGGTGTCGCCATAGGCGATCAGCTTGCCGATCATCGAGTCGTAGTGCGGCGGTACGGTGTAGCCGTTGTAGACGTGCGAGTCCACCCGGATGCCGGGGCCGCCCGGCATGTGCCAGTTGGTGATGCGCCCGGGGCTGGGGATGAACTTGAACGGGTCTTCGGCGTTCAGGCGGCACTCCACCGCGTGCCCGGAGATCACGATCTGCTTCTGGTTGAGCCACAGTTTTTCGCCCGTGGCGATGCGAATCTGCGCCTGGACGATGTCGACCCCGGTAATCAGCTCGGTGACCGGGTGCTCGACCTGGACCCGGGTGTTCATCTCGATGAAATAGAATTCGTTGTTTTCGTACAGGAATTCGAAGGTGCCGGCGCCGCGGTAGCCGATCTTGCGGCAGGCCTCGGCACAGCGCTCGCCGATCTTGGCGATGAGTTTGCGGTCGATGCCCGGCGCCGGGGCCTCTTCGATCACCTTTTGATGGCGACGCTGCATCGAGCAGTCGCGCTCGCCCAGGTGAACCGCGTTGCCGTGCTCGTCGGCCAGGATCTGGATTTCCACGTGGCGCGGCTTTTCCAGATATTTTTCCATGTACACCACCGGGTTGCCGAACGCCGCCTGGGCTTCGCTCTTGGTGGTGGTGACGGCGTTGATCAGCGCCGCTTCGGTGTGCACCACGCGCATCCCGCGCCCGCCGCCGCCGCCGGCGGCCTTGATGATGACGGGGTAGCCGATGGCGCGCGCGGCCTTGACGATTTCCTTCGGGTCGTCGGGTAGGGCACCGTCCGAACCCGGCACGCAGGGCACGCCGGCGGCGATCATGGCGGCCTTGGCGCTGACCTTGTCGCCCATCAGGCGGATGGTTTCGGCGCGCGGGCCGATGAACACGAAGCCGGATTGCTCGACGCGCTCGGCGAAGTCGGCGTTTTCCGACAGGAAGCCGTAGCCGGGGTGGATCGCTTCGGCGTCGGTGACCTCGGCGGCCGAGATGATGGCCGGCACGTTGAGGTAGCTTTTGGCCGAGGCCGCCGGGCCGATGCAGACCGACTCGTCGGCGAGCTTGACGTATTTTGCGTCGGCGTCGGGCTCGGAGTGCACCGCGACGGTACGCACGCCCAGCTCGCGGCAGGCGCGCAGGACGCGCAAGGCGATTTCGCCACGGTTGGCGATCAGAATCTTGTCGAACATGCCGTCAGGTCCATTGGTGTGAGTTGAAAAGGGGCATGGCCATGCGATCAGCCGATGACAAGCAGGGGCTGCCCGTATTCCACCGGCTGTCCGTTTTCAACCAGGATCGCCTTGACGACGCCGGCGACATCGGCATCGATCTCGTTCATCAGCTTCATCGCTTCGATGAGGCACAGCGGGTCGCCCACACTGATGCTGTCGCCGACTTCGGCAAAGGGTTCGGCTTCGGGCGAGGAGGCACGGTAGAAGGTGCCGACCATCGGAGAGGTCACAACGTGGCCGGCGGGCAGTGCATTCTCTTCGGCCGCCGCAGCCTCCACCGCTGGCGCTGCCGGGGCGACCGGTGCGGCGTGGGCGATCGCCGCGGGGGCAAGCTGGGGTGCCGCTGCAACGGTCTTGGCGATGCGGACTTTCTCTTCTCCTTCGGTCACTTCCAGCTCGGAAATGCCGGATGCCTGTACCAGATCGATGAGTTTCTTCAGCTTGCGCAGATCCATGAAAACCTCCAGTGAGCGCCAGCAGGGTGCCGGGCGCGCTTGATATTTTTAGTGGGAAGACAGCCGGTTGAGGGCGAAGTCGAGCGCGGCAAGATAGCCGTCGGCACCGAGTCCGCTGATGACCCCTACCGCCTGATCGGAAAAATAAGAGTGCTGGCGGAAGGTTTCCCGGGCGTGAACATTGGACAGATGCACTTCAAGGTAGGGAATCTGAACCGCCGCCAGCGCGTCGCGCATGGCGACGCTGGTATGGGTGTAGGCCGCGGGGTTGATGATGATGAAATCCACCCCTTCGCTGGCTGCGGCCTGGATGCGGTCGACCAGCTCGCCTTCGTGGTTGCTCTGGAACGACTCCAGCCGCGCGCCGGCGAGCGTGGCGCGCTCGAGCATTGCGGTGTGGATGTCGGCCAGGGTTGTGCGGCCATAGACGTCGGGTTCGCGCGTGCCGAGCAGATTCAGGTTGGGGCCGTGAAGCACCAGTACGAGGGCGTCGTCTGCAGGCGTGTTTTGCGCCTTTTTGGTGCGATTTTTAGGCGTCATGCCGGCAAGTTTGCCGCATATCGCTACATTTTGTCTAGTGTCGAAACCGCTCTTCGCGGGCCTGGGCTAGTCGAGCAATGCGTCGATTCTGCCTGCGAGTTCGGTTTTGCTCAAGCGCCCCACGCGGGCGTGGCGGATCAGGCCCTGGCGGTCGAGGATCAGCGTAAATGGCAGCGCTTGCGCCGGGTTGCCCAGCGTGGTGGCGAGGTTGAGCACGTCGGCGTTGCCGACCAGCAAGGGGTAGGGCACGTCGAGTTCGGTGCGAAAATCGGCCACGTTGGCTGCGCTGTCGATGCTCAGGCCGACGAAGCGCACGCCGTTGTTGCGGTGGGTCTGGGACAGTGTGACGAAGTCCGGGATTTCGTCGCGGCACGGCGGGCACCAGGTGGCCCAGAAGTTGACCACCACGATCTGGCCGCGCCATTGGCTCAGGTCGTGCATCTGGCCGTCGGCGTCGGGTAGGGTCAGCGCCAGCACCCGCGCGCCGGCGGCCGGGTCGAGCTGCGACGCCTGCCCTGGCGTGCGACCGGCCGGGTCTGCCGCCGGCAGGATCGCGCCACCGTGCCGGCTGGTCCAGAAGCCGGCGGCGCCGGCGGCGATCGCGACGAGGCCGATGAGGGCGGCCTGGGGCAGCCGTTTCATGGTGCGGGCACCGACGCGGCGAGCAGCTTCTCGACACCATCGAGGCGCACCCGCTCGGCGCTGGCGCGCCGCTCGGCGCGCGATTCGTGGATGCTCAGGCGCACCGGCACGTCGTCCCAGTCGAAAACGAGGATCGCTTCGGGCGTGTCGTGGGCCAGCTTGCGCGCTTCGCGATGCTCGTAGCGCAGGTTCTGGTTGAGGAAAAAGATCTCCACATCCTTGGCGCTGTCGGCATACACCTCGATGTCCACTTCGGCGTAGCGTCCGGCCGTGCCGTCGAGCACCGCGCCGGTGAGATAGGCGCGAAACGGGGCCAGCAGGGTCAGCACCTCGGCGGCCACGCTGCGCATCGCGAATAGGCGTTCGGCGTGCTCGTCGTCCTGGTAGATCGACTGGTATTCGCGCAGCGCGGCTTCGACTTCGAGGTTGGTGGGCAGGGTGTCGGTTTCGGTGGCGCCGAGTTGACGGGCGGCCTTGCGCTTGGCAAAACCGAAGTCCTGAATGCCGTCCTCGGCCATCATGCGGGCGGCGACGGCGGCGATTTCCTGGCGTAGATGGCCGGAACGAAACCCGTTGGCGCGGCTGGACATGCGCAGGACCTCCATCGCCGTTAGAATTCGGGCCATTCTACACGGCCGTCCGGAATCCTGATTCGGCCGACGACCCCCCGACCTGCGGAGCGCGCATGCACATTCACATCCTCGGTATCTGCGGCACCTTCATGGGCAGCATGGCCTTGCTGGCGCGCGCTGCGGGGCATACCGTGACCGGCTGCGACGCCAATGTCTACCCGCCGATGAGTACCCAGCTGGCGGCGCAGGGCATCGCGCTGACCGAGGGCTACGACGCCGGCCAGTTGGGCTTGATGCCGGATGTGTTCGTGGTCGGCAACGCCATCTCGCGCGGCAACCCCTTGCTGGAGGCGATCCTCGATGCCGGCGCGCCCTATGTCTCGGGGCCGCAGTGGCTGGCCGACAACGTGCTGCACGGCAAGTGGGTGCTGGCGGTGGCGGGCACCCACGGCAAAACCACCACCGCGTCGATGCTGGCGTGGCTGCTCGAAGACGGGGGGCTCAATCCGGGCTTTCTGATCGGCGGCGTGGCGGAGAATTTCGGCGTCTCGGCGCGCCTCACCGACTCGCCGTTTTTCGTCATCGAAGCGGACGAATACGATACCGCGTTCTGCGACAAGCGCTCCAAGTTCGTGCACTACCGCCCGCGCACGGCGATCCTCAACAATCTTGAATTCGATCACGCCGACATTTTCCCCGACCTCGCCGCCATCGAAACCCAGTTCCACCATCTGGTGCGTACCCTGCCGCGGATCGGGCGCATCGTGGTCAATGCCGACGCGCCGGCGCTGACCCGCGTGCTGGCGCGCGGTTGGTGGTCGGAGGTCGAGCACTTCAATTCGGCCACCGGCTGGTCAGCCACGCTGGCCGACGATGGCACGGCGCAGTTCGCGCTGGCGGGCAAGGCGCTGGGGACGGCGGTGATGCCGATGGCCGGCGAGCACAACATGTCGAACGCACTGGCCGCCGTCGCCGCGGCGCGCCATGCCGGGGTGCCGGTGGCTGCGTCGATGGCCGCGCTGGCCGGCTTCAAGGGCGTCAAGCGCCGCCTGGAGTGGCGCGGCGAGGTGGCCGGCGTGACCGTCTACGACGACTTCGCGCACCACCCGACGGCCATCGCGCTGACCCTCGCCGGCTTGCGTCAGCGCGCGCCGCAGGGGCGCATTCTGGCGGTACTGGAACCGCGCTCGAACACCATGAAACTGGGCGTCATGAAGGCGCGCCTGCCGGACAGCCTGCGCGGCGCCGACGCGGTGTTCTGCTACGCCGGCGGGGTGGACTGGGACGTGGCCGAGGCGCTTGCGCCGCTGGGCGACACCGCGCGCGTGGTGGGCGACATCGACACCCTGGTGGCGGCGGTGGTGGCCGATGCGCGGCCCGGCGACCACGTGCTGGTGATGAGCAACGGTGGATTCGGCGGGGTGCACGACAAGTTGCTCGCCGCGCTTGCGTAGCGCGCTGCCGGGACGGAAACAACAAGAAGGCCGCCTCGATCCGGGCGGCCTTCTTGCGTGTGGCGTGCGAGGCTCAGCGTTCCTTGGTGCCGATGTTGGCGTCCAGCCGGCGGGCTTCCGCGGCATCGATGTATTCAAACACGCGGACCACCTTCTTGACTCCGCTGGTGGTGCGGGCCACCTGGGTGGCGTCGTTGGCCTCGGTCTGGGTGACGAGCCCCATCAGGTACACGGTGGACGCTTCGGTGACGACCTTGATCAAGTGCGCTTGCACGCGGTCGTCGTCGATCATGCGGGCCTTGATCTTGGAGGTGATCAGCGCGTCGTTGCTGCGCGAGGTGAGCGAGCTGTGGCCGGCGACCTGCACGTCGTTGGTGATGCCGCGGATGTTGGGCACGGCACCGACGATGCCCGGCAATTGCGCCTGAATGCCGGCGTCGGGCGCTTCGCCGGTGAGCAGCACGTTGCGGTTGTAGGAGGTGACGTTGATGTGCACCGCGTCGCCGAGCTTTTCCTTGATCTGCGCCGCGGCTTTCCATTCGATGCCTTCGTCTTCGACGTAGGCGCCCGAGCTGCGGCGGTCGGCGGCCATCAGGGCGCCGGTGCCGACGCCGGTGGCGACCACCGGGAAGCAGCCCTGGAGGGCGGGGGCGGCCACTGCGGCGAGGGCCAGTGCGAGCACCGTGCTGCGCAATCCGTTGTTCATCATTCAACTCCCAAAAGCAGACAATCGATCCCGTCGCACAGGCAGTGCAGGGCGAGCAGGTGGACTTCCTGAATGCGTGCGGTGCGCTCGGCGGGCACGCACACGTGTACGTCATCCGGGCCGAGCAATGCGGCCATCGGGCCGCCGCCCTTGCCGGTGAGCGCGACCACGTGCATTTCGCGCTCGTGCGCCACCTTGATCGCCTCGATCACATTGGGCGAATTGCCGCTGGTCGAAATGGCCAGCAGCACGTCGCCGGGGTGGCCGAGCGCGCTGACCTGTTTCGAGAACACCTGATCGTAGTGGTAATCGTTGGCGATCGAAGTCAGCGTGGAGCTGTCGGTGGTCAGCGCAACGGCGGCCAGCGGCGGGCGCTCCAGTTCGAAGCGGTTGACCAGTTCGGCGGCGAAATGCTGCGCGTCGGCGGCCGAGCCCCCATTGCCGCAGGCGAGGATCTTGCCGCTGTTCATCAGGCAGCCGGTCATCAGGTCGACCGCCTGCGCCAGGGGGGCCGCCAGCAACTCGGCGGCGGCGCGCTTGGTGGCGATGCTTTGTTCGAACTGCTCCGAAATGCGGCTGACGATATCCATGCGGTTCCGGCGAGGGGGCGAAAACGAGCGCCGATTCTAGCATGTGGGTATTTCGCCACGGTGACTGCAGAAGTGCTTCGTTACATTCTTCGGCTAGGCCGTGAACGCGTCGCGAATCCACTCGGGCTGCGGGTCGTCGGCCGCGCGCAGCAACACCACGTCGAAACGGCACGGCGGGGTGGGTGCCAGCCCGGCGCGCTGCAGCCACAACTGCGCGGCGAGGACGATACGGCGTTGCTTGCGGCGGGTGACGCTGGCCGCCGCGCCGCCGTAGTCACCACGCGCGCGCATGCGTACTTCAACGAAGGCGATGCTCTCGCCGTCGCGGCAGATCAGGTCGATCTCGCCGCCGCGGCAGCGGAAATTGCGCGCCAGCACGGTCAGCCCGCGAGCCTGCAGATGGCGCGCCGCGCTCGCCTCGCTGGCCGCGCCGGCGGTGTCGGCTTGCTGCGCGGCGGCGGCAGGGCGGACAATGGCGCTCTTGATTGTGGCAAACAGCGCGCGCATGGACAGCATCGACTCACCTCTTTCCAGGACGCCGTCATTGTATGTGGTGGCGACGCCGATCGGGAATCTGCAGGACATTACCCTGCGCGCGCTGGCGGTGCTGCGGGCGGTCGATGTGGTGGCCGCCGAAGACACCCGCCACACCGCGCAACTGCTCTCGGCGCACGGCATCAACGCCCGGTTGATGGCCGCGCACGAACACAACGAAGCGCGCGCCGCGGCGCAGATTGTCGACCGGCTGGCGGCCGGCGAGCAGGTCGCGTTTGTGTCCGACGCCGGCACGCCCGGCATCTCCGATCCGGGTGCGCGGCTGGTTGCGCAGGTGCGCGCGGCGGGGCATCCGGTGGTGCCGGTGCCGGGGCCGAGCGCGATGGCGGCGGCGATGTCGGTGGCCGGTTTTGCCGACACCGCCTTTCACTTCGTCGGCTTTTTGCCGCCCAAACGCGGCGCCCGCCAGAGCCGCCTGCAGGCGCTCGCCGCGGCGCCCGAGGCGCTGGTGTTCTACGAGGCGCCGCATCGCGTGCAGGAGAGCATCGACGACATGGCGGCGGTGCTCGGCGCGGCGCGCGAGCTCGTCATCGCGCGCGAGCTGACCAAACGTTTCGAGCAGATCGTGCGCCTGCCGCTGGGCGAGGCGGGCGCCTGGCTGCGCGCCGACGACAACCATCTGCGCGGCGAATTCGTGCTGGTGGTGGCCGGTGCGCCGCCGCCCGAGGGGCTCGACCCGGCGGCCGAGCGCGTGCTGGCGCTGCTGCTCGACGAACTGCCGGTCAAGAGCGCGGCGCGGCTGGCGGCGGCGATTTGCGGCGCGCCGCGCAATGCGCTCTACGCGCGCGCGCTGGAGCTCAAGCGCTGATGCCGGCCTATAATCCGGCCCGACCCAAAAGCGAGACTGTGCGATGCAAACACTGACGATTACCCGCCCCGACGACTGGCACCTGCACGTGCGCGACGGCGCCGCGCTGGCCGCCGTGGTGCCCGACACCGCGCGCCGTTTCGGCCGCGCGATCATCATGCCCAACCTGCGCCCGCCGGTGGTCACCACCGCGCAGGCGCAGGCCTACCGCGAGCGCATCCTCGCCGCGGTGCCGGCCGGACTCAAGTTCGATCCGCTGATGACGTTGTACCTCACAGACAACACGTCTCCCGACGAAATCGACCGCGCGCGGGCCAGCGGCGTCGTACATGCCGTCAAGCTTTACCCGGCCGGGGCGACCACCAACTCGGACGCCGGCGTGACCGCCATCGACAAGGTCCGGCCGGTGCTGGCGCGGATGGAGGCGACGGGGATGGTGTTGTGTGTTCACGGAGAGGTGACCCATGCTGACGTTGATATCTTTGATCGCGAGCGCTTCTTTATCGATCGTGTGCTGGCGCATCTGGTACAGGAGTACCCGGCGCTGCGCGTTGTCTTCGAGCACATCACCACGCGCGAGGCGGCGCAGTTCGTGAGCGCGGCCGGCCCCAGCGTGGGGGCGACGATCACCGCGCACCACCTGCTGCTCAACCGCAACGCGATCTTTGCCGGCGGCATCAACCCGCATCACTACTGCCTGCCGGTGCTCAAGCGCGAGCTGCATCGCGAGGCGCTGGTGGCCGCGGCCACCTCCGGCAACCCGAAGTTTTTCCTCGGCACCGATTCCGCGCCGCATGCGCGCGGCGCCAAGGAGACGGCCTGCGGCTGCGCCGGGTGCTACACCGCGCACGCCGGCATCGAGCTCTACGCCGAAGCCTTCGAGGCCGCCGGCGCGCTCGACCGGCTGGAAGGCTTCG
>JAGRFQ010000075.1:0-3633 GCA_020445945.1 Rhodocyclaceae bacterium
GCGATGCTCACGGCGGCGGCGTTTGCCGGTGCGGCGGCAAGGGCTGCCGGCTGGGCGGCAAGGGCTTCCGCAGGGGGTGCCGCGGCGGTGTCGGGGGCGGTGACGCCAGGGGCGGGCATGAGGACGGTCTCGTCGCTGACCGCCACAAAGCCGTCGCTGACGTCACCGGCCGCGGGCGACGCGTCGGCGTCAGTCGCGGTGGCCTGAGCCGGCGCCGCGCTGGCTGCGCCTGCGGTCGTCGCTGGCGCCTGCGCGGGATCGCTGCTGTCGGGCCGCAAAGCCTTGTGGGACACGCCTTCCGGGGTTTTGTGGGGGCACGCCTCGGGGGCGGCGGGGCGGTCGCTGCGTTCGGTGCGTGCCATGCGCTGTTCGAGCGTGCCGCTGAAGCTGTCGGCGGTGTTGCTGCTATCGCGCGCCGCGTCGCGGCTGCGCGCGCCGTCGGCGCTGCGGGGGGCGGGCTGGAACAGGTGGGGCTGGGTCTGATTCACCATTTCGGCCATGGCCGGCTTCCTCGGGTGGTGGTGTCAGTCCCTTTAATGCAAAGGGCGTGCCAGCGGTGTCAGTCCTCGCTGTTGCGGTCGCGGAACTGCTTGCTCGCGTGCTCGTCGGTGAGGCGCTGTTCGTGCTTCGACTCGCTGCGCGCCGCTTTGGCCTGGTGGCGTTTGGAGAGAGTGTCGAAGGCTTTGACCCGGGAGCGCTGGTCGACCCACGCCTGCTGGCCCTGGCTGGTGCGCTGGCGGGCTTGCTCGACCACCGCGCGCTGGGCGCCGATGGCTTCGTCGAGCTTGCCGATGAACAGGCTGAAGTTGCGCCATGCGTGCGGGTCGATGCCCTCGCGGCAGGCCGCGGAGAAGCGTGCCTGGTATTCACTGCGGTAGTTCTCGAGCAGTTCGAGCTTGCGGCAGTCTTCGGTTTCGTTGGCGATCATCTCGCCGAGTTTGCGCGCCGCGTCGTCCATGCGCGTGTTGGCCAGGTCGAGCAGCGTCTGGAGGGGAAAGGGTTTGCTCATCGGAGGGTTTTACATCTCGTCGCCGAACAGCTGGTGGAGTCTGGCGACCGCGCCTTCGTAGCCTTCGTGCTCGTCGATGCCTTGCTGGAGGAAGGCTTCGAGCGTGGGATAGGCTTCGACGGCCTGGTCGAGAATCGGATCGGCACCGCTCTGGTAGGCGCCGACCGAGATCAGGTCGCGCGAGCGCTGGTAGCGCGAGAACAGTTGCTTGAAATGACGCACGTGCTCGAAATGGGCCGGTTTGATGAGGGTGTGCATGGCGCGGCTGATCGACTGCTCGATGTCGATGGCCGGGTAGTGGCCCTGATCGGCGAGGGTGCGCGAGAGCACGATGTGGCCGTCGAGAATCGCGCGCGCGGCGTCGGCGATGGGGTCCTGCTGGTCGTCGCCTTCGGTGAGCACGGTGTAGAAGGCGGTGATCGAGCCGCCGCCGTCGGTGCCGTTGCCGGCGCGTTCGACCAGCGCCGGCAGGCGCGCGAACACCGAGGGCGGATAGCCGCGGGTGACCGGCGGCTCGCCGATCGCCAGCGCGATCTCGCGCTGGGCCATGGCGTAGCGGGTGAGCGAGTCCATGATCAGCAGCACCTGCTTGCCCTGGTCGCGGAAATACTCGGCAATCGTGGTCGCGTAGGCGGCGCCCTGCAGGCGCATCAGCGGGCTGGTGTCGGCCGGCGCGGCCACCACCACCGAGCGCGCGCGGCCCTTTTCGCCGAGGTTCTGCTCGATGAATTCCTTCACCTCGCGGCCGCGTTCGCCGATCAGCCCGACCACGATCACGTCGGCCTTGGTATAGCGCGCCATCATGCCGATGAGCACCGACTTACCCACCCCGGAGCCGGCGAACAGCCCCATGCGCTGGCCGCGGCCCACGGTGAGCAGGGCGTTGATGGCACGGATGCCGACGTCGAGCGACTGGTTGATGGGGGTGCGCTGCAAGGGGTTGATGGGGCGGCTCTGCAGCGAGCGGCTGTGCTCGGCGTCGAGCGGGCCGAGACCGTCGAGCGGGCGGCCGGCGCCGTCGACCACGCGGCCGAGCAGGGTGTCGTCGAGCGGCAGGTGCTTGGCGCGGTCGGAGGCGCGGCGGCGCGGCACGGTGTGCTGGCCGGCCACCAGACGCGGCTGCACGGGCTCGATCGGCAGCACCTGCGCGCCGGGGGCAAGGCCGAACACGTCGTCGGTCGGCATCATGTAGATGCGCTCGCCGTTGAAGCCCACCACTTCGGCTTCGACCGCGCCGCCGCCGGGCACCTCGATGCGGCAGCCCGAGCCGAGCGGCAGCTTGAGCCCGGCCGCCTCCATCACCAGCCCGTTGATGCGGGTCAGCCGGCCGGAGAGCTGGAAGGGGCTGGTGGCGTTGGCGAGGCGTTTTCCGTCGGCCAGAAAGTTGCGCCAGGTGTTGGCGTGGCGTTCCATCATTCGCTGGGTGCCCAGCGCGTGTCGTCGCGGCTGAGGCTCTCCATGATCCGTCGCCAGCGCGTCTCCACGCTGGCGTCGACTGTCGACCCGGCGGCCTCCACGCGGCAGCCGCCGGGGGTGAGGGTGTCGTCCTCGACCAGCCGGTGGTCGTAGTGCGTGAGCTGTTCGCCGAGGTAGTCGCGCGCCAGCGCGCAGTCGTCGGGGTGGAGGTGGATCAGCGTCTTGGCTTGCGGCAGGTGGTGCAGCGCGGCGCGAATGGTTTCGACGATCGCCTCGGGCTGTTCGCTGAGCGTGCGCCGCACCATCTGGCGCGCGATTTCAACGGCGAGCGACAACACCTCTTCGGCGATGTCCTGATCCAGCGCCTTGAGCGCCGCGTCCAGTTCGGTTACCAGGGTGTGCAACTGCAGCGCCTCCATGCGCCCGCGCGCGGTGGCTTCCTCGTAACCGGCAGCGTAGCCGTCCTTGTGGGCGGCTTCGTGGATGCGCTCGATGTCGTCGGCGGTGGGCAGCTTGAAGGCCGGTTCGTCCGGCGTGTTGTCGGCGTCGGGGGCGGCGGCGGGGGGCGGCGCCGGGGCTGCCTCGGGTTCGGGCGCGGGTTCGGGCTCGGGCGCCGGCGGCGGGGCGTCGAAGGCGGTGGGCTCCCAGCGACGATAGGCGCCGACGGCCTGGTGGCGGTTGTAGCTCATGCCCGCGCGGCCTTAGACGAAGGCATCGTCGCCGCCCTTGCCGCCGAGCATGAGCTGGCCTTCCTCGGCCAGCCGGCGGACCACCTTGAGGATTTCCTTCTGCTCGGCTTCGACTTCGGAGAGGCGCACCGGGCCGCGCGATTCGAGGTCCTCGCGCAGCATCTCGGCGGCGCGCTGCGACATGTTGCGGAAGATCTTCTCGCGCATCTCCTCCTGCGCGCCCTTGAGCGCGACCACCAGCGAGTCGGACTGCACCTCGCGCAGGATGGTCTGGATGCCGCGGTCGTCGACCTCCATCAGATTGTCGAACACGAACATCTCGTCGAGGATTTTCTGCGCCAGATCGGGATCGTATTCGCGCACGTTGTCGATCACCGCGGTCTCGGCCGCGGCGCCCACGAAGTTGAGGATGTCGGCGGCGTGACGCACCCCGCCCATGGCCGCTTTCTTGACCGTGTTGGTGCCCGACAGCGTCCGTGCCAGCGCATCGTTGAGTTCCTTCAGCGCGGTCGGCTCGAC
>JAGRFQ010000075.1:3753-16735 GCA_020445945.1 Rhodocyclaceae bacterium
TTCTTGATGAGATCGGCGGCGGTGGCGGCGTCCATCCACTTGAGGCTCTCGATGCCGGCGGTGTCCGAGCCCTGCAGCACGCGCGAGATGATGTGCGCGGCGCGATCGTCGCCCAGCGCCTTGGTCAGCATGTCGCGGATCTGATCCTCATCGGCTTCCACCGGCGAGCCCTTGTCGGCGTGGCTGTCGAGCTCGTCGAGCAGCGGCTCGACCTTCGAGCGCGGGCTCGACGGCAGCTTGGCCATGGTCACGCCGAGGCGCTGGACCTCCTTCGGGCCGAGGTGCTTGAGGACCTCCGCCGCCTCGGTCGAACCGAGCGAGAGCAGCAGCAGGGCGCTTTTCTCGACGCCTTCATCCGCGCTCATTTGCGACCCTCCTCACTCACGCCCATCCATTCCTTGACCAGGTTGGCGACCATTTTCGGATCGTTCCGGGCCAGCTCGCGCGCCCGCTCCAGCTTCGCCTCGTAGCTGGTGGCTTTTTGTCCGGCCGGGGACAAGGTAGTGCGTGCGCCGTCCTCGCCCACTTCGCCTTCCTCGTCCGACTCGCCGGCCGTGCGTTCGGTTTCCTCTTCGTCTTCCGCGCGCGGTGGCGGGGCGATCGACTTCATCAGCGGCTTGATGACGCCGAAGGCCACGTAGGCCAGTACCGCGAGCACCAGCAGATAGCGCAGCGCCTGCTTGCCGATGTCGATGATCTCGGGGTCCTTCCACAGCGGCAGTTCGGGCGTCTCCTCGACCAGATCGGCCGCAAATTCGCTCGCCGCCACGTTGAGGCTGTCGCCGCGGTCGGGGCTGAAGCCGACCGCCTCGCGCACCAGATTGTTGATCCGTTCGATCTCGGCGTCGGTCGGCGCCGCGGTCGTGGTCTTGCCGTTCTTGTCGGTCTTGCTGCGGTGATTGACCACCACCGCCACCGACAGCCGCTTGATCGCGCCCATCGCCCGGGTGGTGTGCTGAATGGTGCGATCCACTTCGTAATTGATGGTGTTGCTGGCGTTGCGCGTCAGCACCTTGCCGTCGGCGGCGGTGGCGCCGGCGATGCCCGGGCTGGTGATCGGCGCGGTGGCCGGCACCGGCGGCTGGTTGGTGAGCGCGCCGGGCACACCCTCGGCGGTCGGGTCGCGGGTCAGCATTTCGCTGCTCTGCTGCGAGCGGATCGCCTGCTGCTGCGCCGGGTTGGGCTTGTAGACCTCGTCGGTCTGCTCGACCCGGTTGAAGTCGACGTCGGCGGTCACCTGGGCGCGGAAGTTGCCCTTGCCGACCAGCGGTTCGAGAATCGTCTCGATGCGGCGCAGATAGGCCTGCTCGATCTCCTCGATGTAGCGCAACTGGGTCGGGTCCAGCCCGGCGGCGCGCAGCGGATCGTTCTTGTTGGTGAGCAGCTTGCCGGTCTCGTCGATGACGCTCACCCCCTCGTTGCTCATGTTCGGCACGCTGGAGGCGACCAGATGGACGATGCCGGCCACCTGCGCGGTGTCCAGATTGCGGCCCGGGTGCAGGTTCACGAACACCGACGCGGTCGGCGTCTTGTCGTCGCGCAAAAACGCGGTGCGCTTGGGCATTGCCAGATGCACCCGCGCGCCGGCCACCGAGCCGATGGCCTGGATGGTGCGCGACAGCTCGCCTTCGAGACCGCGCTGATAGTTGATCTGCTCGTGAAACTGCGACACGCCGAGCTTCTGGTTCTCCATCAGCTCGAAGCCGACCATGCCGCCGCGCGGCAGGCCCTGCGCCGCCAGTTGCAGGCGGATGTCGTGCACCCGGTCGCCCGGCACCAGGATCGCGCCGCCGCCGGGGGTGAACTTGTAGGGCACGTTCTGCGCCTGCAGGGCGGTCACGATGGCGCCGCCGTCGCGCTCCTCCAGATTGGAAAACAGGATCGCGTAATCCTGCGTGCGGCTCCACAGCAGCACTCCCACCGCCAGCGCGATGGCGGTGGCCAGCGCGACCAGCATCGCCATTTTCTGGCGGCCGGGCAGGTCGAAGAAGTTCTGGATGGTTTGCTGCAGCGCCGAGGCGGGCGCGGGTGCAGCGTCTTGCGCGGTGGCCATGGACGGTGTCCTTCGCAGGTTCGCTTTTTTCGATGAACGCATTCTGGGCGCGTCGCTGTAAAACCGGTGGAATGAAAAGCGGCAGTTTTTGCCGCTTATTTGCCGCCTCTGCGCGGGGTGTCCACCCGTAGGCTTCGCAGTGTGGAAAAAAAGTGATCGCCCGATGAACGCAACCGCTGCCCCCCCGCTCGACGCCGCCCAACTGGCGGAAGCTTTCGAACAGTTCAACCGCGTGTCGGCCGAGCTGACCGGCGCCTATGCCGGGCTGCAGGGCGAGGTTGCGCAGCTCAACGAACGCCTGTCGGTGCTGATGGCCGCGCTGCCGGCCGGTGTGGTGGTGCTCGACCGGCTCGGCTTCGTCGCCCAGGCCAACCGCGCCGCGCAGAACTGGCTCGGCGAGGGGCTCGACGGCGAAGCCTGGCTGGAGATCAGCGCGCGCTTTACCAGCACCGAAACCCCGGGCGAGGTCGAACTGGGCGACAACGACGCGCCGCGGCGCATCGCGCTCAGCTCCACCCCGCTCGACTCCGGCGAGGGCAGCATCATCCTGATGCACGACGTGACCGACACCCGCCGCCTGCAGCGCGACGCCGAGCGCAACACGCGCCTCGCGGCGATGGGCGAGATGGTCGCCGGGCTGGCCCACCAGTTGCGCACGCCGCTCTCCGCCGCCTTGCTCTACACCGCCTCGCTGGGCAAGCCGCAACTGGCCGATGCCGACCGCAGCCGGGTGGCTGAGCGCGCGGTCGAGCGTCTGCGCCACCTCGAACGGCTGATCCGCGACATGTTGCTGTTCGCGCGCGGTGACTGCCTCGGGCGCGAGCCGGTGGCAGTGTGCGCGCTGATCGAAGAACTCGCCCACACGCTTGAGCCGATCGCCCGCGCGCGCGACATCGTCTTCGACCATGCCTGCGACTGCGGCGCCACCGAGCTGGTCGCCGACCGCAAGGCGCTGGCTGGCGCGCTGACCAATCTGCTCGAAAACGCACTGCAGTTCACCCCCGCCGGTGGGCGGGTGCATCTGGCCGCGGCGCTGGGCGAGCGGCAGGTGTGCTTTCGCGTCGAGGACACCGGTGCCGGCATCACCCCGGCGCAGCAGCAGCGCCTGTTCGAACCCTTTTTCACCACCCGCGGCGAGGGCACCGGCCTGGGGCTGGCGATCGCCCGCGGGGCGGCCCGCGCCCACGGTGGCGACATCGATCTGAATTCACGCCCCGGCGAGGGCACCTGCTTTCGGCTGGTGGTGCCGCTGGCCGACGACAACGCCCATTGCGAGGCTCATCATGAGTGACTCCCTGAATCTGCTTCTGGTCGAAGACGACGACGCCCTGCGCGACGCGGTCGGCATGACGCTCGAACTCGACGGCCACCAGGTCACCGCCGTCGATGGCGGCCCGGCCGCGCTCGACGCGCTCGGTCGCGGCGTGTTCAACCTCGTCATCAGCGATCTCAAGATGGAACCGATGGACGGGCTGACCCTGCTCGGCGAGATCCGCGACCGTCTGCCACAACTGCCGGTGATGCTGATGACGGCCTTTGGCGATGTCGAAAAGGCGGTCGCCGCGATGCAGGGCGGCGCCTGCGATTTCCTCCTCAAACCCTTCGAGCCGGAAGTGCTGCTCACCCATGTGCGGCGCTACGCCAGCGCCACCGCCGGTGCTGCCAGCACGGTGGTCGAAGACGCTCGCACGCGCGAGCTGCTGGCGCTGGCCGGCAAGGTCGCCGACACCGACGCCACCGTGCTGCTGACCGGCGAATCGGGCACCGGCAAGGAAGTGTTCGCGCGCCACATCCACGCCCACTCGCCGCGCCGCGCCAAACCCTTCGTGGCGATCAACTGCGCCGCGATTCCCGAAAACCTGCTCGAAGCCACCTTGTTCGGCTACGAAAAAGGCGCCTTCACCGGTGCCCAGACCGCCCAGGCCGGCAAGTTCGAGCAGGCCGACGGCGGCACGCTGCTGCTCGACGAAATCTCGGAAATGCCGCTCGCCCTGCAAGCCAAGCTGCTGCGCGTGCTGCAGGAGCGCGAAGTGGAGCGGGTGGGGGGCAAAAAGCCGATCCGGCTCGACCTGCGCGTGCTCGCCACCAGCAACCGCGACATGGCCGGCGAAGTGGCCGCCGGGCGCTTCCGCGAAGATCTGTACTACCGCCTCAACGTCTTCCCGCTCGCCATCCCCGCGCTGCGCGAGCGCCCCGGCGACATCCTGCCGCTGGCGCGCCATTTCCTTGCCCGTCATGGCGAACACATCGGCTGTCAGGCACGACTGGCCGAAGACGCCGCCGAAGCCATGCTCGCCCACCGCTGGCCCGGCAACGCGCGCGAGCTCGACAACGCCATGCAGCGCGCCCTGATCCTCGCTGCCGGCGGTGTGATCAACGCCGACACGGTGCGCATGTGCCTCGGCGCCGTCCCGGCAATGCCGGCAAGCGCTGCCGCGCCGGCGGCAAATTTTGCCGCTTCGCCCGGCGTCGGCACGGCCGCGAGCCCCGCGAACATGAAAACGCTGGAGCGCGAGCACATCCTGTCGACCTTGCGGTCGGTCGGCGGCTCGCGCAAGAAAGCCGTTGAAAAACTTGGGATTTCCGAACGCACGCTGCGCTACAAGCTGCAGCNNGCCTGTTCGAGCCCTTCTTTACCACGCGTGCCGAAGGCACCGGGCTCGGCCTGGCGATCGCCCACGGGATCGTCGTCGACCACGGCGGCTGCATTGAAGTGCAATCCGAGCCTGGCGCCGGCGCTGTCTTCAGCCTGACCATGCCAAGAAGCAGCAACCTATCCGAGAGTCATCAACCGCAAGAACGGAGGACGCCATGCCTGAGCCGCTGAACATCCTGGTCGTCGAGGACGACCCGCAACTGCGCGATGCCCTGTGCCTGACGCTGGAATGTGCCGGCCATCGTGTGTTGGGCGCGGCCGATGGGCAGGCGGCGCTTCGTCTGCTCGATCGCGAGGCGTTCAACCTGGTGGTGAGCGACCTGCGCATGCAGCCGATGGACGGCATCGAGCTGCTGAAGGCGATCCGCGGTCGCGAGACGCATCTGCCGGTGCTGTTGATGACGGCCTTCGGCGATGTGGACAAGGCGGTGTCGGCGATGCGCGCCGGCGCTTGCGACTTTCTGCTGAAGCCCTTCGAGCCGAAGGTGTTGCTCGAGCATGTTGCCCGATATGCCGCGCGGCCGGAGCGGGCCGAGGGCGTGGTGGCGGACGATGCGCGCACGTGCAACCTGCTGGCGCTCGCAGCGCGGGTGGCCAAGACCGAGGCAACCGTGCTGCTGACCGGCGAGTCCGGCACCGGCAAGGAAGTGTTTGCCCGTCACATCCATGCCCAATCGCCGCGTGCCGCCGCGCCATTCATCGCCATCAACTGCGCGGCAATCCCCGAGAACCTGCTGGAAGCCACGCTGTTCGGCCATGAAAAGGGATCGTTTACCGGCGCGCAAGCGGCCCAGGCCGGCAAGTTCGAGCAGGCGCAGGGCGGCACGCTGCTGCTAGATGAAATCTCCGAAATGCCGCTGGCGTTGCAGGCCAAGCTGCTGCGCGTGCTGCAGGAGCGCGAGGTGGAGCGGGTGGGTGGCAGGAAACCCATTGCGCTGGACATCCGTGTCCTCGCCACCAGCAATCGCGACATGGCGAAGGAGGTCGCGGCCGGTCGTTTCCGCGAGGATTTGTACTACCGGCTGAATGTCTTTCCGCTGCATGTGCCGGCGCTGCGGCAACGGCCGGCCGATATTTTGCCGCTGGCGCGGCATTTCGCCGCCCTGCACGGCAGTCCGGCGGCAAGGTTTGCCGCCGACGCCGAGAGGCTTCTGCTGGCGCACGCATGGCCTGGCAATGTACGCGAACTCGAAAACGCCGTGCAACGCGCTCTGATCCTTGCCGGCGGCGATACCGTGGCGGCCGAGCATCTGCAGTTGTCGCTGCAGTTCTCCCCGCCTGAGGAGATTCCTCAATGGGTTGCAGTGGAGGCAGAGGTGCGTGCACAAGGAAATGCCCCGGCGATGCACCCCGTCGAATACGTACAGGCTGCGCCGTCGAACATGCGGGACCTCGAGCGCCAGCACATAATCGAGACGCTGGCAGCAGTCAATGGCTCGCGCAAGCGGGCGGTCGAACTGCTCGGCATATCCGAGCGCACGCTGCGCTACAAGCTGCAGCAATACCGCGACGAAGGACATGCGGTCGACTAAACCGGTCGCGCTGGCACATGCCTTGCTGTATATGTGTCACCACAGACCGTATTCTGGATGAACTGGCATGGATAGCCGCGCGATCGATCAAGTGCTGAGCGAACTTCGCGCCACCGCCCAGAGCGCTGGCAGCAAGGCCGTGCCCGGTGCCGACGCGGCCGAAGGCGCCAGCTTCGGCGATGCCCTGAAAACCGCGCTCGCCGAAGTCAGCGCCGCACAGAAAGACGCCCAGCAAATGGCCAAGTCCTTCTCCGCCGGCGATCCCAACGTGAATCTGCAGGAAGTGATGGTCAACCTGCAAAAGGCCAACCTCAGCTTTCAGCAAATGAGCCAGGTCCGCAACAAACTGGTCTCCGCCTACCAGGACATCATGAACATGCAGGTGTAAGGGTCGCGCAGACCCCGATGAAAGGTCGCTTCGTCAGTAGTCTGAATGCCCGTCATTGTGCGATGTCGGGCACTTTTGTTTCGTGCGCGCGCTTTGCGTCAGGCGTGCTTACGCCGTCGGTGGAGGGCGGATTCCTTGTTTTGACGCCCTCCGGCAGCTATAGTCCGGCCGCGGTCTGTGTTACCGCTTGAGCTGCCCCGGGCCCGAGTGCCCACTGTAAGTCGCGGTGTGATGGATTGCGCCCCGACGGTTGAAGACAAGGAATCCACCATGATGCAGTTGTCGATGCGTCGCGCCGTGTTGCGCGCGCTCAGCGCTGCCGGACTCGCTTTTGCGTTGCCGGCATCCCCCGTATTTGCGGCCGACGTGTTGCGCGTCTCGGCCATCCCCGACGAATCGCCGACCGAACTGCAGCGCAAGTTCGAACCGCTCGGCAAGTACCTTGAGCAGCAGCTCGGCATGCCGGTCAAGTTCGTGCCGGTCACCGACTACGCCGCGGTGGTCGAGGCCCTCGGCGCCGGCAAGGTCGACCTCGCCTGGCTGGGCGGCTTCACCTACGTGCAGGCCAAATTGCGCACCGCTGGCGCCGCGGTGCCGCTGGTGCAGCGCGAGGAGGACGCCCGTTTTACCTCCAAGTTCGTCACCGCCGACCCGGGCATCAACACGCTGGCCGATCTCAAGGGCAAGCGCTTTGCCTTTGGCTCGCCCTCATCCACCTCCGGTCACCTGATGCCGCGCCACTTCCTCGCCGAAGCCGGCGTGTCGCCGGAGACTGACTTCGCCAACATGGCCTTCTCCGGCGCACACGACGCCACCGCCGCCTTCGTCGCCGCCGGCAAGGTCGACGCCGGTGCGCTGAACGCCTCGGTGTGGGACAAGCTCGTCGCGCAGGGCAAGGTCGACCCCGCCAAGGTGCGCGTGTTCTACACCACGCCGGGTTATTACGACTACAACTGGACGGTGCGTGGCGATCTGGATGCCGGCGTGCAGGCCCGGATCAAGGCCGCCTTTCTGGCGCTCGATCCGGCCAAGCCGGCGGACAAAGCCATTCTCGACCTGCAGCGCGCGAGCCGCTTCATCGCCACCGAACCGTCGAACTATGACGGGATCGAATCTGCGGCGCGTGCGGCCGGCTTGATCCAGTAAGACCGTGACGGCGATCCGCCTCGAGGCGCTCGGGCTGACCCACCCCGGCGGGCGGGTGGCGCTCGCGCACCTCGATCTGACCATCGCCGCGGGCGAGCGGGTGGCCGTCATCGGCCCGTCCGGTGCCGGCAAGACCACGCTGCTGCGGGTGCTCGGCGCCAGCCTGCGGCCAAGCCACGGCGCCGTGCGCGTGCTGGACGTCGACCCGTGGGCGCTGAGCGGTCCGCTGTTGCAGGGCCTGCGCGCGCGGATCGGCAAAATGCACCAGTCGCCGCCGATTCCGCCGCGCCAGCGAGTGATCACCGCGGTGCTCGCCGGCCGGCTCGGACAGTGGTCGGTGTGGCGCGCGCTGCGTTCGCTGATCTACCCGCTGGACGTGCCTGGCGCACGCGCGGTGCTCGATCGCCTTGGTCTGGGCGAGCGGCTGTTCGATCGCTGCGACCAGCTCTCCGGCGGTCAACTGCAGCGCGTCGCTCTGGCGCGGGTGCTCTACCAGCAGCCCGCACTGATGCTGGCCGACGAGCCGGTGTCGGCGCTCGACCCGGCGCTGGCGCGCGCGGTGACGGTGGCGCTCAACGACGACGCGCGCCGCCGCGGGGCGACGCTGGTCGCCAGCCTGCACGCGGTCGAACTGGCGCGCAGCGAGTTCTCGCGCGTGATCGGCCTGCGCGACGGGCGCATCGTCTTCGACTGCCCGGCCGCGCAGCTGGGCGACGCCGACATCGCCGCGCTCTACGCCGGCGCGGCGGCGACGCCCGCCATGCCCGAGGCCTCGCCGGTCCGTCCGCGCCTCACGCGCTGCGCATGAACGGCGCGCAGCGCGACCCCGCCGCACGCGGGCGCGCCACCGCGGCCGTGCTTGCGCTGTGTGTGCTGTGGCCGCTGCTGCAGGTGGCGCAGTTCGACCCCGCGGCACTGTTCGCGCCGGCCAACCTAGCCACCATCGGCGGCTTTCTCGCCACCTTTGTGCCGCCAGAGACCGGCGTCGAATTCCTCGGATTGCTCGCTGCGGCGACCCTCGACACCCTCGCCATTGCCACCGCCGGGATCGCGCTGGCGATGGCGATCGGCATCCCGCTGGCGCTGCTCGCCACGCGCAGCCTGTCGATCAGCCAGCTCGGCGGGCGCAGCCGGCCGGCCGGCCACGTCATTCGCGGTGCCGCGCGCGTGCTCACGCTGGTGCTGCGCGGCGTGCCCGAGCTGGTGTGGGCGCTGCTCTTTGTGCGCATTTTCGGCCTCGGCCCGGCGGCCGGCGTGGCCGCGCTGGGCATCACCTACGGCGGCATGCTGGCCAAGGTGTATGCCGAGATTCTCGAATCCACCGACCCCGCGCCCGCGCGCGCGCTGCTTGCCGCCGGCAGCGGCCGGCTCGCTGCGCTGGGCTACGGGCTGCTGCCGGTGGCGGGCGACGAGCTCGTCTCCTACACCGTCTACCGCTGGGAATGCGCGCTGCGCGCCTCGGTGGTGATGGGTTTCGTCGGCGCGGGTGGGTTGGGGCAGTTGATGGATCAGTCGATGAAGATGCTCAACGGCGGCGAGGCGAGCACCATCCTGATCACCTTTTTGCTGCTGGTGATGGCCGCCGACGCGGCCAGCGCGTGGCTGCGCCGGCAGGTGGCGTGATGGGGGCGCGGCGCGGCGGGTGGATTGTGCTTGGCCTGGCGCTGGCGGTGCTGGCCAGCGTGTGGCGACTCGATCTGATCGCCGCGCTGGGCGCGGGCCGCGACGGCCTCGGCGAGCTGCTGCGCTTTGTGGCCCGCTTTGCCACGCCCGATCTGGCGCCGGCGTTTCTCGCCACGGTGGGGCAGGGCGCGCTCGAAACCGTGGCGATCTCCCTGATCGGTACGCTGCTCGCCGTGATCGGCGGCGCGGCGCTGGCGCTGCCGGCGAGTGGCCGCTTCGGCTGGCTTGCCCGGTCTGCCGCGCGCTTTGCGCTCAACGCGCTGCGCTCGGTGCCCGAGCTGGTGTGGGCCACGCTCACCGTGCTCGCCGCCGGCCTGGGGCCCTTCGCCGGTACGCTGGCGCTGGCGCTGCACACCAGCGGCGTGCTCGGCCGGCTCTACGCCGAGGCGCTGGAGAACGCGCCGCCCGTGCCCGAGGCCGCGCTGCGCGACGCGGGCGCGGGCGGCCTTGCCGCGTTTTTCTACGGCACCTTGCCCGCTGCCGCGCCGCAGTGGATTGCCTACGGTTTGTATCGCTGGGAGATCAATATCCGCATGGCGGCGATCCTCGGCTTCGTCGGCGCGGGCGGGCTGGGCGCGCAGCTGTACTACGCGCTGTCGCTGTTTCAGGAGGCGCGTGCGGCAACGCTGATCCTCGCCATGTTGCTGTTGTCGCTGGCGGTGGATGCGCTGAGCGGGGTGCTGCGGCGGCGTCTGGCGGGTTGAGCGTGGTGTAAGCCTGCGCCGGCGCGCCGGGTCTACCCGTGGACCGCACCCGCGCGGCGATCCGGTTTCTCCGCAGGAACACACGTCGATGCACGATTCTCTCCCGGTCCGTTTTTGCGCGGCGAGCATGCCGTCAGGATGAATGATGCGGCAGCGCGCTGACCCGCCGCGCCGGGCCATCCAGTGGTCGTTCGTCGCCCTCGCGCTGGTGGCGATGGGCGCGCTCGCGCTGGCCGTGCCGGGGCGCATGGCTGCGCTGTTGCTGCTCGGGGTGGCGCTGGGGGTGACGCTGTTTCACGCTGCCTTCGGTTTTGCCTCGGCGTACCGCGTGGCGATCGTCCATCGCGACACCGCCGGGGTGCGCGCGCAGGTGCTGATGCTGGCGCTGGCGACGGTGCTGTTCGCCCCTGCGCTGGCGAGCGGCACGCTGTTCGGCCAGCCGGTTGGCGGGGCGGTGGCGCCGCTGGGGGTGCAGGTGGTGGCCGGCGCTTTCCTGTTCGGCATCGGCATGCAGCTCGGTGGCGGTTGCGGCTCGGGCACGCTGTATACCGTCGGTGGCGGCAATCCGAAGATGGTGGTAACGCTTGTCGCCTTCGTGGCCGGTTCGTTCTGGGCCAGTCTGCACATGGGGTGGTGGCAGGCGCAGCCGGGGATGCCGGCGGTGGTGCTGGGGGAGGCGCTCGGCTGGCCGCTGGCGGTGGTGGCGCAGCTCGGCGTGCTCGTGCTTCTTCATCGGCTGTTGGCGCGCTTCGACCGCGCGCCGCGGCATCCAGAACGCGCCCACCGGCTGCGCGGGCCGTGGCCGGCGATGGCTGGCGCGGCGCTGCTGGCGGTGGTCAACTTCGCCACGCTGGCGCTGGCCGGCCACCCGTGGACCATCACCTGGGCGTTTACGCTGTGGGGCGCCAAGGCGGCCACGCTGATGGGCTGGGATGCGTCCACCGCGCCCTTCTGGCAGGGCGGATTCCAGCAGCGCGCGCTCGAATCCAGCGTGCTCGCCGATACCACCTCGGTGATGGATTTCGGCCTCGTCCTCGGCGCCATGCTTGCCGCGGCGCTGGCCGGCCGCTACGCCACTCGGCGCGACATGAACTGGCGCTCGCTGGCGGCGGCACTGATCGGCGGGGTGCTCATGGGCTACGGCGCGCGCATCGCCTTCGGCTGCAACATCGGTGCCTTCTTTTCCGGTGTCGCGTCGACCAGCCTGCACGGCTGGGTGTGGATCGTCAGCGCGCTGGCGGGGACGGTGGTCGGGATCCGGCTGCGGGGTGTGTTCGGGATGGCGAATTAGCGACTCGACAGATCAACCCCGGGCTGCCCGCCGGTCGTGGCCGCGCCGCCAAAACCCGCGGCGCGGGGCAGGGCGGTCGCTCAGGCGTTCTTGCCCTTCTGCCACAGTACATCGCCGTGGCCGTCCACCTGGTTGAGGTGACGGCCGAGCACGAACAGCAGGTCGGAGAGGCGGTTGAGGTACTGGCGCGGGCCGTCGTTTACGTCTTCATCCTGCGCGAGGGCGACCAGACTGCGTTCGGCGCGGCGGCACACGGTGCGGCAGTGGTGGGCTTGCGCTGCGGCGCGCGAGCCGCCGGGGAGGATGAAGTCCTTGAGCGGAGACAGCGATTCGTTCCACGCATCCAGTGCGGCTTCGAGCTTGTCGACCTGTTTGCCGCTGATCATGCTCATGCCGGGGATGCACACTTCGCCGCCCAGATCGAAGAGGTCGTGCTGCACGTCGGTGAGGTGGGCGCGTACGTCGTCGGGCAGGGTTTCGGTGAGCAGCAGGCCGACGCAGGCGTTGAGCTCGTCGACTTCGCCCAGCGCGTGGATGCGCAGGCTGTTCTTGGCAACCCGCTTGCCGTCGCCGAGGCCGGTGGTGCCGGCGTCGCCGGTGCGGGTGTAGATCTTGGAGAGGCGGTGTCCCATAGCGATGTCTTTGTCGTGTGGTGAGTGTGCGGGGATTGTAGCGGGGCCGGCGGCGGGGCGCCTTACCAACGCTTACAACGTGGCGGTCCACGCTTTACGTGGCGGCGGCGTTGTTGCGGGTGTGGGCCCCACTCACTCACAACGAAAAGGAGTTTTGCCATGAAACGATTCATCACTTTGGGCGCGATCATTGCGGCGTGCATGGTGTCGCTGCCGGCGATGGCCGAGCGTGGCGGCGACCGGGTGGATGCCCGCCAGGATCGCCAGCAGCAGCGCATCGAGCGTGGCATGCGGTCGGGCGACCTGACCCGGCACGAGGTGCGCCGGCTCGACCGCGGTCAGGACCGCATCGACCGGATGCAGCATCACGCGCGTGCCGATGGTCATGTAAGCCGTGGCGAGCGGGCGCGGATTCATCGCGAGGTCGACCGCCAGGATCGGCGCATCTACCGCGAGCGTCACGATCGCCAGCGTCGCGACTACGGTTACCACCGCGGCCATCGCCATGCCCCGGCCTACGGTTACACCGCGCGTCACGAGCACTACCGTCCGGCGCCGGTCGTGCGCCGGGTGTACGTCGATCGCCATCCCAGTGTTTCGCTGGTCCTGAACTGGCCCTGAACGCAGCTGAAAACGGGCCGAAGCGTGCCGGGTTCCGCGACGGGGACCCGGCACGATTGTGCACAGCGCCATGCTAGACTAGCCGCTTTTGACCCCCGGCCTGTCGGCCGCTGTCACGCACTCGATTACGACCATGAAAAGCGCCCAGATCCGTCGCAGCTTCCTTGAATTCTTCCAGTCCAAGGGGCATGAAATCGTCGACTCCAGCTCGCTGGTGCCGCACGAGGACCCGACCCTGCTGTTTACCAACGCGGGGATGAACCAGTTCAAGGACGT
>JAGRFQ010000076.1 GCA_020445945.1 Rhodocyclaceae bacterium
CCCAGCCCAGCCCCCAGGCGCCGAGCGTGGGGTTCTCCCAGTCGTCCTCGACGAAGCGGATGTCGTGCACCATTGGGTCGATGCCCAGCGCGCGCAGCGAATCCAGATACAAGTCCTGGATGTTCAGCGGCGAAGGCTTGAGCACCACTTGATACTGATAGTAGTGCTGCAGGCGGTTGGGGTTTTCGCCGTAGCGGCCGTCCTTGGGGCGGCGCGAGGGTTGCACGTAGGCCGCGTTCCACGGCTCCGGGCCGATGGCGCGCAGGAAGGTGGCGGTGTGCGAGGTGCCGGCCCCCACCTCCAGATCGTAGGGCTGGAGCAGCACACAGCCACGCTCGCCCCAGAAATTCTGCAGGCGGAGGATCACTTCTTGAAACGTCGGTTTGTTCGCGGTCATGGGTGTGGCGGCGCGCGTACACGCCGCGGGGCTAAGCAAAACGACGATTTTACTGGTTAAACGCGCGATGACGAAGCCGTGCGCGTGCTTTTCGCATGATCGCCGCCGCACCGCGGCCCGCCACACCGGCCGCTACGCGGACGATTGCGTCAGACCGGTGCGGTGCGCCGCCCGCCCAGCGCCGGCACGAGACACAGCGCCGCCAAGCCCAGCGCCAACCCGTCGCCCCAGCGCAGGTAGGGCGTCTCGCCCGTCATGCCCTGCACGTCGACGCGCAGCACACCGCGTTCGAAGGGCGGCAGCACACCATCCACGCGGCCGGTCGGCCCGATCGCGGCCGTCATGCCGGTGTTGGTCGCGCGCAGCATCGGGCGCCCGGTCTCCATCGCCCGCACGCGCGCGATCTGCAGGTGTTGCGGCTGGGCGAAGGAATCGCCGTACCAGGCCAGGTTGGACAGGTTGACCAGCACCGTGGCATCGCGCGCACGGCGCCGGATCTCGCTGCCAAAGGCGTCTTCGTAGCAGATGTTGAGCGCCAGCCGCTGGCCCGCCAACTGCATCAGCGGCTGGTCCGGGGCGCCGCGGGTCTGGTCCGACATCGGAATCTTGGCGAGGGTGTAGAACCAGTCGAAGGCCGGCGGCGAGTATTCGCCAAACGGCACCAGATGCTGCTTGGCGTAGCGCTGTGAGGGGCTCGCGCCGAGTGACTGCGCGGCATTGAAAATGTGGCCTTCGGCGTCGCGCGTGAACAGGCCGACAATCGCATCGCCGCCGCCCCTGGCTGCACTCGCCGCGAGCTGCGGGAGGTAGTCCTCGGGCAAGCGCTCGGCGAGCATCGGCACCGATGATTCGGGCAGCACCACGATCTGCGCAGGATGCTCGCGCACCAGGCGCAGGTTGAGGTCCAGCCACTCGCGCAGGCGCAGCGGCTGCCATTTGAGGTCTTGCTCGATCGCGGTCTGCACCAGCGCCACCGACACCGGCGCGCCGGCAGGCACGGTCCACGTCTGGCCGCGCAGCCACAGCCCGCCGCCGAGCACCAGCGCACAGGCAACGCCCCACGGCATCAGCCGCCCCGGCCCCCTGGGCAGCATGATGCCAAGCCCGGCGGCGAGCATCGCCACCAGCGCGCCGACGCCATACACCCCCACCAGCGGGAAGAAGCCGGCCAGCGGGCTGGGCGGGGTTTGCGAGTAGCCGATGGCCAGCCACGGGAAGCCGGTGAGCACCCAGCCGCGCAGCCATTCGGTGAGCGCCCACAGGCCGCCGGCAAGCAACGCGTCGCGCCACGCGCGGCCCGACTTGAGGCGCACGAAGGCGGCGCTGGCGAGCGCCGGCCACAGGGCGAGATAGACCGCGAAGAGAAAAATGCACAGCGCAGCGATGGCGCCCGGCATGCCGCCGAAGCGGTTGAGCGCCACGTAGAGCCACGAGATGCCGGCAACAAACGCGCCCAGCCCCCAGCTCAGGCCGAGCGCAAAACCATCGCCGCTGCGCGCCGCACGCGCGAGCAGCCCGAACAACACGGCGAGGCTGACGATGGCCGCCGGAAAGAGCTGAAACGGGGCAAAGGCGAGCACCGAGGCGGCGCCGGCGAGCATCGCCGCGACAAGCAGACGTGGACGCATCGCGACGGATCAGTCTTTGGCGGGTGCGGCCGCGGCGACGTCGACCAGCAAGGTGTGGACCCGGCGGCTGTCGGCCCGCAGCACCTGGAAACGCAGCCCGTCGATGACGAGCACTTCCCCCCGCTTGGGCAGGCGGCCGAGGTGGCGGATCACCAGGCCGCCGACGGTGTCGTATTCCTCGTCGTCGAAGCGGCGGCCAAGGGCCGCGTTGAAATCGTCGATCTCGGTCACCGCCTTGACCCGGTAGCGTCCGTGCTGGTCGAGACGGATGTTGTCTTCCACCTCGTCGAAATCGAACTCGTCCTCGATGTCGCCGACGATCTGTTCGAGCACGTCCTCGATGGTCACCAGCCCGGCCACGCCGCCGTATTCATCGACCACGATCGCCATGTGATTGCGGCTCACCCGGAACTCGCGCAGCAACACGTTGAGGCGTTTGGATTCGGGCACGAACACCGCCGGGCGCAGCATGTCGCGCAGGTCGGTTTCGCGCCCGGCGAAGTAGCGCAGCAGATCCTTGGCCATCAGGATGCCGACCACGTCGTCGCGGTTCTCGCCCACTGCGGGAAAGCGCGAGTGCGCGGTGTCGATGGCGACCGCGGCGATGTCGGTGACCGCGTCGTCCAGATGCACGAAGTCGATCTGGGCGCGCGGAATCATCACGTCACGCACCTGCATGTCGGAGACCTGCAGCGCGCCTTCGATGATCGACAAGGCGTCGGCGTCGATGATGTTGCGCTCGAAGGACGAGTGCAGCAGCGCGATCAGCTCGTCGCGGTCTTCCGGCTCGGGCGACAGCAGCGACGAGAGGCGTTCGAGCAGACCCGGTCGAGGAGGAGCGTCGTCCATGGCGGCTCAGCCTCGCACGGCCGCGCGGCGCGCGCGCGGACAGCGGTCGGAGGGTCGGAGGTCAGGCGTCATAAGGATTGGCAAAACCGAGGCTGTCGAGGATATTGGATTCACGGGTTTCCATGGCAAGCGCCTCATCGGCGTCTTCGTGGTCGAAGCCCTGCAGATGCAGCACGCCATGCACCACCATGTGCGCAAAGTGTGCCGCCACGGCCTTGCCCTGCGCCCTGGCTTCGCGCAGCACCACCGGCACGCAGACCACCAGATCGCCGTTGAGGCGGCCTTCGGTCTCATCGTAGACGAAGGTCAGCACGTTGGTGGCGTAGTCCTTGCCGCGGTAGTCGCGGTTCAGCGCCTGCCCTTCGGCCTCGCCGACGAGACGCACGGTGATCGCCGCGTCGCGGCTCAGCGCGGCTTCGATCCATGCCTTGATCTGGCGCTTCTTAGGGCGCTCGGACTTGCTGTCGTCGCCCTTGGGCAGCGCGTTCTGGACGTCGAGTTCGAGCTGCACGCCGGGCCCGCCCGCGTCGGCATCGACCGCGTCGTGCAGCACGTCGACCCGCACGGTGAGCAGATTGCAGGCCGAGGGTTTCACTATTGTGACCGGCGTGCCCTCCGGGGCATCGGCGTACAGTTCGAGATCTCCCCACGCGGAGTGCGGCAGGGACAGGCTCAGGGTGCGTCCGTCGGGCCAGCGCAGTTCCAGCGCCTCGGCCTTGAGCGCGCGCGCATGGCCCGTGGCGTCAATTGCATGAAACACCGGCCGCTCGGTCTCAATCGCCATGCTTGCTCTCCTTGCGCCGCCTCGCGTCGGCCTTTTCGCGGCGCGCGTCCATCGCGCCATAGGCCTCGACGATACGCGCCACCAGCGGATGACGAACCACGTCTTCCTTGAGAAATTCGGTAAACGCGATCCCGCGCACGCCGGACAGCACATCCACCGCCTCGCGCAGGCCGCTGCGATTGCCGCGCGGCAGATCGACCTGGGTCAGATCGCCGGTCACCACCGCCTTGGCGCCGATGCCGATGCGGGTGAGGAACATCTTCATCTGCTCCGGCGTGGTGTTTTGCGCCTCATCGAGAATGATGAAGGAATGGTTGAGGGTACGCCCGCGCATGAAGGCCAGCGGCGCGATCTCGATCGCCCCCTTGTCGAACAGCTTGCCGACCCGCTCGAAGCCGAGCAGATCGTAGAGCGCGTCGTACAGCGGGCGCAGGTAGGGGTCGATCTTCTGCGCGAGGTCGCCGGGCAGAAAGCCCAGGCGTTCACCCGCCTCGACCGCTGGACGAACCAGCAGGATACGGCGGATCTGATCGCGCTCCAGGGCATCGACCGCGCACGCGACCGCCAGGTAGGTCTTGCCGGTGCCGGCCGGGCCGACGCCGAAATTGATGTCGTGGGTCAGAACCTTGTGCACGTACTGCGCCTGATTCGGCCCGCGAGGGCGCACCAACCCGCGGCGCGTCTTGATCACCGACTCGGGCACCTCGGGGGCATCCTCGAGCAGGGCATCGATGCCCGACTCCTGCAGGAACAGGTGCACGCTAGCCGGCGTCAGGGCCTCCTGCGCGCTGGCCCGGTACAGGCCCTGCAGGACCTCGCGCCCGGCGGTGATCGCAGCCGCCTCGCCAAGCAGACGAAAGCTGTTGCCGCGATTGTTGATCTCGATGCCGAGACGCCGCTCCACCTGGCGCAGGTGCTCGTCGAGCTGGCCACAGACATTGCGCAGACGCTCGTTGTCCGCCGGCTCGAGCACCAGGTCGAGCGATTCGGGATGGTCAGACACGGTCTGCTCCGGGGGATGGAAGTCGTGAACGACGCGGCGACGCCAGGCGCCGAACCGATAAGGGGATGCTCATCAGGCGACTGCGACCCCGGACTGCGTCTCTGCGATCCGCTCACCACGCAGCGAATTGGGATACGCGGCGGTGATGCGCAGGTCGACGAACTGACCGATCAGGTCGGGCGGCCCCTCGAAGTTGACGACGCGGTTGTTCTCTGTGCGCCCGGCCAGTTCATTGGCATCCTTGCGCGAGGGGCGGTCAACCAGCACCCGCTGCACGCTGCCAACCATGGACCGGCTGATGCGCTGGGCATTGTCGTTGATCACGTGTTGCAGTTGCGCCAGACGCGCCTGCTTGAGTGCGTGCGGGACATCGTCAGGCAGGTCGGCGGCCGGCGTGCCCGGGCGCCGGCTGTAGATAAAGCTGAACGAGTGGTCGAAGCCGATCTCGTCAATCAACGCCATCGTGTGCCCGAAGTCCTGTTCGGTCTCGCCCGGAAAGCCGATGATGAAATCCGACGACAGGCTGATGTCTGGACGGATGGCACGCAGCTTTCTGATTTTCTGCTTGTAGTCGTAGGCACTGTGGCCGCGCTTCATCGCCATCAGGATGCGGTCCGAACCCGACTGCACCGGCAGATGCAGGTGGCTGACCAGCTCCGGCACCTCGGCATAGACCTCGATCAGCGCGTCGGAAAACTCGACCGGGTGCGAGGTGGTGTAGCGGATGCGGTCGATACCGTCGACGGCCGCGACATAGCGAATCAGNNAGCGGGCGCAGGTAGGGGTCGACCTTCTGGTTCAGGTCGCCAGGCAGAAAGCCGAGGCGCTCGCCGGCCTCGACCGCCGGCCGGGTGAGGATGATGCGCTCGACGTGCTCGCGCTCGATCGCATCCACCGCACTTGCCACCGCGAGGTAGGTTTTGCCGGTCCCCGCCGGGCCGACCCCGAAGGTGATGTCGTAATCCTGGATCTGGCGCAGATACTGGGTCTGACGCGGCGTGCGGCCGTGCAGATCGGGCTTGCGGGTGAGCAGCGCCGGCGCACCGGCAGCGTCTTGCCCCGCGTTGGCCAGCTCGACCAACCCGAGCTGAATGTCGTCGACCGTGAGGTGCTCCCCGGCCTGCGCGTAGAAGTGGCGCAAGGCCTTGAGCGCGCGCTGCGCTTGCGCCGGCTGGCCACGCAGCGTGAAATGCTCGCTGCGCCGCGCGATGGCGATGTCGTAGGCCGTCTCGATCTGGCGCAGGTTCTCGTCCAGCGTGCCGCACAGATTGGACAGGCGTTCGTTGTCCAGCGGTTCGAGCACGACCTCAAGTGTGCGCGCCACTCAGCTTTCCCGGGTCACGATTTCGCCGCGCAGGCTGTGCGGCAGCGCGGCCGTGATGGTGACATCCACGAACTGATGGATCAGCCGCGGATCGCCCTCGAAGTTGACCACCCGATTGTTGGCCGTGCGCGCGGCCAATTCGGTGGCACGCCGCTTCGAGCGCCCCTCAACCAGCACCCGCTCGACCCGCCCGACCATCGCCTGGCTGATCGCCTGCGCCTGTTCGTCGATGCGTTTTTGCAGCCGCGACAGCCACTTGAGCTTCTCGGTCTGCGGCACCGGGTCGTCCATGTCGGCCGCCGGGGTGCCGGGGCGCGCGCTGTACACGAAACTGAACGAAGCGTCGAAACCCACCTCGTCGATCAGGCGCATGGTTTTTTCGAACTCGGCCTCGGTCTCGCCGGGAAAACCGACAATGAAGTCCGACGACAGCGACAGGTCGGGGCGCACCGCGCGCAGCTTGCGCACCACCGACTTGAACTCCAGCACCGTGTAGCCGCGCTTCATCGCCGCCAGCACACGGTCGGAGCCAGACTGCACCGGCAGATGCAGATGCGACACCAGCTTGGGGATTTTGGCGTAGGCCTCGAACACCCGCGGGGTCATCTCGCGCGGATGCGAGGTGGTATAGCGCAGGCGCTCGATGCCCGGAATCTCGGCCACGCACTCGAGCAGGAACGCAAAATCACCCGTCTCGCCGCCGCTGCGCGTGATCGCCCCGCACCATGCGTTGACGTTCTGCCCCAGCAAGGTGACTTCCTTCACCCCCTGCCCGGCCAGCGTCGCCACCTCGGTGAGCACATCGTCGAGCGGACGCGACACCTCCTCGCCACGGGTATAGGGCACCACGCAGAAAGTGCAGTATTTGGAGCAGCCTTCCATGATCGACACGAAAGCGCTCGCCCCCTCCACCCGCGCCGGCGGCATGGCATCGAACTTTTCGATTTCGGGGAAAGAGATATCCACCTGCGAACGCCCCGACGCGCGCCGTTCGGCGATCATCTGCGGCAAGCGATGCAAGGTTTGCGGCCCGAACACCAGATCCACATACGGCGCGCGCTGCACAATCGCCTCGCCCTCCTGGCTGGCCACGCAGCCACCCACGCCGATGATCAGATTCGGATTCGCCTGCTTCAGATGCTTGACCCGGCCCAGATCGTGAAACACCCGCTCCTGCGCCTTCTCTCGCACCGAACAGGTATTGAACAGGATCACATCCGCATCGTCCGGCGTATCCGTCTTCACCAAACCATCCTGGGCCCCCAGCACGTCCACCATCTTGTCGGAATCGTACTCGTTCATCTGGCACCCGAAAGTGCGGATGAAAACCTTCTTCGTCACCACTTCGCTCAATTCCCCGGACGCAATGCCGCCCACTCCTCAGCGCTCAGAATCCAGATGCGATGCACCATCCCCTGAGCATCGGTTTTGACCCCGACGCGGAACGTGCCATACACGCTGGCCGGCTGGATGATCAGATTGTTTGCCCCCCGCACCTGCGCCGCCGGCGACAACCGCACCTGCCGCTCGCCCAGCACCACCGTCGACGCACCCTGCGCCACCATCGTGGTCAAAATCAGATCGGAAGGCAGCTGGCGCAAAGACTGCGCCACAACCGGCGCGCCCATCACACTGGCCGCCAAAACGGCCCATGCAAGAAGCAAGCGAGGGAAGAAACGAGAGATCAAGGCAAGACCTGAAACGCCCCGCACCGGGTGCGGAAGCAATAGCCGACAAGGCGCAAATAGTCGCCGACCGACCCAAAAAAGTCAATGCAAACGCCTGATTAGACACACCAAATCCAGCACCGCCCAAACACGCACGGCCCACCAAAACAGCGCATCGGTTGTTGACGCGCAACGCCCGACTTCCGTATTATGCCGGGCTCCGTGGTGATGTAGCTCAGACGGTTAGAGCGATGGATTCATAACCCATAGGTCGGCGGTTCGATTCCGCCCATCACCACCACGCACGCCATAAGGCCCTGAGGCGCAAGTTTTTCTTGTGCCTCAGGGCCTTATCCTTTCCGCCCCATACAGACTCGACGCCGGATGGGGTCCGCGGATGCATGCCGGTGGCTGGCGCGCGACGGGGGCGGCTCAAAGGCGCGGGGCGTCAGGGCAGCCCGCCAGGCGGGGTTCGCGGGCTGAGGCCGCAACTGAGGCGGGTGGCCGGCGATGCGCGCAGGCCGTGGGTGCGTCTATGGCGATCGGGGCAAAAGCGCCGGTGTTGCTGCGCACAGACAGACGGGCCGCCGCTGCCGAACGCCCAGCGCCAGTGCAGGTTCGGAACCGCGCCGCCGGCGCAGCGGCGCGCTGTGCTCAGCCCGCGTCGCCGGCCAGCGCCTGGGTCATTGCCGCCAGCAGGTTTTCCGGCGGATGCGCGCCGGACACGGCAAGGCGTTGGTCGAACACGAAGAAGGGCACGCCTTCGACGCCAAGCGATTTGACCTGCGCGACCAGTTGCGCGATTTCGTCGCTGCCGTCATCGCTGGCCAGCCAGGCCTCCAGCCCGATCTCGCCGAGGTCGGCGGCCAGCGCGAGACGCGCCAGTTCGGCCGGCTGGCCGATGTCGCGGCCCTGTTCGAAGTAGGCCGAGTAGATGTACTGCGCCAGCCGCGACACCGCTACCGCGTCGGCCCCCGCGCCCTGCACGTGCTGGATCAACCGGTGTGCCGGCGCGGTGCTGGGGCGCAGCGTAATCGCGGGGAAATTGAAGGCCGCGCCGGACTGCGCGCCGGCCTCGGCGACCTGCGCCTGCAGCCGCGCGACCGCCTCGGCGCTGCCGAACTTGCGCTCCAGATACGGCTGGTAGGGATAGCCCTCGGACGGTGTGGTGGGGTCGAGGAAGAAGGGCAGCCGGTTGATCTCGACCGAGACTTCGGGCTGGCGTTCGGCCAGCATCTGCAGCGCGCTGCGCAGGCGCGCTTCGCCGACGTGGCACCACGGGCAGATGAAGTCGGCGACGAGATCGATTCTGAGCAGCATGGGCGGCATCCGGCAACGGGACAAACGCGCACAGTAGCATGCGCCGCCGCCCTCGCCCGCGCGCGGTGCGTTGCCGCCTCAGCGATAGCCTGCCCGGTCGAGCAGCTTCTGCGCCGCGACGAGGTGGCTGGCGATGCTGCCCAGCGGCAGCGTGTCGGCGCGGAAACGGCCCATCGCGTCGAGATCGGGGTTGTCCACGCTCACCCCGGGCACTGCCGGCCATTCGTTGTTGGCGTTGGCGAAGTAGCGCTGTGCGTCGTCGCTGGCGAGGTAGTCGAGAAAGGCGCGGGCCGCGGCGGGATGCTTGCTGTGCTTGAGCACGCCGCCGCCGGAGACGTTGATGTGGGTGCCGTAGCCGTCCTGGTTCGGCCACACGATGCCCAGCCGCTTGACCAGATTGCGCTCCTCGACCCGCTCGGCCGCCATCAGCCGCGCGAGGTAGTAGCTGTTGGACACCGCCACCGCGCATTCCCCGGTGGCGACGGCCTTGATCTGGTCGAGGTCGCCGCCGCGCGGCGGGCGGGCGAAGTTGGCGACCACCCCCCGAGCCCACGCCTCGGTGGCCGCTTCGCCGTTGTGAGCGATCAGCGCGGCGACCAGGGTGAGGTTGTAGGGATGCGCGCCGGAGCGGCTGCACACCTTGCCCTTGAGCTTCGGGTCGGCCAGCGATTCGTAGCGCGGCACGTCCGCCGCGGTGAGCGCGCGCCGGTTGTAGACGATCACCCGCGCGCGGACCGAAAACGCGGCCCATGCGCCGGAGCGCAGATGCGCCGGAATGCGCTCGACCAAGTGCGCGGAATCGAGCGGCGCAAACACACCGTAGGCTTCGGCCTGCGCGAGGCGTGCCGCGTCGACGGTGATGAAGACGTCGGCGGGGCTGTTCTCGCCCTCGTTCACGATGCGCTCGAGCAGCTCCTGCTCGCGCCCCTCGATGCGATTGATGCGGATGCCGGTGCGCCGGGTGAAGTCGGCGTACAAGGCCTCGTCGCTTCGATAGTGGCGCGCCGAATACAGGTTGAGTTCGGGCGGTTCGGCGTGGGCCAGCATCGCGCCAAGGGTCAGCGCGAGGGCGGCAAGGTGTCTGGTCATGAAAATCTCCGCGGGGGTGGATGGGCTCAGGTCGCGGCCCACAGCCTGAGCAGGTTGTGATACACGGCGGTGAGCCGCAGCCGGTTGGGGTCGTCGGCGGGCAGCCCGTCGCCGAGGCCCTGGATGGCCTGATCGAGATCGAACAGCGCGGTGCGCGCGCTGTCGCAGCGCACCAGCGACTCGATCCAGAAGAAGGCCGCCACGCGCGCGCCGCGCGTCACCGGGGTGACGCGATGCAGGCTACTCGACGGGTACAGCACCAGATCGCCGGCAGCGAGCTTGACCGCCTGAATGCCGAACGCCCCCTCCACCTCCAGCTCGCCGCCGTCGTAGTCCGCCGGATCGGTGAGAAACAGCGTCGCCGACAGGTCACTGCGCAGGGCGCGGCCGTCCGGCAGGTGCATCACCGCGCTGTCCACGTGGGCGCCGTAATGGCCGCCGCCCTGGTAGCGGTTGAATTTGGGCGGATGGATCTTGCTCGGCAGCGCGGCGGAGATGAACAGCGGCGTGCTGCCGAGCCGGCGCACGATGGCGTCGCCCAGCTCGCGCGCCAGCGGCGCCTCGTCGGCGAGCTGCTGATTGCACTTCACCGCGCGCGCCAGCGTGCCCGCGGTGCGCGCACCGTCCTGCCACGCTGCGCGGTCGAGCCGCGCGCGAAAGCGCCGCACTTCGTCGCCCGAGAGGACGCCTTCGACCGGAATCAACATGGCCGCGCCTCGCTCACGCAGTGCGCGCCGATATCGGCCACGGTGGCGCAACCGGCCAGCGCCATGCACAGCTCCAGTTCCTCGCACAGCAGCCGCAGCATGTGCGCCACGCCCAGCGCGCCCGCCACCGCCAGCGCATACGCCTGCAGGCGGCCGACCATCACCGCGTCGGCCCCCAGCGCCAGCGCCTTGAAGATGTCGTCGCCGCTGCGGATGCCGCTGTCGAGCAGCAGCGGATAGCCCGCGCCCAGCGCGGCGCGGATCTCGCGCAGCGCCGTCAGGCTGGGCGGCACGCCGTCGAGCGCCCGCCCGCCGTGATTGGACACCACCAGCGCGGCCACCCCCGCGGCGCGCAGCGCGCACGCGTCGTCGGCGCTGAGCACGCCTTTGACGACCACCGGCAGCGTCGTCGCCGTGAGCAGCCAGTGCAGATCCTCCCAGGTCGGGGCGGCGCGCATCGCGCCCTGAAAGATGCGGCTCTGTTCCGGCGCCAGCGCGGGCAGGTCCGGCGCCCGATAGCGGCGCAGATTCTCGGCCTGCACACCATCGGGCACGCGGAAGCCGGCCCGCTGGGCACGCCGCCCCGGGCTGCTGACGGGAGCGTCGAGGGTCACCACCAGCGCACGGTAACCGGCGGCTTCGGCGCGCCGCACGAGGTCGAGCGTGACGCTGCGCTGGGCCTGAAAGTAGAGCTGAAACCACTGCTCGCCCTCGCCCGCCGCGGCAATCGCCTCGAGGCTGGCCGAGGCCAGCGTGCTCGCCACGAAGCAGGCTCCCGCCGCCGCCGCGCCGCGCGCGGTGTCGCATTCGCCGCCGGGGTGCACCAGCCGTTGCCAGCCCACCGGCGCGAGCATCGCCGGGTGCGCCCAGGCGCGCCCGAGCACGCGGACGCGGGTGTGCCCTGCGCTGACGTCGCACAGCACGCGCGGGCGGATCTGCCACTGCGCGAAGGCGCGCAGATTGGCCGACAACGTGGTTTCGGCGCCGCTGCCGCCGGCGATGTAGGCCAGTGTCGGGGCGTCGATATGGCGCACCGCGAGGGCTTCGTAGTCGGCGGCGCACAGGATGCCGGGCGGAATCGCGGCGGGCGGCGCGGGGCGTGCAGTGTGGGTCATGAGATCGGTGCGCGGGCCGCGCCGGGCGTATGCGCCCGGCCGGCACACGGCGGGTCAGAAGTCGTAGTTGAGGGTCAGCCGTGCGCTGCGCGCGTCGCCCAGATAGAGCATCGCGCCGGAGCGGTAGGCCGAGAGGTAGTAGGTCTCGTCGGTAACGTTGCCGATGTTCAGCCGCACGCTGGCGTTGCGGTTGAGCTTGTAGCTGGCGAACAGGTCGAGCACCGCGTACTCGGGCACCCGGATGGTGAGCGACTCGGGCGATTCCGGCGTGCCGGAGTATTTCTTGCCCTGGTAGGTGAGTGTGCCGCCGAAGTTGAACTTGGGGGTGGCCTGGTAGTTGAGCATCACCGACGCCGAGGTTTCGGGGAAGTTGGACAAGCCGCTGCCGACGCGGGTGGCGTCCTGCGACTTGAGCCAGGTGGCGTTCATCACCGCCAGCCCGACCTGCCCGGAGAGCTTGGGCGTGAGCTCGCCGACCAGCGACAGCTCGACCCCACGGATGCGGTACTTGCCGCTGTTGATCGAGCCGATGTCGGTGTAGGTGGCGCCGTTGAGCACCTCCATCACGTCGCTCTTGGTGACCTGGAACAGCGCCGCCGTGGCCAGCATGTGGCCGTGGTTGACGTTCCACTTGGTGCCCAGTTCGATGTTCTCGGACAGCTCCGGTCCGCTGTCGGCGAACAGCGCCTGACGCTCCGCCGTGCTCAGCGTGCCGCTGGGGCCGGTGCTGGGTACGCAGATGCCGCCGTAATCGCACGAGGTCACGTCCGACTCGCCGCCGTTGAAGTCGCTGGCGGTGCTGTAGGTGAGGTACACGTTGGCGTCGGGGCGGAACTTCCAGGTCAGCCCGAGGTGGCCGTTCCACAACCCGTCTTCGAGTTCCCACACGGTTTTGGTGGTGGTGCCGGTGACGGTGCGGTAGTCGAAGCGGTCGTGGCGCAGGCCGGCGAAGGCAGTCCATTCGTCGTTGAGGTCGACGGTGTCCATCGCCGACAGCGAGATCGTTTTCACGTTCCAGTCGATATCCGCGTTGCCGCGCACGGCCTGACGGTTGAGCACGCTGTCGAGACCGCTCAGGTAGTTGCCCGACGCGTCGGTGATGCACGCGCTGTTGCGGGGGTCGCCGCTGCGCCCGGTGGTGACGCAGTTCGAACCGTTGGTGATCGAATACACGCCGTTGAGCACGCTATGGTCGGTGTATTCGAGGCCAAAGATGAACTCGTGCTTCATGCCGGCGATGTCCTGGTCGACAAACACGTTGGTCTGGTTGGCGAAGTATTCGACCTGCTGCCAGCCCTGGTGGGTACCGAGCGCCACGGTGTCGTACACCCCGGCCGGGTTGGTGGCGTGGGTGGTGGTGGCGCGCGCGCTGGTGGCCACGTAGCCGTTGTCGGTGGTGCCGTAACGCGTGAGGTTGGTGACCCGCACCGCCGGATTGACCTGATAGGTGGCGCGCAAGGTGTAGGTATCGACGCTCGATTCGAGGAAGTCGCCGGACTGTGCATACACCGGGATGCCGGTCTGCGGCTTGCCGTTGACCAGCCACGAGCCGAGATCCGGCTTGTCGAGCGCGTCGAGGTGGTAGTAGTCGGCGGTGATGTCGAGCCGGTCGGTCGGCTTGAGGTTGAACGACAGCGCCACGCCGTTGCGCTCGCGGTCGGCCGGCGCGCGGTCGGGCACGTCCTGGTAGCCGTGCAGCAGGTTCACCCGGATGGCGGCGGTGTCGGTCAGCACATAGTTGGTGTCGGCGGTCAGGCGGCGATAGCTGTCGCTGCCGATGCCGGCCGACAGCTTGGTGAAGTCCACATCGGTGGTGGCCTGCTTGGTCACCGCGTTGACCGCGCCGCCGGTGGCGCCCCGCCCGGCAAAGGTCGAGCTCGGGCCCTTGGTGATTTCCAGCTGCTCGACGGCGAAGCTCTCGCGCACCGTCATGCCGGGGTCGCGCAGGCCATCGACAAACACGTCGCTGCGCGCTTCCTGGCCGCGGATGATGTAGCGGTCGCCAAAGGCGTTGCCGTTCTCGCCGGTGCCCAGCGTGATGCCTGGCTGGGCACGCAGGATGTCGCGCAGGTCGCTGCGGCCGGTGTCGAGCAGCTGCTGCTGGGTCAGCACGGTGATGGTCTGCGGCGTCTCCGCCAACGGGCGGGTGTGGCGCGCGTCGCCCGAGGTCTTGGCCTTGTAGGGCACGCCCGGTTCGGCGTTGGGGTTGGGGTCGATCACGGTGTCGACGATCTGCACCGGCGCGAGCACCGCCGCCTCGCCGGACTGCGCCACCGCAACCGGCATCAGCGCCGCGGTGGACACGCCGAGCGCCAGCCCGGTGCGCGCCACGACACGCGCCTGAGCGCGCGATTGCACCCGGAAACTGGCCGGGATCTTTACCTTGGGGGAATTGTTTTTCATGTCTTCCTGCAGCGTATAGCGCCGAAACAGCACGGCACGCACACCACGGACGACGCGCACAGTGCGCCGCTTCGGCCGCCCCGAGGGCGCCCCGTCGACACTGCTCTGCCCGATGCCTTGCGCCGGCGGCATGCCGGCACCCGCCGCCGAAAGAATCAGCCCCGCCTGGTGTTGCGCACCCACCACGTATCAGCGAGTGGGGTTGGAAACGTCTGGCTGGCTGTCGGCTGGCTATAACGCGAATGTCTCGACGCGGAGCACGCCCGCGCCGGCACGGAGTGGCTCGACTCCGCAAATGCGAACGAGAATGTATCGCATTTACAAAACTGGCGCAAGATTTTTCTGGCGCAGCCCCACCGCCGCGCGCGCACCTACACGCGTCGCAAAAAATCCCTACAATGCGCTCCGTCCTTCCCCACGACGACACGCACACATGATTGAAAAAATGATTGAACGCGGCATGTACGCCTCGCGCTGGCTGCTCGCCCCCATCTACATCGGCCTCAGCCTGGCGCTGCTGGCGCTGGGCCTCAAGTTCTTCCAGGAGCTGGCGCACCTGCTGCCGCACACCTTCGAGCTCGCCGAAGCCGACCTCGTGCTGATCATCCTGTCGCTGATCGACATGGCGCTGGTCGGCGGGCTGCTGGTGATGGTGATGTTCTCGAGCTACGAGAACTTCGTCTCCCAGCTCGACATCGGCGACGACAGCGAAAAACTCAGCTGGCTGGGCAAGATGGATGCCTCCAGCCTCAAGAACAAGGTCGCCGCGTCGATCGTGGCGATCTCCTCGATCCACCTCCTCAAGGTGTTCATGAACGCCGCCAACCTCGAGAACGACAAGCTGCTGTGGTACGTCATCATCCACCTCACCTTCGTCGTCTCGGCCTTCGCGATGGGCATTCTGGACAAGCTCACCCGCCACTGATGGCCAGCGCCGCGCTGTTCGCCACCACCCCCGCCACGCTGGCCGAGGCGGCGGCGCTGGTGGCCGCGATCGAGGCCGCGCTGGCGGCGCGCGGACTGCACCTGCGCCCGCCCCCGCCGGTGCCCACCACCTGCTGCGGGCGCGGCTGCAACGGCTGCGTGTGGGCGGGCTACTACACCGCGCTGCTGTACTGGCGCGACTGCGCCGGCGCGCTCATGGCGGCAGCACCCGCCCCGGATTGAGCAGGTTTTTGGGGTCGAGGCTGCGCTTGAGCAGGCGCATCAGGTCGATTTCCGCCGCGCTGCGGCTGCGGTTCAGCCAGCCGATTTTCTCGGTGCCGATGCCGTGTTCGGCCGACACCGACCCCTCACAGCCGGCCAGCGGCGCGTACACGATCGCGTCGCTGTCGGCGTGGGTGGCCTCATCGCTGCCGGGCTGGACGAACAGATGCACGTTGCCGTCGGCGATGTGACCAAACACGATGCAGCGCCCCTGCGGCCAGCGCGCCGCGCACGCCGCCTGCACCGCCTCGGCGTAGGCCGCCATCGCGCTCACCGGCAGGCTCACGTCGTACAAAAAGGTCTGCCGGCCGGCGAGCATGGCCTCGAAGTTTTCGCGCACCGCCCACAGCGCGAGCCGCTCGCTCTCGGACTGCGGCATCACCGCATCGACGATCAACCCCGCCTCCAGCGCCGCTTCGAGCCGCTGCGCGAAGCGCGCCGCGTCGCCCGCCGGATCGGCCCCTTCGGCCTGCAGCAGCACGTAGAACGGATGCTCGCGCCCCATCGCCGCGCGGTGGCCGCCGGTGTCGGTGGCGGCGCGGTAGTAGCCATTCCACATCACCTCGAAGGCGCTCAGCGTGCCGGCCAGATCGCGCTGCATGCGCCCGAGCAGCGTCGTCACCTGATCGAAACTGTCCATCGCCACCAGCGCCGCGTCGCGGCTCACCGGCCGCGGATGCAGGCGCAGCACCACGCGGGTGACCACCCCGAGCGTGCCCTCGGTGCCGATCATCAGTTGCTTGAGGTCGTAGCCGGCGTTGTTCTTGAGCATCCGGTTGAGGCTGGAAATCACCGTGCCGTCGGCCAGCACCGCCTCCAGCCCGAGCACCAGCGCGCGCATCATGCCGTAGCGCAGCACGTTGATGCCGCCGGCGTTGGTCGCCACGTTGCCGCCGATGGTGCAGCTGCCGCGCGCGCCCAGATCGAGCGCGAACAGCAGATCGTGCGCCCGCGCCGCGTCCTGCACCGCCTGCAGCGTGACCCCGGCCTGCACCGTGGCGGTGGCGCCGAGCGGGTCGATGGCTTCGATGGCGTTCATGCGTTCGAGCGACAGGATCACCTCCTCCGCGCCCGCCACCGCGCCGGCCACGCAGCCGGTCAGCCCGCCCTGGGTGACCACCGGCTGATCGTGGGCGTGACAGATCGCCAGCATGCGGCTGACCGCGGCGGTGTCGCGCGGGCGCACGAGGGCACGGGCCCGCGTCGGCGCGGCGTCCCAGTAACTGGTGGCGCGCGCCGCCACGGCCGGGCCAGTGCTGACCGCGTCTTCGCCCAGCGCCGCGCGCAGCGCCGTCAGGACATCGCTCATGGCATCACGTTTCCGCAAGTGTTCACAGCGTGAACTGTACGCCCTGCGCCAGCGGCAGGTCAGCCGAGTAGTTGACCGTCGCGGTCTGCCGGCGCATATAGCCTCGCCACGCGTCGGAGCCGGATTCGCGCCCGCCGCCGGTGGCCTTCTCGCCGCCAAAGGCGCCGCCGATCTCGGCGCCGCTGGTGCCGACGTTCACGTTGGCGATGCCGCAGTCGCTGCCCAGCGCCGACAGAAAGGTCTCGGCCTCGCGGATGTCGTTGGTGAAGATCGCGGACGACAAGCCCTGCGGCACGGCGTTGTGGCGCGCGATGGCGGCGTCGAGCACGGTGTAGTCGAAGACGTACAGGATCGGCGCGAAGGTTTCCGCCTGCACATTGTCGAGCGCAGCGCTGCCCTCGACGATGGCCGGGCGCACATAGAACGCGTCGGGGTAGCGCTCGGCCAGCACCCGCCCCCCGCCGGTGACCGCCGCGCCGTGTTCGCGCGCCGCCTGCAGCGCGTCTTCCATCTGCGCGAAGGCGCGCGCGTCGATCAGCGGGCCGACCAGGCTGGCGGCGTCGAGCGGATTGCCGATCGCGAGGCTGTCGTAAGCGGCCTTGAGGCGCGCAACGAGCGCGTCGCGGATGTCGGCGTGCACGAACACCCGCCGCGTCGAGGTGCAGCGCTGGCCGGCGGTGCCGACCGCGCCGAACACGATCGCCCGCAGCGCCAGGTCGAGGTCCGCGCTGGGGGCGACGATGATCGCGTTGTTGCCGCCCAGTTCGAGAATGCTGCGCCCGAAACGCTGCGCCACGCGCGGCCCGACGAGGCGCCCCATGGCGCAGCTGCCAGTGGCGCTGATCAGCGGCAGACGCGCATCGTCGACCAGCTGCTCGCCGACCTCGCGCCCGCCCAGCAGCACCGCCGACAGCCCGGCCGGCGCGTCGTCCATGGTCGCCATCACGGCGTCGAGCAGGTGCTGGCAGGCGAGCGCGCACAGCGGCGTTTTTTCCGACGGCTTCCACACAATCGAGTTGCCGCACACCAGCGCCAGCGCGGCGTTCCAGGCCCACACCGCGACCGGAAAATTGAACGCCGAGATGATCCCCACCGGCCCCAGCGGATGCCAGGTTTCACGCAGCGCGTGACCCGGCCGCTCGGAGGCGATGGTGCGCCCGTAGAGCTGGCGCGAGAGGCCGACCGCGAAGTCGCAGATGTCGATCAT
>JAGRFQ010000077.1 GCA_020445945.1 Rhodocyclaceae bacterium
ACATCCGGCTGGGCCTTTTCGACCTCGTCGAAGAGGATCACCGAGTACGGCTTCCGGCGTACCTGCTCGGTCAGGTAGCGACCCTCCTCGTAGCCCACGTAGCCCGGCGGCGCGCCGATCAGACGGGCCACGGAATGCTTCTCCATGAACTCGCTCATGTCGATGCGCACCAGATGGTCTTCCGAGTCGAACAGGAACTCGGCCAGTGTCTTGCACAACTCGGTCTTGCCCACGCCGGTGGGGCCGAGGAACAGGAAGGAGCCGTAGGGCCGGTTCTCTTCCGACAAGCCGGCGCGCGAACGGCGGATCGCGTCGGACACCAGGCGCACCGCCTCGTCCTGCCCAATCACGCGCTGGTGCAGCTTGTCTTCCATCTGCAGCAACTTGTCGCGCTCGCCCTGCATCATCTTCGACACCGGAATGCCGGTCGCGCGGGACACCACTTCGGCGATCTCCTCGGTGCCGACCTGGGTGCGCAGCAGCTTGTTGGGCGCGTCAGTCTCGCCGCCCTGCTCCGCCGCCTTCAACTGCGCCTCAAGCTGTGGCAGCTTGCCGTACTGCAGCTCGGCGAGCTGTTCGTACTTGCCGCCACGCTGCAGCTCGGCCATCTGCGCGCGCAGCGAATCGATCTCTTCCTTGATGTGCGCCGAGCCGTGCGCGCGCGCCTTCTCGGCCTTCCACACCTCCTCGAGATCGTTGTACTCGCGCTGCAGTTTTTCGAGTTCGGATTCGATCAGCTGGTGGCGCTTCAGCGACGCCTCGTCCTTTTCCTTCTTGACCGCCTCGCGCTCGATCTTGAGCTGGATCATGCGCCGGTCGAGCTTGTCCATCACCTCCGGCTTGGAGTCGATCTCCATCTTGATCCGCGACGCCGCCTCGTCGATCAGGTCGATCGCCTTGTCGGGCAGGAAACGGTCGGTGATGTAGCGGTTCGACAGCTCCGCCGCGGCGACGATCGCCGGGTCGGTGATATCCACCCCGTGGTGGATCTCGTACTTTTCCTGCAGGCCGCGCAGGATCGCGATGGTGCTCTCCACGCTCGGCTCATCGACCATCACCTTCTGGAAACGCCGCTCCAGCGCCGCGTCCTTCTCCACGTACTTGCGATACTCGTCCAGCGTGGTCGCGCCGATGCAGTGCAGCTCGCCGCGCGCCAGCGCCGGCTTGAGCATGTTGCCGGCGTCCATCGCCCCCTCGGCCTTGCCCGCGCCAACCATGGTGTGGATTTCGTCGATGAACAGAATGATCCGCCCCTCGTCCTGCGCGATGTCCTTCAACACCGCCTTGAGGCGCTCCTCGAACTCACCGCGATACTTCGCCCCGGCCAGCAGCGCCGCCATGTCGAGCGACAACACCTTCTTGTCCTTGAGCGATTCGGCGACCTCGCCATTGACGATGCGCTGCGCCAGCCCCTCGACAATCGCCGTCTTGCCCACCCCCGGCTCACCGATCAGCACCGGATTATTCTTGGTGCGACGCTGCAGGATCTGCACCGCACGGCGGATCTCGTCATCGCGCCCGATCACCGGATCGAGCTTGCCCAGCCGCGCCCGTTCGGTCAGGTCGAGACAATATTTCGACAGCGCCTCGCGCTGCCCCTCGGCTTCCTGCGAGTCCACCCCCTGACCGCCGCGCACCGCCGCAATCGCCGCCTCGAGGTGCTTCTTGACCAACCCATGCTCGCGCAGCAGCCGCGCGCACTCGCCCTTGTCATCCGCCAGCGCGAGCAGAAACATCTCGCTGGCAATGAACGCATCGCCCTGCTTCTGTGCCGCCTTGTCGGTCAGATTGAGCAGATTGGTCAGATCCCGGCCCGGCTGCACATCCCCGCCGTGGCCCTCAACTTTTGGCAGGCGCTGAATGCTCGCGCGCAGGGCAGCCTTCAGCGGCTCGACGTTGGCCCCGGCACGTTGCAACAGCGATCCCGTGCTGCCATCATCCTGCTCCAGCATCGCCAACAGCAGATGCTGCGCCTCGATGAACTGCTGATCGCTTCCCAGCGCCATGCTTCGGGCATCGAGAAAGGCTTGCTGAAACTTGGTCGTAAGCTTGTCGAAACGCATCGCGGGTATCCTTCTTCGAAAACATCGGTTGCCTTGAAGATGGGGGGCAACATGCCGTTTTCAACCGCCGGCAGGATGCCATCCCAAGCGTCTGTTGCTGCAACGCAACAAACGGACGTTTGAATGCCGAAATATATGATATGGCTCAACATTCCGGGCGTTCTCAGCGTGATAGCCTTGGTTGCTGAGGCGTATTCGGGGCCGACCAACGTGTGATGTGCTACGCTGCACCGGGATCAGCCACCCTCACACACCAACTTTGAACGAGTGGAGAGAAAATTATGACGATCAAGCCGGAACAACTGAACGAACTGCAGAAGAAAAACATCGAGTCCGCCATGCGACTGGCCGAGATGTCCATCGAAAACTCGCAACGCATCATGGAACTGCAGGTCACCACCGCCAAGGCCCTGTTCGAAGACGGCGTCAACAACGCCAAGGCCATGAGCGCCACCAAAGACCCGCAAGACCTGCTCCGTCTGCGCACCGAATACGCCCAGGCAACCACCGAGCGCATGCTCGCCTGCGCCCGTGAAATCGCCGAAGTCGCTGCCCGCTCGCAGTCGGAAGTCGGCAAGCTGGTGACCGAACAGCTCACCACCGGCAGCCAGGACGTGGTTGAAGCCTTCAGCAAAATGTTCGCCGGCATGCCCATCACCGACCAGAACGCCATGGGCGCGATCCAGGGCGCGATGGACACCGCACGCACGGCCTTCGAGCAAATGACCCGCGCATCGACCGAAGCCTTCCAGGCCTTCACCCAGATGGGCGAAGCCGCTGCACCGAAGAAGCCCGCTCCGCGTCGCCGCTAAGCATCGACACCGGCCTTCGGGCCAATGAAAAAGGCGCTCTCGGGCGCCTTTTTCTATGCCTGTGCCCCGTCCGGTACAGGTTTCAGCGCCGCATCTCGACTTCGTCCCAGCGTGCCGCGGCTTCGTCGTCGGTATCGCGCGCGTCCACCCAGTGCCCGCCCTGCGCGGTCTGTTCTTTCTTCCAGAACGGTGCGCGGGTTTTCAGATAATCCATGACGAACTCGCACGCAGCAAACGCTTCACCGCGGTGAGCGGCCGCCACGCCGACATACACAATCTGCTCGCCCGGCAGCAACGCGCCGACACGATGCACTACCGACACCGCCATCAAATGCCAGCGCTGACAAGCCTCGTCGGCGATCTCGGCGAGCGCTTTCTCGGTCATGCCCGGGTAGTGCTCCAGCGTCATCTCCTGCACCCCGTCGGCAGCCCCGCGCACCAGGCCGACAAAGGTTGCAACCGCGCCGATGTCGGTACGCCCCGCGGACAGCGCACGGGTCAACGCGCCGGCGTCGAAGTCTTCGCTCTGTACCTTGACGGTCTGCATCTCAGCCTCCCGTGACCGGTGGAAAGAAGGCGATCTCGTCGCCGTCGCCGATGCGCGCCGCGTCGCTGGCCATGACCTGATTGACCGCCGCGCGCACATTGTGGCCGGGCGCCAGCCGACCCCATGCCTCGCCCCGCGCCGACAATGTCGCGCGCAGAGCGCCGATGGAATCCACCGCGTCGGGCAGTTCGAGCGTTTCACGCGCCTGCCCCAGCAATTCACGCAGGCTGGCGAAATACAACACGGTGAGTTTCATGAGCGTTGTCAGTCCAGAAGATCGGAGAACGGGTAGTAGCGCAGCGAGGCGCCGCGGCTGACCGGTGTCTCGGGCTCGATCTCGGCGAGGCCGTCGGCCCACGCGGTCGAGGTCAGCACACCGGAGCCCTGGTTGGGATAGAGGTCGAGACCGCCCGCGTCGTTGATCCGCACACGCAGGAACTCGCGCCGCCGGATGGGCTTTGGCCAGTCGAAGTCGGCGCGCAGCGTCACCGGTCGCGGCACAACCTCGGTGACGCCCTGCGTCGCCAGCAGGAAGGGCCGCACGAGCAGCAAAAAGGTGACGAAGGTGGACACCGGATTGCCCGGCAGGCCGATGAACGCGGCCTCGCCGATGCGTCCATAGGCGAGCGGCTTGCCGGGTTTGATGGCGATGTTCCACAGTTCGAGCGTGCCTTCGGCTTCGACCGCCGGCTTGACGTGATCCTCCTCGCCGACCGATACGCCACCGGAGGTGATGATGACGTCGTGGCCCTGGGCGGCGCTGCGCAGCGCGGCGCGGGTGGCGTCAAAATCGTCGCGCACGATGCCCAGATCGGTCACCTCGCAGCCCAGCGCGGCGAGCAGGGCGTTGAGCACGAAGCGGTTGGAGTTGTAGATCCCTCCCTCGGGCAGCGGCTCGCCGGGCATCGCCAACTCGTCGCCGGTGAAGAAGATCGCCACCTTGAGGCGCCGACGCACCGACACCGCGGGGATGCCGACCGAGGCGGCGAGGCCGGTGGATTGCGGACGCAGGCGGGCGCCGGCACGCAGGATGACGCTACCGGCTTCGATGTCCTCACCGCGACGACGGATCGACTCGCCGGCCTGCGGTGTGTGATTGACGATCACCGCGTCGCCATCGCGCTCGCACAATTCCTGCATCACCACCGCGTCGGCACCGGCCGGGATCGGCGCACCGGTGAAGATGCGTGCCGCGCTGCCGGGCGCCAGCGGGTGGCCGACCGCACCGGCCGGGATGCGCTGCGAGACCGGCAGGCGCACGCCGGTTTGGGCCACGTCGGCGCAGCGCAGGGCGTAGCCGTCCATGGCGGAGTTGTCGAGCGGCGGCACATCCACCGAGGAACGCAGGTCTTCGGCCAGCACCCGGCCGCTGGCCTTGAGCGTGCTGACCAGTTCGGTGCCGGCCACCGGGCGGGCATGATCGAGCAGCGCCTGGCGCGCCGCGCTAAACGTAAGAAGGCTCATGGGATAAAGGACTGCATGTCGTAATCAAGAATGAAATCGGCGATGGCGGCCGGGTCGTTCACGTCCAGCATCGGCAGCGCGGTGTCAATGGCCGCGTCGGTGGCGACCGCGACCACGTGTGGATTTTCGGGCCACAGCGGCGGCTTGCCGTTGGCCGGGCGGAAGACTTCGACCTTGGGCACCGGGGCGGCCTTGAAGCCTTCGATGAGCACCAGATCGCAGGGCGACAGAATCGCCAGCTGCGCCGCCAGCGTTGGCTCCGCGGCGCCGCGCAACTCGTGCATCAGCACCCAGCGCTGACCGGAGAGCATCAACACCTCGCTGGCGCCCGCCTCGCGGTGACGCCACGAATCCTTGCCCGGGCGGTCGAGGTCGAAACCGTGATGCGCGTGCTTGATGACCGACACGCGCAGGCCGCGCGCGCGAATCGCCGGAATGAGTTTTTCGATCAGGGTGGTTTTCCCCGAGCCGGAAAAACCGGCAATGCCAAAGACCTTCAAGATGCGTTCCTTGCCTCGCGCTGCGGGAGATCACCCGAAAGGATAACCCGAAGCCGCCGACGGTGCGTCACCGCGGGGCCGATTGCACGCGCGCGGCAGGCGCAAAAAAGCCCGCTTGTGGCGGGCCTCCTTGCCTTCACGCGCCCGCCGCAGGTACACGGCGGGAGAAATCATCAGCTGGCCTTGGCGCCCGCGGTGCTGCGTCCGTGGCTGTCGCCGGCTTCGACGTCGGCGGTGGAGTCGGCCAGAATGCTCAGGTCTTCGTCCTCGCGCGTGCCGATGTGGTGGCCGCGCTCGATCAGGAAGTACAGCACCAGCCCGATCACCACGGCGTACACCGTCGATTTCGGATCGGGCATCGCCAGCGTCACCGCCACGATCCCGGCCACGCCGCGCTCGGTGGAGGTCTTGAGCTCTTCCATCCCGACCATGATGCAGATGTAGGCGGTCAGCACCAGGGTGAGCGACAGCGCGATCGGCAGCACCGGCTTGAAGATGCTCACCAGCGGCAGCATGAACAGGGCGATGAAGCCGGTGATCCAGAAGGTGCCGCCGCCGCTGTAGATGGAGTCCATCGCCTTGCGGCCCATCGCATAGCGTTCGGCCACGGTGGCGTGCGCGGCGGTCCACAGCGGGCCCGCCAGGCCGGGCCACGGGGCGAAGAAGGCGTGGATGCCGTTGCGGATCGCGGTGACGAGGTGCACGCGGGTCACGCTGTCGTCGATCTTCTCGTCTTCGCGCAGGTGGTCGACCCGCTTGACCAGCGTGAAGCCGACCACGATGTCGCCAAAGGCGATCACGTAGGCAATGACGGCGGTCGGCAGCGCGAGCATGAAGGTGCTGGCATCGGGCATGCCGGTGCTGAACACGAGGTACTCCCACATCAGCGCGAAGTCGGGCTGGGTGATGCCCCACTGAATGTCGGGCAGCGGATATTCGCCCACCGCCCAACCCACCAGCATGGCGAGGATCATCCCCGGCACCATGCCGAAGTTGGCGATCCGCTTGGCCAGCGCGTTCTTCTCAAGAATGCTCTTGAAGGACAGCGAGAACAGCACGTAGGCCGACACGATGGAGCCGACGATGAGCGAGATCGGGGTGTTGTCGATGCGCCCGCCCACCTTGAGTTCGCCCATCATTGCGGCGATGCCGGCGCCGATGATGATCCCCGACTTGAGCGAGTTGGGGATGATCGTCACCAGCTTGTTGCCGAGCCCGGTGATGCCCAGTATCAGGAAGATCAGGAACACTTCGATCTGCAGTGCGAACAGCGCCTTGATCGCCTCCGGCCCGGGCTCGAAGCCCTGCAGGAACAGGATCACCACCGGAATCGCCGGCGTGATCCAGCCCGGCACCAGCGGCACCCCGAGCAGCGCCGGCAGCATGTAGCCGACACCGGCAATCACGCAGAAGGCCAGCGCCGCTTCATACGGCATGCCCAGGTATTTTTGCAGCAACGGAATCATCGCCAGCCCGACCACGAACATGATCAGGCCCTGGATCATCTCCGGGTATTCCCAGCGATAGTGGATAAAGGGCAGCCGGATCTTGAATGGGCCCATCCCCCAATAGGGCTGTTCCGCCCCGTGTTCTCTATTCATCAGCACTTTCTCATCTCCTTTGGTCCGCGTCGCACCCGCGACGCAATCATTGCGATTCATGCCACTGCACTGGCGACACCGGCGCTACAGGCCGAACACCTCCGGCGCCTGCACCGCCAACACCAGCGCGCAATACACCAGCACCCGCACGGTGGTCGCCAGCAAGCCCGACCACCCCGGCTCAAGCGCCCCGCCACGGACGCCACACACGCCAAGACGCATCAACCGCCCCGCTCACATGTTTGGATAGTTGGGCCCGCCCCCGCCCTCCGGCGTCACCCAGTTGATGTTCTGGGTCGGGTCCTTGATGTCGCAGGTCTTGCAGTGCAGGCAGTTCTGCGCGTTGATCTGCATGCGCGGCCCGTCCTCGGCCTCGACCAGCTCGTACACGCCCGCCGGGCAGTAGCGTGTCTCGGGCGCGTTGTAGGTGGCGAGGTTGAGCTTGATCGGCGTGGCGCTGTCCTTGAGCTGCAAGTGACAGGGCTGCTCCTCGGCGTGGTTGGTGGCCGAGATGAACACCGACGACAGGCGATCGAAGCTCACCTTGCCGTCCGGCTTCGGGTAATCGATCGGCGCACACGCCGAGGCCGGCTTGAGCTGGGTGTGGTCGGCGTGGTTCTTCAGCGTCCACGGCGCACGGCCGCGCAGCACGTAGGTGTCGATCGCGCTGTAGGCAATCCCGCCCCACAGCCCCCAGCGGAACGAGGGGCGGATGTTGCGCACCTGATACAGCTCGTCCCACAGCCAGCTCGCGCGCAGGCGCTCGGGATAGCCGGTGACCTCACCGCCCCCCTCCGCCGCGTCGGACAGATGATCGAAGATCGCCTCGGCCGCCTCCATGCCCGATTTCATCGCCATGTGGGTGCCCTTGATCTTGGGCACGTTGAGGAAGCCGGCGGTGTCGCCCACCAGCATGCCGCCGGGGAAGGTCAGCTTGGGCAGCGACTGGAAGCCCCCCTCCGACAGCGCCCGCGCGCCATACGAAATTCGCCGGCCGCCTTCGAGGTAGCGACGGATCTCGGGGTGAGTCTTGAAGCGCTGGAACTCCTCGTAGGGCGACAGGTTCGGGTTGCTGTAGTCGAGCCCGACCACGAATCCGATCGACACCAGATTGTCTTCGAGGTGATACATGAACGAGCCGCCATAGGTGTCACTGGCCAGGGGCCAACCCACGGTGTGCACCGTGAGGCCGCGCGCGTGCACCGCCGGATCAATCTCCCACAGCTCCTTGATGCCGAGCCCGTAGGTTTGCGGATCGGCGTTGCGGCGCAGGTCGAAGCGCGCCATCACCGCCTTGCTGAGCGAGCCGCGACAGCCCTCCGAGAACACCGTCTGGCGCGCGTGCAGCTCGATGCCGCGCTCATGGTTCGGGCCGGGCGTGCCGTCGCGGTTGAGTCCCATATCGCCAGTGGCGACGCCGCGCACCGCGCCGACATCGTCATACAACACCTCGGCCGCCGCGAAGCCCGGATAGATTTCAACCCCCAGCGCCTCGGCCTGCTCCGCGAGCCAGCGACAGACATTGCCGAGGCTGACGATGTAGTTGCCCGCGTTGTGCATCTGCGGCGGCGTGGGCAATTTGCGCGCGCCGTGCTTGGAGAGCAGCAGGAAGCGATCTTCGGCCACCGGCGTGTTGAGCGGCGCGCCGCGTTCTTTCCAGTCGGGGAACAGCTCGTCGAGCGCGCGCGTCTCGATCACTGCGCCGGAGAGAATATGCGCCCCCACTTCGGAGCCCTTCTCCACCACACACACCGACAGCTCGCGCCCGGCCGCCTCGGCGAGCTGCCTGAGACGGATCGCGGCGCTGAGGCCGGACGGCCCGGCGCCGACCACCACCACGTCGTATTCCATCGCCTCGCGGGCCATCGCGGCGTCCATCAGAACAGCGCCTCATGCATCGCCAGCACCGACTCCGCGCCATTGACGATCGCGTCGCGGTAGCCATTGGCCTCGGGCAGCACGTGCTCGACAAAGTAGCGCGTGGTGATCAGCTTGGCCCCGTAGAAGCCGTCGTCCGACGCCGTCAGCTGCTCGAAGGCAAGCTGCGCCGCACGCGCCATCAGCCACGCGCCGGTCACCGTGCCGGCCAGCTTGAGGAAGGGCACCGCGCCGGCCGCGGCAGCCTGCGGCTGGGCGTCGTAGTTCGCCAGCAGCCAGTCGGTGGCTTCGCCGAGCGCGCTCATCCCGACCCCCAGCGCCGCGCCGATGCTGCGCATCTGTGCGTCGGTGTGACGGTCGAGTGCGGTCCGCGTGGCGGCCATGTCTTCGAGCAGCGCGCGCATCGCGTGGCCGCCTTCGCGGGCCACCTTGCGGCCGATCAGGTCGTTGGCCTGGATCGCCGTGGTGCCCTCGTAAATGGTGGTGATGCGCGCATCGCGCATGTGCTGGCAAGCGCCGGTTTCCTCGATGAAACCCATCCCGCCGTGCACCTGGATACCGTTCCAGGTCACCCCTTGCGCGACCTCCGTGCACCAGCCCTTGACCACCGGCGTGAGCAGTTCGAGACGGCGCTGACTGGCGCCGCGGGTGTTCTCGTCGGGATGACTCTTGGCGCGAT
>JAGRFQ010000078.1:0-59997 GCA_020445945.1 Rhodocyclaceae bacterium
CCCGTCGGACCGTTGCGGTGCTTGCCAATGATCAGTTCGGCCGAGCCCTTGTCCGCCGAATCCGGGTTGTAGATCTCGTCCCGGTAGACAAACATGATGATGTCGGCATCTTGCTCAATCGCGCCGGATTCACGCAAATCGGACATGATTGGTCGCTTGTCGGTACGCTGCTCAAGGCTCCGGTTGAGCTGTGACAGCGCCATGATAGGCACCTTCAACTCCTTTGCGAGACCTTTGATAGAGCGCGAAATTTCCGACAACTCGGCTGCCCGATTATCCCCCTGTCTGAGAGAGCTCATCAGCTGAAGATAGTCGACCACAATCAACCCCAGCTTTCCGCACTGACGATGAAGCCTGCGGGCACGCGCCCGCAGGTCGATCGGGTTGAGGCCCGGGGTCTCGTCAATATAAATGGGTGCCTCATGCAACTTGCCCAGGGCATAAGTAAGGCGCTGCCAGTCATCATCGGAAAGCTTGCCCGTCTTCAACCGCGTCTGATCGAGGCGCCCGACGGAAGAAATGAACCGGTTGGCCAATTGCGTGCCCGGCATCTCCATCGAGAAAATGGCCACCGGCAACTGCTGATCAACTGCAACATGCTCAGCAACATTGAGCGCAAACGAGGTCTTCCCCATTCCAGGTCGCCCAGCCACAACGATCATGTCTGTCGCATGAAGACCGGAAGTCAGTTCATCAAGATCAGTCAGGCCGGTGGGTATGCCAGTGATTTCCGACGGCGAATCCTTGTCGTAGAGCGCCTGGATCCGGTCCACCACCTGCCCGAGGATGGGTTGAATCGGAACGAATCCTGTCTGTTGCCGCGCCCCCGCTTCGGCAATCTCGAATACCCTGGCCTCTGCCTCGTCAAGCAAGGTCGTCGCATCTTTTCCGGATGGCGAAAGCGCGCTGGCTGCGATCTCGTCTCCCACCGAAACCAGCGCCCGCAAAACGGCGCGCTCCCGCACGATCTCTCCATAACGACGAATATTGGCGGCTGACGGGGTGTTGTTGGCGATCTCGCCCAGATACACCAAACCACCAGCATGCTCGGCCTCACCGCTCTTTTCGAGCGATTCGAACACGGTCACCACATCGGCCGGCTTGCCCAGCTCGATCAGTTTGGCAATGTGCTTGAAGACCCGGCGATGGTCGTCGCGATAGAAGTCGACTTCCGATACCAGATCGGCGATCTTGTCCCACGCGGCGTTATCCAGCAGCAGGCCGCCAAGCAACGACTGCTCGGCTTCCAGCGAATGTGGGGGCAATTTGACGGCGGCCAGTTGGGGGTCTGCTTGCATACGTATTCCAGAACCGGGAGGGAATCAGCACAATTGTGCCGAAAAAAAAGGCTGCATATAGCAGCCCTTTTTCATCCGTGCAAAATGGAGACGCTTACTGCTGTTCGCCCAGCACGGACACCGTGATGGTGGTGACCACATCGGCGTGCAGGCCGATTTCGAGATGAACATCACCCACCTGCTTGAGCGGACCATCAGGCATGCGGATCGCGCTACGCTCGATTTCGAAGCCTTGCGCCTGGAGCGCTTCGGCCACGTCGGCGTTGCTCACCGAACCGAACAGGCGCCCGTCCATGCCCGCGTTGCGGGTCACTTGAACCATCAAACCTTCGAGCTTCTCGGCCAGCGCCTGGGCAGCGCCCAGCTTTTCTGCCTGGGCCTTTTCCAGCTCTGCACGCAGCGCTTCGAACTCAGCCTTGTTGGCTTCCGTAGCGCGCTTGGCTTTGCCTTGCGGGATCAGGTAGTTACGTGCGTAGCCGTCCTTGACCTTGACCACGTCACCCAGATTGCCGAGGTTACCGACCTTGTCGAGCAGAATGATTTGCATATCGAATCTCCTCGCTTACTGGTGCAGATCGGTGTAGGACAGCAGCGCCAAGAAGCGGGCGCGCTTGATGGCGGTCGACAGCTGACGCTGATAACCGGCCTTGGTGCCGGTGATCCGTGCGGGCATGATCTTGCCGGTTTCGGTCACGAAGTCCTTCAGCAGATCGACATCCTTGTAGTCGATTTCTTCAATCTTCTCGGCCGTGAAACGGCAGAATTTGCGACGCTTGAACAGACCGCCACCACGACCACCGCGGTCATTCTTTTTCTTCGGTTTGAAAGCCATTGTTGATTCCTTTCAAAAACTTAATCTGCGTTACATGCAACACCGGCATCTTGCTGCGCTTGCTCTTGGCAGCCACAAAGCCGGTGGCTTCGATTTCCCATCCCGGCCCGGCCGCGCTCATTTGCTGGGCAACGTCACCAAGGGCCATCGCTTGCAACTCGCACGCCACATCGCGTTCGTGACCGCCTTCAACCTGTCGGGAGGCATGCTCCAGCACAAAGGTCATCACCGGCACCCCGGCAGGCGTATAGCGCATCGGCGCCAGTTCGAGGAGCCGACCGGCAATGCGCAGCGTGTTGCTCACACGGGCGGGTTCTTATTCCTGCGCGGCGGTTTCCGACGCCTCGCCGTCCTTGGCGGACGCATCGCCATCGCTGCGACCGCTGGTCAGAGAACGTGACTTCTCGTCCTTCATCATCGGCGACGGCACCGTCACGGCCTTCTTGGTCTGCACGGTCAGGTGACGCAGCACGGCGTCGTTGAACTTGAAGGCATGTTCGAGTTCGGCCAGGGTCTCCTGATCGCTCTCGATGTTCATCAGAACGTAATGCGCTTTGTGGATTTTCTGGATCGGATAGGCCAGCTGGCGGCGGCCCCAATCTTCCAGGCGGTGGATGGTGCCACCCTTGGTTTCCACCAGCGAGCGATAACGCTCGACCATGGCGGGCACCTGCTCGGACTGATCCGGGTGAACAATAAAGACGACTTCGTAGTGACGCATGCACACTCCTCTTGGTTACTGAAAGTAGCCCCCCGGTCATGCGAGCCCGGTGGAGCGAAGGAAAGCGCGCGAGAATAGCAAAATTAAGGCGCCGTTTCAACATGAGGCATCGAAAATGATCGCCCATGACGCGACGCAGGCGAGGGCACGGTATCCTTGAGCGCCTGACTTGCGGACCCCATGAGACGCGTGACGCCCCCACCACCGAGCCCCTTCGATCAACGCTGGATCACTGAAGCCGTCCGCCTGCGCGAGACTCACGCAGGCGCGCTCGAGGACAGCGCCGCAGTGCGTCACGCACGCGCCGCGGGCGGCGGCTTCGAGGCGCGCGTGATCGCCCGCGCAGTAGCGCTCGCTCAGCCGCCCGACGGGTTGCTCGATGCATGGCACCGCTGGCACGGCCACGCCACCCTGGCGTGGGCGGCGATGGTGGTTGGCGCCGCGCTCACCGGCGCAGGCATCGCGGCCGGCGTTCTGGGCAGCGGCGTCCGCACGGTCAACGTGGTGTGGGCGCTCGGCGGTCTGCTCGGCGTACACCTGGTCACGCTCGCACTCTGGTTCCTCACCCTGCTGCTCAGCCGCAGTCATCGCAGCAGTCTGGCCGGGCGCACATGGATTGGCATCGCCGGATGGTTCGGGCGGCGCCACGGCGAAGCGTGGCTGCCGCAAGCGCTGATCGGCATCACCGGCCAACGCGGCGCCATGCCGGCGTGGCTGGGGCGGATCAGTCACGGGCTATGGCTGATCGCCCTCGTCTGCGCATTGGTGACACTGCTGGTGATGCTGTCTACGCGCCGATACGGTTTTGTCTGGGAAACCACCATCCTGCCGGCCGACGCCTTCATCCGCCTCACCGAAGCGCTGGCGTGGCTACCGCGGCTCGCCGGCCTGCAGATGCCGGACGCCGACATGGTACTGCGCGCAGCCGGCCCGGAAGCGGTCGAGGCAGACCGCCGGATCTGGTCGGCCTGGCTGGTCAGCGCGCTCGTGCTCTATGGCATCCTGCCGCGCCTGCTGCTCTGGCTGGTATGCGATTGGCGCTGGCGTGCGTTGCGCAAGAACTTTCGCCTGGACCTCACCCAACCGGCCTATGCACGCCTCAAGCCGCGCCTGATGCCAGCGTCCGAACACGCCGGCGTCAACGATGCCGCGCCAGCACAGCTCCCCGCCTTTCACACCGGACACGGCGCCGCGGTTGCCGGCAACACGCGCTGCGCGGTGGCGCTCGAATTGGGCACCGACATCGGCTGGCCGCCCGACACCCTCTCCGCCGCGCACAACGGCGGCCGGCTCGATGCCCGCGAAGAGCGGCGGCGCACGCTAGACGCGCTCTCCCGCCAACCCGTCGAGCGACTGCTGGTAGCGATCGATCCACGCCTGTCGCCCGACCGCGGTACGCTCGCACTCATCGCCGAATTGAGCCGCTACGCGCACGCGTGCGCCGTGTGGCTGGCCGCCGCCGGCACACCGGAGCGCCGCGGCCACTGGCACGACGCGTTGCACCAGCTCGGCATCGACGCCGACCACCAGTTCGACACCATCGCCACCGCCTGCCACTGGCTGGAGCGCAACGATGACTGAAGCGCTGCGCATCGCCGTGGTCGGCCACACCAACACCGGCAAGACNNACTTGCAGCCGCAGACGACGCCACGGCGGTGCCCGCCTGGGAGGACGGCGGCCGCCTCGACAGCCGCGAGCAGCGCCGCGGCGTGCGCGCGCGCTTCGCCGCCCACCCGCCGGTGCGGCTGGTGGTCGCGGTCGACGCCCGCCAGACCCCGGATCGCGGCAGCCTCGGCCTCATCGCCGAGCTCGCCGACCACGCGCAGGCGACCCGCGTCTGGCTGGCCGGCATCGATGCCGCGGCGGAGCAGGCCGGCCGGCTGCGCCAGTGGCGCGAGGGCCTGGCCGGCATCGGCCTGGGCGAGGCGGCGGTGCTGGTGGATGCGCGGGCCGCATGGGTCTGGCTGGAACGGGGGGACGAGGTCCGATGAACGACATCCTGCGCGTGGCCGTCGTGGGCCACACCAACACCGGCAAGACCTCGCTGCTGCGCACCTTGCTGCGCGACACCCGCTTTGGCGAGGTCTCCAGCCGCCCGAGCACCACCCGCCACGTCGAGGGCGCGCGGCTGCTGGCCGACGGCGCCAGCGTGGCGCAGCTGTTCGACACCCCGGGCATGGAAGACGCCATCGCGCTGCTCGACTACCTCGACACGCTGGCCCCGCCAGCCGAACGCATCGACGGACCGGAGCGCATCGCACGCTTCCTGCAAAGCCCCGAAGCGGTCGGCCGTTTCGAGCAGGAAGCCAAGGTCTTGCGCCAGCTCAGCAACAGCGACGCCGGCTTTTACGTGATCGACGCGCGCGATCCGGTGCTCCCCAAACATCGCGACGAACTCACCCTGCTCGCCGCCTGTGCCCATCCGATCCTGCCAGTGCTCAATTTCATGCACCAGCCAGAGACCCAAGAAGCGGCATGGCGCGCGATGCTCGCCCGGGTCGGTCTCCACGCCCACATCCGCTTCGACACCGTAGCCCCCGAAGACGGCGGCGAACGGCGGCTCTACGAGGCGCTCGCCACACTCCTGCCCGAACGACGCGGCGCGCTGGAACAGCTGATTGCCACGCGCGAACGCGACGCCGCCGAACGCCGCGTGGCGGCCGCCCGGCTGGTCGCCGAGCTGCTCATCGACACCGCCTCGGCCCGCCGTCAGGTCGCAGCCGACGAGGCGCTGCTGCGCGCCGCGATCGACCAGCTTCACGCCGACGTACGCCAGCGCGAACAGCGCTGCGTCGACGCCCTGCTCGACCTCTACGCGTTTGGCCGCAACGACGTCGCCAGCAGCCAGCTGCCCTTGCTCGACGGGCGCTGGGAAGACGACTTGTTCAGCGCCGAAGCGCTGCGCACAATGGGCATCACGGTCGGCAAAGGCGCGGCCGCCGGCGCCGCGGCGGGGGTGGGGATCGATCTCATCACCGGGGGGCTCACCCTCGGTGCCGCGGCCGCACTCGGCGCGCTCATTGGCGGCACATGGCAGAGCGTCAGCCAGTACGGCGACCGCCTGCTCGGGAAATTGTCGGGGGTGCGCGAACTGACCGTCGACGACGCCATCATCCGCGTCCTGGCGGCGCGCCAACAGGCCTTGCTGCACGCCCTCACCGGGCGCGGTCACGCCGCGATCACGCCCATCGAGCTGGTCGACCCCGGCCTCAAACGCTGGCGCGAAGGGCCCCTCCCCGCAGCGCTTGACGAGGCCCGCGCGCATCCGGAATGGAGCGGCCTCACCGGCCGCCCGGACGACGCCTCAAGCGACCGTCAAGCCGCCATCCTCGCCCTGGTCGAGCAGTTTCAGGCAGACGCGGCCTAGCTTACTTGGCCAGACAAATGCACGCGGGCGGGTTGGCCGAGTAGTAGAAACAGGTGTAGTCGGGGTAGTTCGGGCTGTACGGAATCGGCGGCAAGGGGCCGTTGGGGCCATAGGTGGCGCAGTACAGCGTGCTGCGCGGCATCGCCCCGCTAAGGGCTTTGGCGGCCGGCGCGGGCGGCGCCGCGCACAGTTCGAGCTTTAGCGCGCGGGCCGATTCGGCGCAACTGCCGGCCGCACCGGGCGCCTGGTCGCACATGTAGCAGCGCTGGGTCACCTGCCCGTCGGCGCCGATGGTCACGTACTCGCCACTGCGCATCAGCGCCACGCCGCCGCCGTGCCCGCCCGCGCCAAAATACGCGTCGCCGGACGGCCCCGACTTCTCCGGCATCGATTGACATCCGGCAAGCGACAAAGCCGCCACTGCCAGCGCACCAAGCACTGCCCTGCTCCGAACTGACCGCATCCGAACACCTCCGTTTATTGTTGTTCGGGCGTACGTCCGCACGCCCGTCAGAACGCCACCCGCGCCGACACGAACACCGCACGCTCGGGATACCACAACGGCGTGCGTGGATCTTCGGACAACAAATCGGTGTCCTGGATCAGCGCCCGCTGGTCGAACAGATTACGCACCTCCAGCCCCAGCCGCCACGCGCCGCCCGGCACGGCGTAAGCCACCCGCGCGTTGGCCATCCAGAACCCGGCATGCGCCCGCGTCAACGCCGACGGCGACAGGTTGACCACGTCCTGACGCACCTTCAGCGCTTCAAGCAGCACCTGCCAGTTCGGCGGCAGCTGCACGAACAGGCGCAGCGGCAGGGTTTCGGTGCGCAGTTGCACCGGGCGGTCGAAACCGCCGGACAGTGGCACCCGATGCAGGCCGAGGGACTCGTAGTGCCAAGCGATCTCGGCACCGACGCGCGAACTCAGCGCGGTATTGAAGAACAGGTGATGGCGCCGCTCGTTCCAGCGGCGCAGGCAATCCACGCCGCACAGCGCGTTGGGCACGTCGAGCTTGCGCAGCGACCACGCGCCACCAACGCGCATCCCGCCGCCGAGCGGGCGATCGAAGCCCAGCGCGAGGCGCCTGTAACGCGTGCCGGCGGGGTCGTCGAAACGGTTGTCGAAGCCGCCGAAACGCGTTGGCGCGATGCTCTGCTTGCCGACGCTGTCGAGCGACACGCCCTGAATCAGCGCCGCGCGCCACGTCGTGCCGGCGCCATCTACCGTCGCGCCGAGACTCGGCAGCAGGCGCTCGGTGTGCCGCGCATCGAGCTGCTCGACCAGCGCGGACGGCGGCGGCGTGCGGCGTACGCCGGTCTGGGTGTAATCGACGTAATCGAGCCCGCTGTCGATCTTCAGCCCCGGCTGTGCGCGCCACGCCAGACGGCCGAAAAGGCTGTGCTGGCGTGTATCCATGCGAAAACTGCGCGGCGTGGTGGTGGTAAAGGTGGTGGTCGCCGGCGGGGGGAAGAAATTGGTCACCGTGAGCGCGGTGTTCTCGGTCTGCGTGCCTGCATCCACGCCACGCAGCACCGTCATCCCCAGCGTGTAGCGGGTGCGCTCTCCGGCCCCATCGAGACGCAGCGCCAGCTCGCGTCGCGCGATGTCGGTTTCGGTCGAAATCGCGGTATTGCCGGCCACGAAGGGAAAGCTCACCGACAGGGTATCGGTCGTCGCATCGACCGTCCGCCCGCTCTCCGAGCCAAGCACGGCGACCAGCGAAGTGGTGGCCGACGGCGCCGTGTGCAGGCCAACGCGCACCACGTCGCTGCGCTCACGCGCAATCGCGCTGTCCACATTGGTGAAGAAGCTCTGGGTGATGTCGCGGGTAACGAAATCCTTGTGCTGCATGTCGGCGAACACACGCATCGCGTCGCTCAACTGCAGACGGAATTCGCCGCGCGTGGCACTGAGGTCGACATCACCGTCGGGCTGAAAGCCATCGCTGCGATAGTCGAAATGCCCCACCGCAGCCTGTGCCCGCTCGGTCTGCGTCGAAGCCATCACGCTGGTCCCCCAGGTCTCCTGCGTGCCTGCAATCGCACTGGCCGCAAAGTGGCTCGTGCGGGGTTCGAACAGCGCCGCCGTCTCGTCCAGCGACAAGACCCGCGGGCCATTCAGAATGGGTGGCGCAGACAGCAGATCCTGCGGCGCCACCGGCGACTGACCAAGCGCGCCAAACACGAAGCGCTGGAACTGTTCGCTGACGCGCGCGGCCTCCAGCCGGCGGTCGTCGCCGTAGGCTTGCGCCATCGCCTCGTGCGCCGCCGCACCGGCACCGTCGTCCTCCACCGCATCCGCGGCCACGCGCGTCAGGGCATGGTCGAAACCGGCGCGCTGATAGGCCGAGGCGAGTGCCGCACCGCGCGCGGCGCGGTCGATGTCGAGCAGCGCCGAGGCACGCAGATTGAGCCGCGCCTCGTTGCGCGCGAGCGCCTGCTCGCCATCGTCGATGGCACCAAGCACATCACCGGCCAACAGCCGTCGCTGGGCGCTGAAAAACCACGCGGTGGGCGATGCCGGCGCAATCTCGCGCGCCAGCTGGAGCTGCGTGGCGGCGCGTGCGTCACGCGCCTCGCCCATGTAGGCACGGCCAAGCGTGGCGCGGTATTCGCCATTCGAAGGATCGAGCAACACCGCCAGTTCAAGGTCGCGCCGCCCGGCAGCCAGCCGACCTTGCCGAATCTGCGTCAGACCATGCGCAAAGCGCGCCAGTGGATCAGCCGGATCGGCCTCGATTGCCGCCGAGAGCTCACCGGCCGCCAGCGTCAGATCGCCGGCCAGCAGGTGGGCAAAACCGAGCATCGCGCGCGCACGCAGCGTGCCCTCATCGAGCGTCAGCGCGTGCTGCGCAAAGCGGCGGGCATCGGCAAGCTGCGACAAACTCAGCGCCAGTTCGGCGCGGCGCGCCCAGGCAACCGGGTTTTCCGGCGCCCGAAGCGTCGCCTCGGCCGCCGCCGCCAGCGCACCGTCGAGAGCGCCCCGCGATTGCAGCGCATAGCTGTTTGCGAGGTGTGCCGCCGCATCGCCCGCATCCAGCGCCAGCGCGCGCGCGGCCAGCGTGGCGGCGCGTTCCGGGGCATTGTTGGCCACAGCAATCGCCGCGCGTACGGCCACGCCGGGGGCCGCAGCGTCGCCGAGCGCATCGACCAGCGCAAGGGCCTGATCGACGCGGCCCAGCGCGAGGAGCAAGTTGGCGCGGTAGGCGCGCACCACCGGATCATCCATCTCGCCGACCTGCGCCAGCGCCTCGGCATAGCGCGCGCGCAGGGCCAGGCGCCGCGCCTCGATTACGTTAGGCGGCAGTACGCCACCATCGGTCAGCCGCGCCGGCCACACCAGCACCGGATAATGGATCGCCCACTGGACGGCGTCGAGCGGACGCACGTCGATGCGGCGTGGCGCCTGACCGGCACTGACCGCGACGCTCTCACCCGCGCGCAACACCTGCTCGCCCGCCGCGTTGCTGGCCCGCACCCGTCCCTCGGCAACCACCACACGACCTTCGCCAGCATGCGCGGCCACGGTGAACTCAGTCCCCTCGACCAGCGCGTTGACCACCGGCGAGATCACTTCCACACGTTTTTTGAGGCGGCTGATGAAATGCGCGATCCCCTCGCGCAAGCCGAGCGCGGCATCGCCCGCCTTGGGCGGCGCCGCAACCTGCAAGGTGGTGAGCTGGTCGAGGCGTGTCAGCACGTCGCCTGCGAACACCACCGCGGCACGCCCCTGAGCGCGCACGGTGACCACGTCACCCGGGCACAGCGCCCGCCCCACCGCAACGGGGTGCCACGCGCCCTGCCCGCCGACGCTGAGGTCAACCTGCCCCTGCAGCGAGACGACACGGGCCACCGGATCGGTACAGGATTCCGCTGCCGAGAGGGGCGTCGAGAGGAGCACGCAGGAAAGCGCGCAGGCAAGCGCAGCCAGACGCCGCGGGAGATATGACGGAGAGAATACGGCGCGAAGCATTCAGGGCGGTGTCATGGTTAAAAACACCGGCCATCATAGATGACACACCCCGGCACGACAACGGCGTCAGCCTCGCCACCACCCGTTTCGGGCCGGCCTCAACGCAGGCACATCGGCGCGCTCAGACAAACCGCTCAGGCGAACAATTCGTCGAGCGACACATCATCGGCGCGGAGCAGATCGAGCCACCGCGCGGCGGGATCGGGGCGTGGCGCGGATTCCATGACCGGCGGGGCAACGCCAAGCCAAGGCCGCGCCCGCATCGCGCCGGCATCGATCTCGATCACTCGATGCACCGGCAGGCGGCGCAGCGTATATACGCTGGGATGAGGCGACATCGCGAGCTCCGGTCGTTTTGACCGTGCCAAGTATCCCGCACGCCGGCAATCGTAAAAATGGCGCACGCCGCGCCGGGGATGTGACGCAGTTCATTGCGTGACACGCCGCAGCCAGCCGGGCTCAATGCGCCCCAAGCACGACCAGACCGTCCTCTGGCAGGTGCGGCGCCGCGCACAGTCCGGCATAGAAACGGGCCGGGCCGTGATCCGGGGCACGCGCCAGAATGTCGTCGAAAGCGGCCTGCGCACCTGCCGCGTCGCCGCCGGAAAAACGCTGGAGCGCGGTGGCGAAACGCGATCTGACATCGTCCTGGCAGATCTTCGGGTCGAGCGCGAGCAAGGCCAGCGCATCGCGCTTTCCCTTGAGGCGAAAGCGCCCGACCTGGCAGGCCGGGACGTCGGCGACGTGCGCCATCACGGCCTCCGATGCAAGCAGCGTCAGCCCCAGCGGCTTGCAGGCATTCTGAATGCGGCTGGCAGTGTTGACGACATCGCCGATGGGGCGGATCTCGGTGCGCTCGCCGGCGCCGACCTCGCCGAAAAACACCTCGCCCAGATGCAGGCCGAAGCGGGTCGGCAAGGCTCCCTCGCGTGCACCGCCGTTCATGCACGCATCGAGCGCGCGCGCTGCGCTCAGTGCGCGCACGCATGCATCGACGGTGTCTGCCCCGACGACCCACAGCGACATGATCGAATCGCCGACGATGTCGGTGGCGTCGCCGCCGTGCGCCTCGACAATCGGCAGAAAGTGTTCCAGGTAGCGGTTGAGCATGTCGCGTGCGCGCTCCGGCGAACACCCCTCGGCCAGCGTGGTATAGGCTGCAATATCGCTGCACAGGCACACCGCGCGCACCACGCGACCGTCGCGCCGGGCCTCGAGTCCGCCCGCCAGCCGCGCCAGCGGGCCGGCGTCGCGGTCGATGCCCAGCAGGCGTTGCAGCCGGCGGTGCCGCGCGCGCGCCTGACGGTATTTGAGCGCCACGGCCAGCGCGCTCACCAGCAGCGGCGCCACAAGCAACGGAAACACGACCGGCAGCCAGACAAAATCGACCGCAAAACTGCGCAGTGCAAAGAGCCCGTAGGCCAACACCAGTACGGCACTCAGCACGCAGGCCACGCTGGTTCGCGCGACCGCCCACAACACCGCGAGCAGCCCGCTCCAGGCAAGCACCAGCACCAGCGCGGGCGCCCCCTCGAGGCGGTGCAGCGAACTGCCGTCGATGAGGTTGGCGAGCGCCGTGGCGGCCAGTTCGACCCCGCTGATGTCGACGCCATCGGCGCTGGTGTACGGCGTGCGGTAGGCGTCGAACTGGAGCGACTGGTTCGGTTCGGCCAGGCCGACGAGGACCAACCGTCCGCCAAAACGCGCGGTGGCGTCCCCGCCGTCGAGCAAGCGCAACGCCGCATCGTAAGTGATAAGCGCGATGGTGCCGAACGGCCCGTAGAGGTTCAGGCCCAGCACGTCGGCCGGCGCGCCGGGGGGCGGTGCCGCCAGCGCCGCACGCGCGTGCAATCTCACCGGCATCGACGCCTGCCCGCCCGCACCGCCCGGAAAGGCCCAGAATTCATACACGCCGTCCGGTGTTTTGGGTAGCACGAACGGTGCAGTGGCCCACGCCGCTTCGGCGAGCGCGGGCAGCGGGCGGATCAGGCGGTCGACGCTGCCAAGCACCGCGCCGTTGCCCGCGCGCACCGGATTTCGTACCACCCGTTCAGCCAGCACGACGTTGCCGGCGCGCGCCAGCGCGGCGCTCAGCGCAGCATCTTCGGCCGGATCGCCGGGGCGCTCGAAGAGCAGATCGAAGCCGATCGCCCGCGCGCCGCTGCGGACCAAGCCGTCGACCAGGGTGGCGTGCAGCCGGCGCGGCCACAGGTCGGGCCGCGCCGGCACCCCGAGTTGCTGCGCCGAAGCAGCATCCAAGGCTACAATGACAACCTCTGGCGGCGGCGGGCGGATACCTCGAACGGCATAGAGCGCGGGGAGGCCGGCGCTGCGTTCGAGGCGCTGCAGCGGCGACAGCCACAACGCAGTCACAAGGACCAGCACCAAAGCAATCAGCAGCACAGCGCGCAACCAGACGCGTTTCACGCGATGGATCTCCCATTCGAACGGTGTTGAGATGATACAAGGCAGACGATGACGCTCGACAAGATCGAACTCTTTTCCGGCCTGGCAGAGGCGCAACGCGCGCAGATCGCGGCGCAGGCGCGCCTGCGGGTGTACCCGGCCGGCACCATCGTGGTCAACGAAGGTGACGAAGCGCACGGCATGTTCATCATCGACAGCGGCGCCCTGAAGGTGTTTGTAACCGAGGAAAACGGCAAGGAGGTGACGCTGTCACTGCTCGGGCCGGAGGACTACTTTGGCGAACTGGCGCTGCTCGACGACGCGCCGCGCTCGGCGTCGGTGATCACCGTCGAACGCAGCACGCTGGTGCAGATCTCGCGTAACGATTTTCTCAGCGTGCTCAATGCCAATCCGGCGTCGATGCAGCTTGTGGTACGCCATCTGGTCGGGCGGATTCGTGAACTGACGGATAACGTGCGTGCGCTGGCGCTGATCGATGTATTCGGCCGGCTGTCGCGCGTTTTCGACAGCCTTGCCGAGCCCGAAGGCGACATGCGCGTGATTCGCCGACGCATGACACAGCAGGACCTGGCGAATCTGGTGGGCGCTTCGCGCGAGATGGTCAACCGCATCCTGCGCGAACTGGTGGCGGGCGACTACATCGAAATCCACCACCACCACATCCTGCTCAAACGCAAGCTGCCCGCCCGCTGGTAAGCCGTCGGCCAGCTCCGCCTACAGCCGCCCGAGCTTGCGGTACAGGGTATTGCGGCTGATCCCGAGCCGCCGCGCAGCCGCCGACACGTTGCCCCCTGTTGCACTCATTGCCTGGTCGATTGCGGCACGTTCAATCGCCTCAAGGCGCATCCGGCCAGCCACGGCGACCTGAACCGGCGCAGCGGGCGTTTCGACGATGTTGCGCTGGGGCACCAGGTCGTCGTCGGGCACCGGGGGATCGTAGGCGAACAGCTCTTCGGGGAGGTGTTCGGTTTCGATTTGCGTCTCATCCTCATCGAGCAACGCGACCGCGAGACGCAAGGTGTTGTGCAACTGCCGGATGTTGCCCGGCCAGTCGTAGTTGCCAAAACAGGCCATCACTTCATCGGACACCCGCAGCCCCCGCCCTTCGGCCTCGATCTCGAGCAAGGCGTCGACCAGACACGACAGGTCATTGCGCTCGCGCAGCGGCGGCAGGGTTACGGTGAGGCCGTTGACACGGTAGTACAAGTCCTCGCGGAAGCGCCCTGCGGCAATCTCCTCGCGCAGGTTGCGGTGGGTTGCGCACACCAGCGAGATGTCGACCGGCGTGGCGCGCGAGCCACCAATCGGGGTAACGCTTCGCTCTTGCAGCACGCGCAGCAGGCGGGCCTGCAGCTGGAGCGGCATGTCGCCGATTTCGTCGAGGAACAAGGTGCCGCCATCTGCCTGGCAGATTTTGCCTATTGCCCCTTCCTTGCGCGCACCGGTAAATGCCCCGCCAACGTAGCCGAACAGCTCCGACTCGATGAGGTTTTCGGGAATCGCCGCGCAGTTGAGCGCCACGAACGCGCCTTTGCTGCGCGCACCGCTGGCATGAAAGGCCTTGGCGAACATCTCTTTGCCAACCCCCGACTCCCCCTGAATCAGGATCGGAATATTCTTGTCGAGCACGCGCATGGCACGGTCGATCGCAATCGACATGCGTTTGTCGCCGGTGCATAGCGCCTTGAGCGATCCGCTTTGGGCCGGCGCGGCCGGACGCGACGCCGGGCGCGGCGCCGGGCGCGGCGCGGGACGTTGTGCCGACGCCGCCTCGGCCGGTGTTGCACTGCGACTGCCAACCCGCGGCAGCATGCCCTTGACCCGCGCGTACAACCGGCCGCCACCGCGCGTTTCGAGCGCGATCAGCGAGCGCGGATTGCCCCCGGTACGGTCCAGCAAAGCCCCCAAGGGCAGGTCAAACAACATGCCGAAATCTGCCTGCGCGAGGTTGCAGCGGGCAACCCCCAGCAAGTCCATGGCGGCCTTGTTGGCACCGAGGATTTCGCCATCGGCCGACACCGCGAGCACCGCCTCGCGCACACAGCCGACAGAATCCGGGCTCAGGTGCAGACCGACCAGGATTTGGCTCGCGAACTCGGATTCGAACAGATCGCGCTCCAGCAGCTGAACGCCCATCCGCACCAGACCCATGGTGTGTTTCTGGTAGGCGCGATAGTCGCCGGAGATGTCGAGCACGCCGATGACCTCGCCTTGCGGATCGAACACCGGCGACGCGCTACAGGTGAGGAAGCTGTTCTGGTTGAGGAAGTGTTCGCGCCCGAAGATTTCGGTTGGCGTACGCTCGACCAGCGCGGTACCGACGGCGTTGGTCCCGCGCTGGCACTCGCCCCACGAGGCGCCCGGCGTCAGCGAGACCTGCTCGGTCCGGGACAGGAACTTGGCATCGCCCACGCGATGCAACACCATGCCCGAAGCGTCGGTCAGCACCACCACGTTGCCGGCGTCGCGCACTTGTTCGTACAAGGACTCGACGATTCCCAGCCCGTGCGAGAGCAAGCGGTGATTGCGCTCACGCAGCTGCTTCAGCGCCGACCCGCTGACCAGCGCCTGCGGCGTGTCGGCATACTGCGCCTCCAGCCCGGACTGACGACAACGCTCCCAGGAGCGCAACACACTCTTGCCGAGCAAATCCACGGGCGAGTCGTTGCGCTCGAAGAACAATTCTCTGGCACGCGTAATCTTTTCCCATCGCAGGGAATCATCCAATTGCCCCATGTCTCCTCCTTGGTACCCGTGCCGCGCAAAATGCAACGTGCCGGACAACCTGTAATTTCAGTATGAAACAGTGTCTTGTTATGGCACAACTGCTCCAATCTTCAACGACATTCTACACCGCGCTGAACATTCATTCAGCAGCAAGAAGCCTGCCACACCGTCTGCACAGTGTCACACAAGGTTGGCACGCCAGTTGCAGTGATTGTTCCCTGCGCAGGGGCCAATTTGTTGGTCCTGCTCATTCAACCTACAACAGGAGCAAGCCGGTGACCTCTTTCCTCAAAACAGTCCATCCCCGCACATCCATTATCCGCTTTGCCGTCGCGGCCACGATCGCGTTGGGCACCAGCACCGCGTTCGCCCACGGCGATGTGACGCCGCAGGCGGTCGACGTGTCCTCGCTTCCCCAGCTGGGTGAAGAGTGGCGCGAGACCAACCCCTTCCGCGGCAACAAGGAAGCGATCCGCATCGGCGACTCGGCCTACAACCAGAACTGTGCGCGCTGCCATGGCCTCGGCGGCATCTCCGGTGGAATTGCGCCCGACCTGCGCTATCTGCCGGTCGAAGACGAGGGCGACGAGATCTTCATGAACCGCATCCGCCATGGCGCGACACGCGACGGCCGGGTGTACATGCCGCCGTTCGAAGGTATCCTGCCGCAAGAAGCAATGTGGTCGATCCGCGCCTGGCTGGAGACAATTCATGAAGAATAACCGACTTCAAACCCTGCTGATGGCGGTCGGCATCCTGGCTGCCACGCTCACCCACGCCGCCACGGCCGAGGGATTGGCAACGCAGCAGGAAGGCCTGCTGCGCGTCGCGGTATACAAGGACTTCCCGCCCTATGCCGACGCAGGCAAGGGCGTCGATGTTGCGCTGGGCCGCGAGCTGGCCCGGCGCCTGGGCCTCGATGCCGAGATCGTCGCCTACGCGGCCGACGAAGACATGAACGACGACCTGCGCAACATGGTGTGGAAAGGTCACTACCTGGGCACCCGCCCGGCCGACGTGATGCTCCACGTGCCGGTCGACGAGCGGCTTGCCGAGCGCAACGAGCAGGTCAAGATTTTCGGCCCTTACCACCTTGAATCGCTGGCCATTGCCCGCGATCCGGCCCGTGTCGGCCCGGTGACCGGCTCCGCGGCGCGCGCCCTGGAAGTATTTACGCGCGAGAAGGTTGGGGTCGAAACCGAGAGCCTCGCCGACGGTTTTCTGCTCAGCGTGCTGCACGGCCGGCTGCGCGAGAACGTTGTGCATTTCACCACCGTGGCCGACGCCGTTGCCGCCATGCAGCGCGGGGACGTGGCTGCCGTGATGGCCACCCAGGCCGAAATCGAAGCCGCACTGGGGCAACAGACCCGCTTCAGCGTCGGCCCGGTTGACATGCCGGAGCTGCGCATCAAGGGCTGGCCGCTGGGCATGGCGATCAAGCGCGACAACACCCAACTGGGTGAAGCGCTGACGGCAGCGATGATCGAGATCCAGCGCGATGGCACGCTCGACCGCATCTTTGCCGAGCACGGCATCACTCGCCGCACGCCCTGAGCTACCATAAAAATAGACGAGGAGACCTCATGAAACTACGTACGCTGGGCGCGGCCCTGCTCGCTGCCGGACTGATGGCGAGCCTGCACGCCGCGCCGCTGGCCTACGTGCCCAACGAAAAGTCAGGCACGGTCAGCATCATCGACACCGCGACCGACACGGTCGTCAAACACATCAAAACCAGCGAGCGGCCACGCGGCATCGCGATCGCCCCGGACGGCAGCCGCCTGTATCTGACCAACTCGCCGACCGAATCACTGATCGTGGTCGACCTCGCCAGCGACACCCCGGTGGCGAGCTGGCCGGTGGGCGACTCGCCCGAAGGCGCCAGCATTTCGCACGACGGCACGCTGGTCGCCGTGGCGGTCGAAGACGACAACGCCGTGGTGCTGCTCGATGCGGCGACCGGCGCCAGGCTGGCAAGCATTCCGGTCCAGGGCGAGAACCCGGAGCACGCGGTGTTCAGCCCCGATGGCCGCTGGCTCTACGCCAGCGCGGAAGACGCCGAGCAGGTCGACGTGATCGACGTCGCCCTGCGCAAGCAGGTGGGCCAGATTCCCGTCGGCAAGCGTCCGCGCGGCATCGGCTTCCTGCCCGACGGCTCGCGCGCCTACGTGGCCTGCGAACTGGCCGACACGGTATACGCCATCGACGTGGCCAGCCACAGCGTGATTGCCGCCATCCCGGCCGGCAAGTTCTCCAACGGCATCGCAATTACGCCTGACGGCAAGCGCGTCTTCGTCTCCAACGGCAAGGACGCCACGGTAATGGCCATCGACACCGCCAGCAACACCGTGATCGGCACCATGGCGGTCGGCAAGCGTCCGTGGAACATGGCGATCACGCCCGACGGCACCAAGTTGTACGTTGCCAACGGGCGCTCCGACAGCGTCAGCGTGATCGACACCGTCGGGCTCAAGACCCTGGGCGAGGTGTCCGTTGGCAGCTTCCCCTGGGGCGTCGTCATCAAATGAACGCGCCGCTACGCTACACGCGTGGCGCCATCGCGCTGCACTGGGTCCACGCGCTGGTGGTGCTGGGGCTGATCGGCTGGGGGCTGTGGATGGCCGATCTGCCCAAGGGCCCGGAGCGCGGCTGGGCCTTCGGCATCCACAAATCCTTTGGCTTGATCGCGATCGTGCTGATCGTGCTGCGCGGGCTGTGGCGGCTGCGCAACCCGCCGCCGCCCAACCCGGCGCTGTCGCCCCTTGAGCGCCGCGTCAGCAACATCGCCCATCGCCTGCTCTATGTGCTGCTGGTCGCCGTGCCGGCGGCGGGGCTGACGTCGGTCAGCTTTACCAAGTATCCACTCAAGTTTTTCGGCATTCCGCTGCCCAAGCCGGGCTTTCCGGACGAGACGCTCAACGCCATTTTCAGCACCACCCATCAATGGCTGGCGTGGGCCTTGGCAGCACTTATTGCAGCGCACATCGCAGCTGCTGTGATTCACATGCGCCGACGCGACGGCACGATACAGCGCATGCTGCCCAAGTAGCACTTTGCTGTAGCCGGTGCGCAACACACCGACTGACACATCTGCGTCAAATTGAAACACTTGCTCCATTCGGGAGCATTTGTGTCTGAGCAATCGAGGAAGCGACGAGGCTGCCAATAGATCAGGCAGCACCAAGATCAGGCAGCCCCGCCGCCAGACACGAAGCGCGTGGCGCTCATCGGAGGCGAGAGCGCCTGCGAGCGGATAACGCCACCCGCAGGTGGCGCAGATCCGGCTTCGCGAAATGCGCGCCTTACTTTTTCAGCGAGAGGATCCAGCTCACCAGCAAACGCGCATTGCCTTCGGTGATGGCCACGGCGTTGGGCGGCATGGACAAACCACTCACCTTGCCTTTCCAGTGGCTGGAATAGGGGTTCGAGCCTTCGAGCACGACGCGGGTCAGGAAGTCCTGAGCACCGGGCTTGCCAGCGTACTGGACCGAAACATCTTCCCAGGCCGGACCGATTGGCTGCTGTCCATTGGGCCCGGGCTTGCCGGATTCGATGGAATGACAGGTCAGGCAGCCACTCTGCAAGGCCAGTTTCTTCATGTCGTCGGCTGAATGAGTATCGGCCATGGCCGGCGCGATCATGGCAAGACACAACGCACTGGCCGCGACTGTTTGAGTGAGCTTCATAAAGATTCTCCTGAATCGAAGTGGGGAAACTAAAAACGTCCTGAATTTTTGGATACCGTGGCCGGCCAGCCCAGCAGGCCGCCCGTAAACCGAACTGCCATCGGGCTGCAAACCTCGCACGGGCCGGGCCCGAACGAAACCGCATCCGCCCCTTCCATGACTCTTTCCGGTGCGAACACTGGCGGCGCCCAGGCAATCAACTGCCCACCATCAACGACTTCACCGCGGCGTGCCAGCGTGGGCAAACTGCCTGGCCGCTTGGATGCCACAACGGGCAAAACCCGCGCCAGGGCGCGGGTTCCGGTTTCATCCGGGCGCCCGGCCAGACGGGCCGGGCGCTCGGCATCGATCACTTGTGCAGCTTGAAAACCCACACCGAACCGCCTTGTTCAAGGAAGTTCACACGGCGTGCGACTTCCCCGCCCCACAGCGGCACAGCGCCACCCCAGCCGGAGACCACAGCGATGTACTGATCGCCGTCCATCTCCCAGGTAACCGGCGGTGCAACCACGCCCGAACCGGTCTGGAAGCTCCACACTTCCTTACCCGTCTTGGCGTCGAGCGCGCGGAGGTAACCTTCCGGCGTACCGAAGAAGGTCAGCCCGCCCCGCGTGGTCAGCACACCGCCCCACAGCGGCGCGTAGTTGGTGTGTTCCCACACGATCTTGCCGGTGGCCGGATCGACCGCACGCAGCGCGCCGATGTACTCCTCGTGCAACGGCTTGATGGTGAAGCCGGCACCCAGGTAAGCCGCGCCCTTCTTGTACGACACGGGCTCGTTCCAGATGTCCATGCCCCACTCGTTGGCCGGCACGTAGAAGTAACCGGTGTCCGGGTTGTAGGCGATCTGCTGCTGGTTCTTGCCGCCGAGGAAGGACGGCGCCGAGAACACGACTTCACCCTTTTTGCCGTCCTTGGACTCGGACGGATCGCCCGGGCGACCACCCTTGGTGTAGTTCGGGCGACCGGTCTCGAGGTTGATGCTGTCGGCCCAGGTGATCTTGTTCACGAACGGGAAGGCGTTGAGCAGCTTGCCGTTGGTGCGGTCGAGCACGAAGAAGAAGCCGTTGCGGTCGGCCTTGCCGCCGGCCTTGATGACCTTGCCGGTCTTCGGATCGGTGTAGTCGAAGGACACGAACTCGTTCACGCCGTCGAAGTCCCAGCCGTCGTGCGGCGTGGTCTGGTAGTGCCACACGATCTTGCCGGTATCCGGATTGATCGCAACCGTCGAGGATGAAAACAGGTTGTCGCCCGGACGCAGGTGGCTGTTCCACGGCGCCGGGTTGCCGGTACCGGCGAAGATCAGGTTGGTCTCGGGGTCGTAGGTTGCGCCGGCCCAGGTGGCCGCGCCGCCGGTCTTCCACAGATCGCCGGGCCAGGTGGCGTTGACGGTGCCGCTGACGCCGTTGTCCTTCTTGTTGCCGGCGTCGTCGAAGGTGTAGCCCATGTGGCCTTCGACCACCGGACGCACCCACTTCATCTTGCCGGTCTTGGCGTCGCGGGCTTCGATCCGGCCAACCACGCCGAACTCACCGCCGGACACGCCGGAGATGACCATGCCCTTGACGATGATCGGTGCGGCGGTCATCGAGTAACCGGCCTTGTAGCTGTCGACCTTCTCTTTCCAGACCACCTTGCCGGTCTCGCGATCGAGCGCCACCAGCTGCGCGTCGAGGGTACCGAAGATGACCAGATTGTCGAACAGCGCGGCGCCGCGGTTGACCACGTCGCAGCACGGCATGATGCCATCGGGCAGACGGTGCTCGTACTTCCACAGCTTGACACCGGTCTTCACGTCGATGGCGAACAGGCGGCTGTACGAGGCGGTCACGAACATCACGCCGTCGTGAATCAGCGGCTGCGACTCCTGACCACGCTGCTTCTCGCCGCCGAAGGACATCGACCACGCCGGGACCAGGTCCTTGACCGTATCCACGTTGATCTGGTCCAGCGCGCTGAAGCGCTGACCCTGCGTCCCCATACCGAACGAGACCACGTCGCCCGGCGTTGCCGCGTCTTGCACGATGTCCTTGTCCGTGACCCCGGCGTAGGCCGTGCCCGACACTACGGCAGCCGCCACGATGGCAACCGACATCGCTGTCCGCTTGAACGGATTGCGCGTGCTTATCATTGAAATTCCTCCTTGAATTGACCCTGATTCCTTGTAGGTGCTTTGTCGCCGCGGCCAACAAACGGTCCGCAGTCGGGGTCATAGGTGCAAGGGGTGTGCCACCTGCGATCCCGCACCCACGCCGCCCCCCATGCATCGCCGGCACGCCCGGCGCGACACCTGCCGACACGGCCAGAACCCGCGCCCCACACCGGCAACACCCGCCCGCCACGGCCGCCGCCCGAGCGCCCGCCGCACCCCGGCCGCGTGCTGGATGTGCACCGTGACACCCGTCGGCCTGCTGCAGATTTAATCAACTGCTCCAAAGCGTGACAGGTACGCAACGCCCCCTTGCGCGGCGGTGACGACGCCTGCACACGCGCACACGCGCTCACACACCACTGCGCCAGGCCGGCTGGCACAGGGCTTGCGTTATCCCTGAAAAAAATACAACGAGGAGACATGGATGATTCGCACCTTGCGCTGGCTGGTGCTGTGCTGTGCGGCGCCGGCGATGGCCGCCAGCCCGACCGCCGACCCGCTCGATTCCGCGCGCTGGGAAGACATGCGCCGCAGCTTCTTCCCCGACGCCGAAGTACGTTTCGACACGCGGATCGAAGTGCGCGGCCCGCTCACCGCCGAGAACCCGATGGCCGTGCCGGTGAGCATCGACACCACCGCGCTGCCCGACGTGCGCGAGGTGCTCGTCTTCGCCGACTTCAACCCCATCGTCAAGGTGCTCACCTTCACGCCGGGCAAAGCGGCCAGTCGTCTCTCCTTCCGGCTCAAACTGCAACAATCGTCGCCGATCCGTGCGGCGGCGCGCACCGCTGACGGTGTCTGGCACGTGGGCGGCGTATGGGTCAACACCACCGGCGGCGGCTGTACCGTGCCGTCCACCGGCTCGGCCTCGCCGGAGTGGCAGCAGCGGCTGGGGGAGGTCAATGGTCGCATCTGGACGCGCAAGGACGGCAACCGCGTGCGGGTGCGCATCATCCACCCGATGGACACCGGCCTCGCCGCGAGCATCCCGGCCTTCTACATCGAAACCCTCGACATCGACGACGCCGACGGTGCCTCGCTGATGCGCATCCACGCCTTCGAGCCGGTCAGCGAGAACCCGCTGTTCACGCTCGACCTCCCCCCCGGACTGGACGCGCTGTCGCGCATCAAGGTGCGCGGGCGCGACAACAACGGCAACCAGATCGACGCGTGGGTGGAGCGATGAGCATGCGCCGCTGGCTCCTCCTCGCCCTGCTGGCGGTCAATGTTGCGCACGCCGCCGACTTCGACTACCAGCTCGCCCCGCGCCAGATCGCCGCCGACACCTGGGTGGTCGAGGGGCGCAACGAAGACTTCGCCTTCGCCAACGGCGGCAACATCGTGAACACCGCCTTCATCGTCACCGGCGCCGGCGTGGTGGTGATCGACAGCGGCCCCTCGCGCGCCTACGGCGAGCAACTGCGCGCCGCGATCGCACGCATCACCGAGCAGCCGGTGGTCCGCGTCTGGAACACCCACCATCACCCCGACCACTTCCTCGGCAATCAAGCCTTCGCCGACGCCCCCGTGCACGCCCTGCCGCAGACCATCGCCGACATGCAGCAAGACGGCAACGCCTTCACCGAGAACATGTACCGCCTCAACGGCGACGCCATGGCCGGCACCGAGATGCGCCTGCCGCAGCACGCCGCCAACGCGGGCACCGAAACGCTGGGCAGCCACCGCCTGACGCTGATCGCGCTGTCCGGTCACAGCGCCGCCGACCTCGCCATCTTCGATCACAGCACCGGCGTGCTGTTCGCCTCCGACCTGCTCTTCCACCGCCGCGCCCCCACCACCCCGCACGCCGACCTCCGGCACTGGCTGGCCAGCCTCGACGTGCTCGACGGCCTGAACGCGCGGGTGATCGTGCCCGGCCACGGCCCGGTCAGCGACAACGCCGAACCCATCCGCCAGACCCGCGCCTGGCTCACCTGGCTGAGCGCCACCTTCACCCGTGGCGCGCAAAACGGGCTCGACATGAACGAGCTCACCGACACCGTGCTGCCCGCCGAGCACGCCGCGATGGCCGAAGCGCGCGCCGAGTTCGTCCGCTCCATCGCCCACCTCTATCCCCAGTTCGAGCTCGACGTGCTCGAACGCCGCTGATCCTGCCCCCGCAATGCCCACACACACGCACCGCCCCCATCTGCTCGCACTCTCCCTGCTCGCCGCGCCGCTTGGCGCGCACGGCCAGGCCAGCACCACGCTGCCGACCGTTGAAGTGGTAGACACCACGCCGCTGCCCGGCCTCGGCATCGAGCGCGACCGCATCCCCGCCAACGTCCAGCAGCTCAAGGGCGACGCGCTGACCGGCCACGGCGCGCTCAACCCGGTCGACGCCATGCAGCGCACGCTGCCCGGCCTGCACATCAACAACCTGCAGAACAACCCCTACCAGGCCGACATCAACTACCGCGGCTTCACCGTCTCGCCGCTGCTCGGCACGCCGCAGGGGCTGTCGGTGTTTGTCGATGGCGTGCGCGTGAACGAAGGCTTCGGCGACGTCGTCAACTGGGACCTGATCCCCCAATCCGCCATCGCCGACCTCACCGTCTCGCCCGGCTCCAACCCGCTGTTCGGGCTCAACACCCTCGGCGGCGCGATGAGCCTCACCACCAAGGACGGCCGCCGCCACCCCGGCACCACCGCCGAAGCCTCCACCGGCAGCTTCGGGCGCACCCGCCTGGGCCTCAACCACGGCGGCAGCACGCCGACGCTGTCGTGGTTCCTCGCCGCCGAGCGGATGGACGAAAACGGCTGGCGCGACTACTCGCCGTCGGAGGTCGGCCAGCTCTTCGGCAAATTCGGCTGGCAGGGCGAAGCAAGCCGCCTGACGCTGACCGCAAGCCACGCCGAGACCGACCTCACCGGCAACGGCCTGCTCCCCGAGTCGATGTACGCCGCCGACCGCAACGCGGTGTTCACCCACCCCGACAACACCCGCAACCGCCTGCAACAGCTCGCCCTTACCGGCGAGCACTGGCTCGGCGACGCCGACCAGCTCGGCGCCTCGGTGTACTGGCGCAAGGTCGGCACGCGCACACTCAACGGCGACGGCAACGACGAATACGACAACGCGCCCGACCCCTCCGGCGTCCTCAACCGCACCCGCACCGACCAGATCGCCCTCGGCGGCGGCCTGCAATGGACGCGCTACGGCGAACGCCACCAGCTCACGCTCGGCGCCAGCCACGACCGCAGCCGCGCCGCCTTCCGCCAGAGCGAGCAGGAAGGCAGCCTCACCGCCACGCGCGGCGTCTCGCCCGAAGAAGACGAAGAACTCGCCAACCACCTCGACGGCCGCACCCGCACCACCAGCCTGTTCGTCTCCGACACCGTCGCCCTCACCCCCACGCTGCACCTGAGCGCCTCGGCGCGCTACAACCACACCCGCGTGATCAACGTCGACCGCCTCGACCCGACGCCGCCCAACCTCGACGGCGACTTCACCTACGAGCGCGTAAACCCGGCGCTCGGGCTGAGCTGGCAGCTGCGCCCCACGCTGACGCTCTACGGCGGCTACAACGAAGGCAACCGCGCGCCCACCCCGATCGAGCTTGGCTGCGCCGACCCCGCCAACCCATGCACCCTGCCCAACGCCCTCGCCGCCGACCCGTATCTGGCGCAGGTGGTCTCGCGCACCGTTGAATTCGGCGTGCGCGGCATGGCCGACAACCGCACGCGCTGGAGCGCCGGCGTGTTCCGCAGCACCAACACCAACGACATCCTGTTCGTCGGCACCTCCACCAGCGCCGGCTACTTCACCAACTTCGGCAAGACCCGCCGCCAAGGCCTCGAGCTGGCGGCCAGCCGCCGCCACGGCGCCGTCGACTGGCAACTGAGCTACACCTGGCTCGACGCCACCTTCCAGGACCGCGCCTGCCTGGTCGCCGAAAACAACAGCAGCGCCGAGGCCGACCCGAGCTGCGGCGACGACCAGATCCGCGTCTCGCCGGGCGACCGCCTGCCGCTGCAACCGCGCCACAGCCTCAAGCTCGGGCTCGACTGGCACGCCAGCGACGCGCTGCGCGTCGGCGCCAACCTGCAGGCCTTCTCCGGCCAGACCCTGCGCGGCAACGAAAACGGCCAGCATGTTGCCAGCAGCAGCCTCACCGGGCAGGGGCGCATCGGCGGCTACGCCGTGATCAACCTCGACGCCGACTACGCGCTGGGCAAAGGGCTGACGCTGGTCGGGCGCATCGACAACCTGTTCGACAAACGCTACGCCAGCGGCGGCGCGCTGGCCGAAAACCCCTTCGACGCCGCCGGCCAATTCCAGAGCGATGAAGACGACTGGGTCGGCGCCCAGTTCATCGCCCCCGGCGCACCGCGGGCGGTGTGGATCGGCCTGCGCTACCACTTCGACGGATAACTCACATGCCCCGCTCGCTCCGCCCCCCCGCGCTGCTGCGCACCCGCGTCACCGCCCTCGTCACCGGCCTCGCCGCGCTGCTGCTGATCGGCGCCGCGGTGGGGTGGACGGTGACCACCCGCGAGGCCATCCACGAAGAGATCGAGGCCGCCTCAAAGGTCGCCGAGCAATGGCTCCAGGCCACCCAGAGCGACGCCGCCACGGCGCCCGAGCGGCTCGCCCTGATCGCCTCGGTCGGGCGCCTGCGCGCCAACACGCTGGAGGCCTTCGACACCGACGGCGCCCTGCGCTACCGCTCCCCCGGCCCCACCTACAAGGCCGGGCGCGATGCCCCCGCGGCCTTCGCCACGCTGCTCACCCCGGTGTTTGAAGAGCGCGTGTGGCAAGAAGGCGCGCTGACCCTGCGCCTGGTGCCCGACCCCTCGCGCGCAGTGCTCGACGCGTGGGACGCCTTCGCCTTCGGCGCCGGCTGGGCGCTGGCGATGCTGCTGCTGCTCGCGCTGGCCGTACGCCACGCCACCGCACGCGCGATGGCGCCGCTGACCGCGCTCGAAAACGCGCTGCACGAAACCGCCGGCGGGCGCTTCGACATCCGCCTGCCATGCACCGGCAGCGGCGAGCTCGACCGCCTCGCCGCGCGCTACAACCACATGGCCGAGCAGCTCGATTCCACCCTGGTGCGCAACGCCCGGCTCGAAGAAGACCAGGCCTTCGTGCGCGCCCTCAACCAGCGCCTCGAAGACGAACGCCGCGCCATCGCCCGCGAGCTGCACGACGAGTTCGGCCAGGGCATCACCGCCTTGCGCGCCATCGCCGGCGCGATCGCCCAGCGCAGCGCCGACAACGCCGCACTGCACGGCAGCGCGCAGGCCCTGATCGCGATGAGCAGCCAGCTGCAGGACAACGTGCGCAGCATCCTCGGCCACCTGCGGCGCCCCGACGCCAATGCCGACAAGCCCCTGCACGATGCGCTGCGGGCCTATGTCGCGCACTGGGCGCGCTGCTACCCGGCGCTGAGCGTGGCGGCCGACATCGACGCGCTGCCGGCGACGCTGCCGGACACCTTCTGCCTCACCGTGCTGCGCGTGCTGCAGGAGTCGCTCACCAACGTCGCGCGCCACGCCGACGCCCACCACGTGCACATTTCCGGCACCCGGCGCGACGGCAGCTTCACGCTCTGCGTGCGCGACGACGGCCGCGGCTTCGACCCGGCACCGGGCCACGCAGGCTACGGCCTGACCGGCATGCGCGAGCGCATCGTCCATGCCCGCGGCACGCTGCACATCGACCGCCCCGCCACCGGCGGCAGCCGCATCACGGCGTGCCTGCCGCTCCCGCGTCAAACCATCGCCGCAGCCGCGCCCGGCGCCGACACCCCCACCACCGAGGACACGCCATGAGTGCCTTCCCCCTGTCCGCCAAACGCATCGTGCTGGCCGACGATCACGCCGTCGTGCGCATGGGATTCCGCCTCTTGCTGGAGAGCGCCGGCGCCACCGTGGTGGCCGAAGCCGAGTGCGGCGACGAGGCCATCGCGCAGTTCGTCGCGCAGCGCCCCGACGCGCTGGTGATGGACGTGAGCATGCCGGGCAGCGGCGGGCTCGCGGCGCTTGAGCGTCTGCGCAGCCAGTCGCCCGCGGCCCGGGTGCTGATGCTCTCGGCGCACGAAGACGCGCAGATTCCGAGCCGCGCGCTCAAGGCCGGCGCCACCGGCTACCTGTCGAAGAGCGCGCGGCCCGAAGAGCTGCTGCGCGCGGTGGCCAGCGTATGCGCCGGCCGGCGCTATCTCGACCCGGCACTGGCCGGCACGCTGGCGCTGGCCCAGTTGAGCGGCGAGGACGACCCGGTGAGCCTGCTCACCGAGCGCGAGTTCGCGGTGTTCCTGCACCTCGCGCAAGGCCGGTCGGTGAGCGAAGTGGCAGCCAGCACCCACGTGGCGCCCAGCACCATCGGCACACACCTGTATCACATCAAGCAAAAACTCAACGCCCGCAACGCCGCCGAGCTGGCACTGATCGCGGTGCGCAGCGGGCTGATCGACGCCTGAACGTCGCCGGCGCAGCGTCTACTCGGCAGGCGCCGCGCAGGCCTGTTTCAAGGCTGCAAATGTGCCCTGGTGGGGCGCCGACGCGGGGTGGTCGAGGCGGGCCTGGAAGGCGCTGTAGGCGGCCTCGGCTTCGGCGATGAGGGTGTCGTCGTCGAGCGCGGCCACGCCTGCGGCGAAGCAGCGGCACCGCGCCAGCCCGGCGGCGTCGAGCGGCGCCAGGCTGGCGCGCTCCTCGCCCGTGGGCGGACGCGCGTTGAGCGCAACAAAGGCCGCCTCGCGGGCATCCACCCGACAGTTGAGCTCTGCACTGTCGCGCAAGCCCTGCGCCCCGCACACCCGCGCATGCGCGATCATGAAGGCGCGCGATGGCGCCACCTCGCGCGCCCGGAGCGCGGCCACGACGTCGGCCGTGGCATGCACCCGCAGCCGCGTCGGCAGGCACTCGCAATTGACCCGCCGCTCCATCTCGATCAGGCGCAGGCGGGTGACGTCGCCTTCGACGCTGGCGAGGCGCCCGGAAAAACGCGCAGCGCAGCGTGTTGCCATCTCATCGGCAAAGCGATTGACCCACGTCACATCGGCCGCATCCAGCGTCGACGCGGCCATGCCGACACCGGCCGACACCGCCAGCGCCGCGCCCCAACCCACTCGCAATACACGGCCCATCCCCTGCTCCCGAGACCCAAACGCCGTCGCGAGTGTGCCCGCTTCGCCGCCCGCGAACAAGCGCCGGCGGCACTTGCCGCAGGGGTGGCGCTCGGCTAGGCTGGGTTTCCCGCGCTGTCGACTCCGCCATGAATCCGCTCCACCTGCACGTCCCCGCCGCGCTCGCTCCGGTCCTCGGGGTAGGCCTGTTCGTGGCCTTCTGGATTGCGCTCATGCGGCTGATGCGGCGCCTCGCCAGAATGACCGACCGCCTGCCGCCCGACGCCGGCCCGCTGCTGCGCCGCTCGCGCGCGGGCAACGCCACGATCAATGGCGCGCGCGCCAAGAATTGCGTGCGCATCTACGAATACGCCAACGGCCACGCCGTCCGGATGAGCCGCATTTTCGGCGGCGGCATGGTGTGGCTGCCGCGCGGCGCCACGGCCATCCACGCCCCCGACGCCGACACCTGCGAGCTCCGCCACCAAGACCACCGGATCGTGCTCAGCGGCCGGCTGGCGGCATTCATGGGCGCAGCCCCCGCCGCCGCGCCTGCCGCCGCGTGGCCGACGCCGCAGGGCACCGCCGGCCGGCACCCGGCGCGATCGCGTACCGGCGGCAGCGCGCTTGGCCGCATCGGTCTGGTGGTGGCCTTCGCCCTGCTGGCCTTTGTCGTGGTGCGTCGCGCGGCGCCGGAGCTGCTCGCCCCGCTCGAACACCTCATTGCCGATTTCTTTCCGCGTCCCTGACCCCCGGAGCCCGCATGAGCCAGCCCCCCGACACCCCGCCCGAGCGCCACACCGTGGCCATTGGCGCCGACGAGATGCAGGCCGGCATCCGCGCCAGCCGTCCGCTTGCCGCCGCGTGCCCCGTGCCATCGCAGGCCGGCGTGCCGCAAGCCACGCCGGTGCGGCCGCGCAACCCGCTTGAAGAAAACCGCTACCGCTCGGCCGGCGAGTTGATGCGCCGGCTGGCGGACACGGTGACCCAGTGGCGCGCCCAGGTCAGCGCCGACAGCCAGCCGGCGATCCTCGCCATCCTGCACGGCGGGGTGCAGATCAACGTTACCCTGCTGGCCGAAGAGAGCTACCACGGGATCCGCATCGAAGGCCTGATCGACGGCAATCCGTGCATGCTGCTGGCGCATCAGTCGTCGGTTCAGCTGCTGTGCTACGTGGCCCGGGTGGAACCCGAAGAGACGCCGCGCAAGATCGGTTTCATCATCGACGGCGAAACCCGCGAGGTGTGAGCGCCGCGCAGCGCCTCATGATTTTCACGAGATTGATCTGGATGCCGCCCCGATGCGCCGGCCGCCCCGCGCCGGCTACAGTCCCCGGTCAGGAATTTGCCGACAGGACACCCCAAACATGACGCATCCCACCCCCGCCCTCTCCCGCCGCGCGCTGCGCCCGCTGGCCGCGCTGCTGCTCGCCGGGCTCGGCGCTGGCGCCCATGCAGCCGACGACACGCTGCTCAACCCGGTGGTGGTCACCGGCAGCCGCAGCGCCACCGAAAGCTTCGAGCTGCCCTACGCCATCGACGTGGTCGATCGCCAGGCCATTACCGCCGGGCAGCTCGGCGTGAATGCCTCCGAGGCCCTGTCGGGCGTGCCCGGCATCGTGGTGCAGAACCGCCAGAACTACGCCCAGGATCTGCAGATTTCGGTACGCGGTTTCGGCGCCCGCGCGGCCTTCGGGGTGCGCGGCGTCAAGCTGCTGGCCGATGGCATTCCGGCCACCAATCCGGACGGGCAAGGTCAGGCGGCGACCTTCAACCTCGACATGGCGGAGCGCATCGAAGTGCTGCGCGGGCCGTTCTCGACGGTGTACGGCAACCATGCCGGCGGCGTGATCCAGCTATTCACGCGCGATCCGGCCGCGCGACCGAGCCTCAGCGCGCGCGTGCTCGGCGGCAGCTTCGGCACCTACAAGATCGGCCTCGGCGCCGAGGGCACGCGCAACGGCGTGGGCTACCTGCTCGATGTGTCCCATTTCGACACTGACGGTTTCCGCGACCACAGCGCCGCCACCCGCGATCAGGCCTACGCCAAGTTCACCGCCGCGCCGGACGCCGACAGCCAGCTCACGCTGACCGCCAACGGCCTGCGCCAGAATGGCACGCAAGATCCCAAAGGGGTGAAGTGGGCCACCTACAACACCGACCCGAAGGCGGTGGAGCAGATCGCGCTCGATTACAACACGCGCAAGGATCTGGAACACGCCCAGGCCGGCGCCACCTACGTGCGCCGTTTCGGCGCGCATCGCCTCGAAGTGCAGGCCTACGCCGGCCAGCGCAGCGTGCTGCAATACCTGTCGATTCCGGCCGGTGCGCAAGGCGCGCCGACCTCGTCGGGCGGGGTGGTGGATTTCGACCGCGACTTCTTCGGGGTGGGCGGGCGCTGGATCCACAACACCGAAATCGGCGACGACGTGCTGACCCTGACCGCCGGCCTCGACTACGACTGGGCCGAGGACGACCGCCAGGGCTACAACAACTTCGTCGGCAGCACGCTGGGGGTGCGCGGCATCCTGCGCCGCGACGAGACCGACACCATCAGCAGCACCGACCCCTACATTCAGGCCAGCTACGACAGCGGGCCGTGGACCCTCAGCGCCGGGCTGCGCCACAGCCGGGTGCGCTTCGAGGTCAAGGACGACTACCTCAGCAATGGCGACGACAGCGGCAGCCAGACCTACAGCCGCAGCACCCCGGCGCTCGGGCTGGTGTATCGCCTGTCGCCGGCGGTGAACCTCTACGCCAGCGCCGGCGCGGGTTTCGAGACGCCGACGCTGGGCGAGGTGTCCTACTCCAGCGGCAGCGGCACGCTCAACCTCGACCTCAAGCCGAGCCGCTCCCAACAGTTCGAGGTCGGCGCCAAGGCGCGCATCGGTGCGGACACGCGCCTCAACGCCGCGGCATTCCAGATTCACACCGACGACGAGATCGTGGTCGCCTCATCGTCCGGCGGTCGCACCACCTACCAGAACGCCGGCAGCACGCTGCGTCAGGGCGTCGAGCTGGCACTCGACACCCGGCTCAACCGCCAACTCACCGCCAAGGCCAGCTTCACGCACATGCGCGCGGTGTATGACGAAGCGTTCATGAGCGGCAGCACCACCGTCGATGCCGGCAAGCGCCTGCCCGGCATCCCGGCCACCACGGTGTACGGCGAGCTGGCGTGGAAGCCACTGGGCGAGGGCTTCACCGCCGCGATCGAGGGCCAGTACCGCAGCCGGGTGGAGGTCGAAGACACCAACACCGACCGCGCCGCGCCGGCCTACGCGCTGTTCAACCTGCGCCTCACCGCCGAGCAGAAGCACGGCGACTGGACCTTCGGCCAGATGCTGCGCGTCGACAACCTGTTCGACCGCCAGCACGTCGGCTCGGTAGTGGTCGGCGACGCGCAGCAGCGCTACTACGAGCCCGGTCCGGGTACCGCGGTGTACGCCGGACTGAGCGCCAGCTATGGTTTCTGAATGACGCCACCCCGTCCTTGAAAGACCCATTCGGGCTCGCTGCGGCGGGCCCGTTTTTTTGTGTTGCCCGTCACCCCACTGTCACCCTGCATCAAGGTGTAACACCCCTGTCACCCCGAGTGCGTCGAAGTGTGACACACCCGCCTGCGCACCCCCTGCCGCCGGAGACCCACGCACAACCCGGAATGCCTTTAGGCATGCACCATTCAGCGTTTTTGTCACGCTGATGACATGTCGCGGACAAAGCAGGCACGCAACTGGCAAACACCTCCTTGCGCCGCGTGCGGCGTCGGCCGTGCCACGCGATGGCAGGCCGGACGCGCAACTCTCCCACCCCCGCGGGAGCGGCGCAACAACAAGACATTCAAGGAGGCAATTACATGAAACTGAACAAACTCACCGCGCTGTGTGCGCTGGCACTGTCCGCACAAGCCGGTGGCGCCTGGGCCATCAGCTTCTCGCAGGGCGACTCGACGCTGGACATCAACGGCACCGTCAACGGCTTCTATTCCTTCCGCACCTCGGAAGACAACCGCGGCAAGGTCAACAACTCCGGCATCACCAACGGCCTGCTGCCGGGCTGGATCAACTTTGTCTACACCACCAAGGCCGAAGGGCTGGACATCAAGGCCCACGTGGGTCTCGCTCCCGGCATCAACAACGATTCGAGCGTTGTCGGCCTGCCGATCTCCAAGAGCGGTTCCGGTCGTCAGGATCCTTACAGCCAGATCGACGTGCGTAACCTGTACTTCCAGTTCGGCAACGCCGAGATGGGCACGGTCAAGATCGGCCGCGACATCGGTCTGTTCGGGCAGAAGATCATCCTCGCCGACATGACGCTGCTCGGCCTGGGCGGCACCACCAACGCCTCGATCCCGTTCAACACCACCTTCGGGATGATTGCCCACGGCTACATGTACACCGGCTTCCAGCCGCAGATCACCTACACCACGCCGGACATGCAGGGTTTCTCGGCCTCGGTCGGTATCTTCCAGCCGAGCGACTTCATCGGCAGCGGCGAGACCTCCACCCCGGGCCTTCAGGCCATCGCCAGCTATGACTGGAAAGGCAGCAACCCGGGCTCCGTGTGGGGCGGCCTGATCCATCAGAGCACCGACGAAGGCCTGACCAACAAGGCCACCTTCTCGGCACGCGGTTTTGAACTCGGCGCCAAGATGGGCTTTGGCGACTTCGAAGCCGTCGCCTACGGATTTGACGGCAAGGGCCTGGGTCTGTCGACGGTCGGCGCACTGTTCCACTCGCCAAACGGCGAAACCGATAGCTCGGGCTATTTCCTGCAGGGCACCTACAAGTTCGGCAAGACCAAGGTGGGTCTGAACTGGGGCCAGAACAAGGACAAGGGCGGCACCCTGACCGGCACCAACAAGAACCGTGGCACCACCCTGGGCGTGTATCACACCCTCAACAAGTACATCACCCTGGTCGGTGAATGGAACCAGGAAAAGGCCACCGGGCCGGACGCCATCAACTCCGGCGGCAACGGCGACCTGAAGACCCGCACCATCTCGCTGGGCGGCATCATCTTCTTCTAAGGGGAAAAAACGGGCCCGTCACACCCGGCGGGCTCGATACGCATCTCCTCGCTGTATCTTGTGGCGCCTTCGGGCGCTGTTTTTTTGTCGGAAAACTTTACAACATCGCTGCGCATGAATCGCAAGTCGTTGATTTTCAGAGAAACATAGCGCATGGAATGCAAATTGCTTATGCCATCGGGAAATCAACTGCTTTGCTGGACGCGCCTCCAGCACACCCTTGGAGTTTAGCCATGCGCCACCGATCACTGCTTCCATTCATCTTCCTGTGTGCAGCGTCGAGCAGCGCGCTTGCCGCCGCGCCCAGCCTGTATTCTGGTGCCGTCATCCGCCTGGGCACCTACATCCCTTCGGCGAATTCAACCTACATGGCCACGGCCATCGAAGACTACCAATGGTCGGGCGGCCTCGCGGACACGGGCGACTATTCGGCGAGTTTCAACGGCCTCGACTCGTTCGGAGACAGTCAGACCACCACCTTCGACGCCCGCGCCAAGGCCTTCTCGGACTACGGCGTGCTCAAGGCCTACGCCATCGCCACGCTGACCAATCCGGCGTTGAATGACGCCAACGCGCCCTACGTCATCAACACCAGTTTCGATGTCGACCCCGACGGCATGCCCGAATCGTACTCGTCGGAAGCCAGCGCCTATTTCGCCGACGTCATCACGCTTTCCACCAACGCCGACGTGGATTACGTCCGGCTCAGCCTCGATGTTTCGGGCGCAATCGGCAACAGCGACTACTGGGGCAGCACCTACGCGAACGTGTCGCAGAATGACGGTGAGTCGTTCTGGAGTGGCTTCAGCACGGTCGGCACCCTCTACAACGAGGGCGACCACATGCAGACCTTTCTGACCAATCCGATTCCGGTGATCGACGGCCAGTTCACCTTCGGCTTGAAACTGGAAGCCTACGCCGACTTCTTTTCGGTTACCGAAGGCATGGAGGGCGCGACGGCAACGGTGGAAACCGACTTCTTCAGCACGCTCGCAATCGGCCACGTACAAGGCTTTGACGCCGCCGGCGCCCCCGTTGGCTTGCTCGCCGCACAAGGCGCCAGCGGCACGGCTTACGCCGTCGCCGCCGTCCCCGAGCCGGAAACCTACGCCATGTTCCTGGCCGGCCTCGGCCTGCTGGGTTTCGTCGTGCGGCGACGCATCTGACACATGCAGCGGCGGCGACGCCACATCGCCGCGAGCATGCCGCCAAGCGCCTTCGGGCGCTTTTTTTGTCTCTTCAGCGAATGCGCAAGCCGCTGAACCAGCGTGACTGCGGGTCGATCTCGCTGCGCTCATGCGCCCCGTACGGCGGCACGGTGAGGTCCTCGGGCGGCGCGCTGATCAGGTTGAGATCAATCGCCTGCGGCGTGCCAACCAGCCCGTCGTCCGTCACTTCGAGCTGGTAGTACAACCCGTTCCACAGCCGCGCGCCAAACTCCTTCTGGGTCTTGAACAGAAACAGCAGCGCATGTTCGAGCCAGCGCAGATCGGTGCGCGTCACGGTTCCCGCATGGGGATAGGGATAGGGCACGTGACACTGAACCTCACCCTGCCCCTCGAGGCACTTGAATTCCTTCATCGACAGGAAATAGTCGGTAAATTTGGCGTGATCCAGGGCCAACGCGAAGCGCACGGTCTCCCCGGCCGGCGTGAAGGTGACCGTGCCAACCTGAACTTCGCCGCCCTCGCGGGTGTGCATGAAGATCGTGCGGGTGCCATCGAGCTCCCACGCGGCAGATGGCGCGGCGTGGCACAGCAGGGCAAGGCCGAAGGTCAATCCTTTGAGACGAAGTGATGTCATGGCGGGGCTCCAGGCAAAGAGATCGGACCGGTGGGCGACGTGCCTGCGCCACCTGGCGCGGCGTCGAGCACGCATCACCCAACCCCCTACACAAGCAACGGGCGTGCCGGACGCGCCCCATTTGCCGGACTTCACGGCATCGGCACGGGATGCCGGCACCGACCGTGCGTCGCTGCGGTGCACAAAAATTTCTCTTTCAGCCCGTTAAGGAGGATACTTGCAGGTTGTCCGCTGGTTGCGCATGTTGCTGGCGACGCTTGTCACTTATTAGGTAGCTTTCATGTCAGACACGCCCGCCAACGGCAAAACCTTTGCCGATCTCGCGCTTTCCGCCCCGCTCCTGACCGCATTGTCGGAGATCGGCTACGAGACGCCCTCACCCATTCAGGCGGCGTGCATCCCGCATCTGCTCACCGGTTCCGACCTCCTCGGCGAAGCGCAAACCGGCACCGGCAAGACCGCCGCCTTCGCGCTGCCCGCGCTCGAGCGCATCGACGGCAGCAGCCGCAAGCCGCAGGTGCTGGTGCTGACCCCGACGCGCGAGCTGGCGATCCAGGTCGCCGAGGCGTTTCAGAAATACGCGCGCTATCTGCGCGACTTTCACGTCGTACCGCTGTACGGCGGACAGAGCATGGTGGTTCAGCTACGCCAGCTGTCGCGCGGTGCGCAGGTGATTGTCGGCACGCCGGGCCGGGTGATGGATCACCTCGAACGCAAGACGCTGATTCTCGACGATCTGCGCACGCTGGTGCTCGACGAAGCCGACGAGATGCTGCGCATGGGCTTCATCGACGACGTCGAATGGATTCTCGAACACACCCCGGCCACGCGCCAGACCGCGCTGTTCTCAGCCACCATGCCGGACATGATCCGCCGCGTCGCGCACAAGCACCTGCGCGACCCGCAGGAAGTCAAGATCCGCAACGCCACCGCCACCGTATCGACCATTGCCCAGCGCAGCCTCACCGTGCGCGCCGGCGACAAGGTCGACGCGCTGACCCGGATTCTGGAAGCCGAAGAAGATTTCGACGCCGCCATCGTCTTCGTGCGCACCAAGGTCGCCACTGACGACCTCGCCACCAAGCTCGAAGCGCGCGGCTTTGCGGTCGCCGCGCTCAATGGCGACATGACCCAGGGCATGCGCGAGCGCGTGGTCGGACAGCTCAAGAGCGGCGCGCTCGACATCGTCGTCGCCACCGACGTGGCCGCCCGCGGCATCGACGTGCCACGCGTCAGCCACGTCATCAACTTCGACATTCCCAACGACACCGAAGCCTACGTACACCGCATCGGTCGCACCGGCCGCGCCGGCCGTGCGGGCAACGCGATCCTGTTCGTCACCGCCCGCGAGACGCGCATGCTGCGCGCCATCGAACGCGCCACGCGGCAAAAGATCGAACCCATCAAGCTGCCGACCCGGCGCGACGTGGCGGAGCGCCGCGTCGCCCAGTTCAAGCAGCAGATTCTCGACGTGATCGCCAGCGAAGACCTGTTTTTCTTCAACGAAATCATCGGCCAGCTGCGCGACGAGAACGATCTCAAGGCACACAGCATCGCCGGCGCGCTGGCCTTCATGGCGCAACGCGAGCGCCCCCTGCGGCTCGACCCGAACGACTGGCCGGACATTCCGCACGGCGCGCGTGAGCAAAAAGCGCACACCCCGCGCGACGACAAGCCGCGCCGCGAGAACCGCGACGAAATCCTCACCCGCCGCCGTGCCGTCGCCGACGGCGCAATGCTGCGTTTCCGCATCGACGTCGGTCGCATGCACAACGTCACGCCCAAGGAGATCGTCGGCGCCATCGCCAACGAAGGCGGCATCGAGGGCAAGCAGATCGGCCAGATCAACCTGTTCGACGACTACAGCACCGTCGAGCTGCCGGGCGACCTGTCCGACGCCGTGCTCAACACCCTGCAACGCACCCGCGTGTGCGCCCAGGCGCTGAAGATCCGCGTCGCCACCGACGCCGAAGGCGGCTATCCGCACGCACCGGCCAAACGCCCGGGGCACAAGCCCGGCTCCGGCGGCAAGAAACCCTACGGCGCAAAGAAAACCTTTGCCGACAAGAAACCGTATGGGTTCAAGAAAACCTTCGCCGACAAGAAGGCGAAGAAGGCCGACCGCTGAGCGCCATGCCGGAGCGCCCGACGCTCACTGCCGGCGCCCCGCGCGCCCTGGCCGCAGCCGGGCGTGTCCTCGTCGTGCTGGTCGCGCTGCTCGGCCTGCCCGCGCTGGCCGAGGACACGCGCGTGATCCGGGTCGAACCCAGTCGCTACCCGATCGCCCGCGATGCGCTCAAGTTTTCAATCGAGAACGCCGGCCTGATCGTGTCCTCCGTCAGCGCCTTTGGCCAGATGCTCACGCGCACCGCGCCGGATCTCGGCCACCGCGCCGACCTCTATCGAGACGCCGAAGTGATGGCCTTTTGCAGCGCCCGCGTGGCCGCCACGCTGGCCGCCGAAGCGCGCACCAACATCGCCTTGTGCCCGCTCACGATGACGGTCTACAGCCTGCCCGACACCCCCGGGGCGGTGTTCATTGCGTGGCGCACGCTCGACGGCGACAGCCCCGGCGCGAAGATGGGCAACGCGCTGCTCGAATCCATTGGCGCCGAAGCCGCCGAGGCGGCCGAGCTGGCCCCGCCACCGCCGCCAGGCCCGCGCTGACACGCCTCGCCCACCCGCGTGGCAGCGCGCGGGGAGATGCGGTATAAGCGGAGAAACCCCAACCGCCGCCCGTCGCCCCATGCCGCCACTCACCCCGCTCGACACCCCTGCCGCCATCGCCGACGCGCTCGACCGCGAGTGGCTGGTCGCCTGTCTGTGCGCCCAGTGGTGCGGCACCTGTCGCGATTACCAGGCCGGCTTCGCGGCCTTGCAGGCGCAGTTTCCGCAGGCGCAGTTTCTGTGGATCGACATCGAAACCCATGCCGACTGGGCCGACGACTTCGACATTGAAGACTTCCCCACCCTGCTCATTCAGCAAGGCGACGCGATCCGCTTCTTCGGCCCCATGCTGCCCTACCACAGCCACCTCGAGCGCGCCCTCAGGCAGCTGCTCGACACCCCGCTGCACCGCCCCGCCGACGCCGGCACGGCGCGCCCCGACCTGCGCGACTTCCTGCGCCGCCTGAGCCCCTGATCACCCCCCCAGGGGCATCAGCGGAGCCACCGCATCGACCGCCGGCGCCGGCGTGCGCGCCACGTTCATGACCCAGCACACGGTCATGAAGTAGCCGATCATCGCCGTCAGCTCGACCACGCCCTGCTCGCCCCACTGCCGGCACGCCTCGGTGTACATCGCATCGTCGACGCCGTGGCGGGCGATGATCGCGTGGGTGTAGTCGTAGGCCAGCGCGGCTTCGGCGCTCAGCGCGGCCGGCCGCTGACCGGCGGCCAGCGCATCGATCGATGCCGCCGCCACGCCGGCCTCGACCGCCAGCGGCGCATGCATCGCCCACTCGAACTGGTTGCCGGTATGGCGCGCCACGATGGCGATGACCCACTCACTGACTTCGCGCGGCAAGACCGAACCGAAACGCAGCGTTTCGCCCACCGCGCCCACCCGCGCCATCAGCGTCGGGCTGCGCAGCAGCGGAATGAAGGGGCCGATCACCGCCTTGCGCGGACCGTCGATCATTCCCTGCGCCGCCTCGCGCTGCGCATCGGTCATCTCGGCCATATCCAGCATCGGCAGACGCTCGTCGGCCGGCGCTTCAAACCCCTGCGGAATCGTTTTCATGACCTCTCCAATACGTCTGGATCAACACGCCGACACGGCATGCACGGCGCCCGGTGGACGCAGCCTGCGTGCCCGGCCTCGCCGACAATAACGCGAAGCGCCGCCCGCCTCCAAGCCCGAGGCCGGCCTTTCCGGTACCATCGCTGCATTCAATCGAGTGGGAGCCCTCATGTCCGACGATTGCCACCACGCCCCGCCGCCCAAATGCGGCATCGGCATCCCCCGCACGGGGGCATTCGACCCCGCCGCGTTCGAACGCGCCGTTGGCGATCTGCTGCGTGCCTGCGGCGTTGCCACCGACGGTCCGCACACCGGCCGAACCGTCAGCCGCGTGCGCGAACTGTGGCAGCGCCGCCTGCTCGGTGGCTACGAGCTCGACCCCGCCGAGGCGCTGGGCGATGGCTTCGACGACCCGCGCAGCGACATGGTGGTGATTCGCGGCATCGCCGTGCACGGCGTGTGCCCGCACCACCTGGTACCGTTTCGCGGGGTAGCGCACGTGGCCTATCTGCCGGGCGGCCGGCTGCACGGTTTCGGGCGCATCGCGCGGATGGTCGATGCCATCGGCCACCGGTTCACCTATCAGGAGTGGATGACCCGCGACATCGCCAACGCGCTGGTCGAGCACGGCCGCGCGGCCGGTGCGGCCTGCGTGATCGAGGCCGAGCAACTGTGCCTGCTGCTCGGCGAAGACCGCCGCGGCGACGAGCGCGTCATCACCCAGGCCTTCGCCGGCAGTTTCGAGAACGACGCCCAACTGCGCAGCGAATTCATGCGTGCGGTGGGTCCCTGCGAGCGCTGATTTCGCATTCACCGATGGCCCCTTCACGCCGTTTCACCGCACTTGCGCTGGCCGCCGCTGCGCTGCTCACCGGCTGCCAAAGCACGCCGTATTCGTCGCTGCCCTCGCCCACGCTGCCCGGCCAGCAGCCCCTGCCGCCCGTGGTCGACACCCCGCCGCCGGCGCGGCGGGCGATCGAGCTGCTGCCCGCCAACATGGCCGACCGCAGCGGCTGGGCGCAAGACATCGACACCGCCTTCGCGCATCTCGACGTGCCGCCCAGCGCCAGCAACCTGTGCGCCGCGATGGCGGTCATCGAGCAGGAATCGAGCTGGCGCGCGGACCCGGTCGTGCCCGGCCTGCCGCGCATCGTGCGCAAGGAGATCGACACCCGCGCCGCGCGCTACGCAATTCCGCCGCTGCTGGTCAGCGCCGCGCTGCAGACCACCTCGCCGGACGGGCGCAGCTACGAAAAACGCATCGCCGCACTGCGCACCGAAAAGCAGACCAACACGCTGTTCAACGACATGCTCTCCGAGCTGCCGCTGGGCAAAACCCTGCTCTCGGGCTTCAACCCGATCCGCACCGGCGGCGCGATGCAGGTCAGCATCGCGTTTGCCGAGCAACACCTCGCCCGCCGGCGCTATCCGTATCCGCGCACCGGCAGCGTCCGCGACGAAGTGTTCACGCGCCGCGGCGGGCTCTACTTCGGCATCGCCAACCTGCTCGACTACCCGGCCGACTATCCCCACCCGCGCTACCGTTTTGCCGACTTCAATGCCGGTCAGTACAGCAGCCGCAATGCCGCTTTTCAGGCCGCGGTTGCGCTGCTGAGCGGGCGCCAACTGGCGCTCGATGGCGACCTGCTGCGCTACGCCGGTGGCCGCCCGAGCGAGGCGCCGAGCAACACCGAGACCGCGCTACACACGCAGGCCACCACGCTGCACCTGAGCCATCGCCAGATTCGCAGCGATCTTCTCAAAGAGAAAGACGCCGGTCTGGCCGACAGCCGGCTCTACCAGCGCGTGTTTGCGCTGGCCGACAAGCGCAGCACGCGCGGCGTGCCGCGTCAGCGCATCCCGGAGATCCTGCTCAAGAGCCCCAAGATCCAGCGCAAGCTCACCACCCGCTGGTTCGCCCAGCGCGTCGAGAGCCGCTACAACACCTGCATGGCGCGCGCGCGATGAAGCTGTTCTACGCCGACCATTTCGTGCTGCCGCTGCCGCCGGGGCACCGCTTCCCGATGGAAAAATACAGCCGCCTGCGCGAGACGCTGATGACCAGCGGGGTGTTCGCGCCGGGCGATTTTCAGGTCCCCGCGGCGGCCGACGACACCGCGCTGCTGCGCGCCCATCGCCCGGCCTACCTGCAGCGCGTGGTGCGCGGCGAGTTGAGCGCGGCCGAGATCCGGCGCATCGGCTTTCCGTGGAGCCCGCAGATGGTCGAGCGCTCGCGCCGCTCCGCCGGCGCCACGCTGGCGGCCTGCCGCACCGCGCTGGCGATCGGCTGCGCCGCCAACCTGGCCGGCGGCACGCACCACGCCGGGCGCGATTTCGGCGCCGGCTTCTGCGTCTTCAACGACGCCGCCGTGGCCGCGCTGGCGATGCGCGCCGAGGGGCTGGCGCGGCGGGTGGCGATTGTCGATTGCGACGTGCACCAGGGTGACGGCACCGCCGACATCCTCGGCGCCGACCCCGCCACCTACACCCTGAGCGTGCACGGCGAGAAGAATTTCCCCTTCCGCAAACAGCGCTCGACGTGCGACATCGGCCTGCCCGACGGCACCGGCGACGCCGCCTACCTGGCGGTGCTGGACGCCGCGCTCGACACGATATTCGACGACTTCAAGCCCGATCTGGTGATCTACCTCGCCGGCGCCGACCCCTTCGAGGGCGACCGCCTCGGCCGCCTCGCGCTGACCCGCACCGGGCTCGCCGCGCGCGACGAGCGGGTGCTCGGCCGCTGCCGCGCGGGCGGTGTGCCGGTGGCCATCGCGATGGCCGGCGGTTATGGTCATGACATTGCTGATACCGTGGCGATTCACGCCACCACGCTGCTCACCGCAGCGCACCTGTTCCGGAGCCCCTGATGGAAAAAGAAACCCGCATCGCGCTGCTGATCGACGCCGACAACTGCCCTGCCGCCAAGATCGATGTGATCCTCGACGAGCTGGCCAAGTACGGCGTCACCAACATCCGCCGCGCCTACGGCAACTGGAAGAGCACGGGGCTGAAGAGCTGGGAGGCGGTGCTGCACGACTACGCGATCCAGCCGGTGCAGCAATTTGCCTACACCAAGGGCAAGAACGCGACCGACAGCGCGATGATCATCGACGCCATGGATTTGCTGTACACGCAAAATCTCGACGGCTTCTGTCTGGCATCGAGCGATTCGGACTTCACCCCGCTGGTGATGCGCATCCGCGCCAACGGGCTGAAGGTGTTCGGTTTTGGCGAGAAGAAGACGCCGATGCCCTTCGTCAATGCGTGCTCGCGCTTTCTGTATCTCGAAAACCTCGGCTCGCCAGCCGAGACCGAGCGCAAGGCCGGCACCGAGACCACGCGCAAAAGCGCCAAGGAACTCAAAGGCGACACCAAACTGGTGAGCCTGTTGCGCGCCGGCGTCGACGCGGCCGCCGACGACGAAGGCTGGGCCGCGCTGGGCGGGATCGGCTCTCACATCAGCAATCAGGCCTCGTTCGATCCGCGCAACTATGGCTACCGCAAGCTCAGCGATCTGATCGAGGCGGTCGGGCTGTTCGAGCTCGAGCGCCGCGGCAATCACATCTATCTGCGCGACAAACGCAACAAGGGCAAATCGGCGGCGTAGGCCACCGGCGGCTCAGGCGGGGGCGTCGATGTGCACCGACAGCGGCATCAGCACCTCGACTTCGGCGCCGCCTTCGGCACGGTTGCGCGCCACGATCCGGCCGCCGTGGGCGTGCACGATCTCACGACAGATCGCCAGCCCCAGGCCGGTCCCGCCCGCGCCGGTTTTGGTGCGGCTGCTCTGCACGAACTTGCCGAAGATGTCGTCGAGTTCCCCCTCGGGAATGCCCGGCCCGTTGTCGCCGACCACCAGCCGGAACGCCTCGCCGCCGGTGTCGAGCTGCGCATCTTCAAGCGTGACCGCGATGCGCCCGCCCTCGGCGGAGAACTTGCTCGCGTTGCCGATCAGGTTGTGCAGCACCTGGGCGAAGCGGTCGCCATCGATGCGTGCGGTGCGCATCGTCATGCGGTTGGTGCACACAACGTGCTGCCGCCGGCTGGCGAGCAGCGCATCGAGCGTGGCCACGATGTCGGCGAGCACCTCATCGACGTTTACCGGCTTGATGTCGAGCGTGGTCTGACCCGATTCGAGCCGCGCCAGATTGAGCAGATCATCCACCAGTCGGGTCAGACGCTGACCACTGAGGCGGATACGCTCGAAGTACTGCCCCACGCGCACATCCTCGTCGCCACCGTCGGTACGTTTCTGCCCCAGCTGCGAGAACGACAGGATCGCATGCAGCGGGGTGCGCAGCTCGTGCGACACATTGGACAGAAACTCGCTCTTCATCCGGTTGGCATGCTCGGCGACCTCCTTGGCGCGAATCAGGTCGGCGGTCTGCTCGGCAACCAGCTCCGTCAGATGGTCGCGGTGGCGGCGGACTTCTTCCTCGAGCGCCTTGCGCCCGGTAATGTCGCGGGCCGTGCCACGGTAGCCATTGAAATTGCCGTCGCGGTCGAACACCGGCGTACCACTGACTGCCAGCCAGCACTCGCCTGACGGCAACTGCATGGCGACCTCGTAATCGCGAAAGATGCGCCGCGCATCCAGATCGGCAAGATGCGCCAGCCAGCGCACGTGCTGGCGCGCGTCCTGTGGGGGGAAATCGTGCGGGCGGCGGTCGACCAGATAGCCCAACACCGGGTTCTCGCGCTCCTGCTCCACCGCCGCGAAGCGCAGCGATGCATCGGTCGCCCAGAACCAGTCCGAGGCCACCGAGGAGTAATCGCGAAAGCGCTGCTCGCTTTCGCGCAGCTCGATCTCGCGCTCGCGCAAGCGGGTCACGTTCGACGCCACGATCACCACCCCGTCCATCTTGCCCGAACCATCGTAGAGCGCTGCGCCGTGCACCAGAAACGCCCGCTCGACACCGTTGTTCGGCCCGGCGGACCCGTCGAGCGCGAGCTCCACCGCCAGATGCCCCTGGCTGGCGATGGCCTGAAACAGCACCAGCCCGCTGTCGGTCGCGGCACCGTTGGCCAGCGTCTGACAGTCGCGCGACGACAGCAGCACATCCCCCGGCTGCCCCACCAGCGCCCCCTCGCTACATCCGAACGCCTGGCTGGCCGCGGTATTGACCTGGGCAATGCGCCCGAACCGGTCAAGCACGATCAGCGGATTGTCCATGGTGTCCATCACCCGGCGCACGAAGCTGGTCAGGCGGTCCTGCTCGCGATTGCGTTCTTCCAGCGCGCGCGACTGCACCGACAAGGCCTCGATCACTTCGTCCATGCCGCGCGACACGTCGATCACCTGCGCCTCGAGCGCGTGGTTGGCGTCGCGCAAGGCATTGATTTCATCTTCGAGCACCGCACGCTCGGCGGCCACCGCTTCGGTGGCATCGCTGGCAGGCGGAACGAGCAGGTAAAAGCGACCACGCACGCGCACCACCTCGAAAGCCAGCGGGCTGCGCCCGACGCCGCAGGGCACTTCGCACTGGCGCTCGCCATCGGCGTCGAGATGGCAGGCGAAGGTGCGCCAGCCGTCGTGCGGGCAGGCGATCAGCTCGGCACGAAACACATCCTCCACCGCTTCGATGTTGACTGTGTGCAGCGCCTGCGCCCCCGGCAGCGCGGCCTGCCCGCACCACCGCCCGGCGCCGCCGGCGATCGCGCACACGCGGTCGATCGGGACAAGAATGTGGTGGGCGTGGTCAAACACCCTGCGCCACCTCGAGCGCCAGGCGGCAGGCCTGCGGCACCGCGGCCGCCACCGGAGGGCTCAGGCCGGGCGTAAAGCTGGCGAAACCTTCAGCCTCGATACCGACCACCGCGATCGCCGGCATCGGCGCTAGCATCAGCGGCAAGGTGGCCAGAAAATCGCCCAACGCCGCGGCATGGCCGGCGCCCGCGGTCTCGGCCGCAATCTGCCCGGCAGCGAGGCAGTGCACCGAGCCGGCGGCGCCGAAGCCGCACACTGCGTCGACCACCACCACGCGCGCGCAGTCCTCGAAGCACGCCACCGCTGCCGGCCCGACAAAGGGCGCACGCATCAGGCGCACGCCGGGAGGCAGCCGCGCGCTGTCGAGCGCCGCCCATACCGCGCCGCCCACGCCGTCATCACCGTGCAGATCGTTGCCAACGCACACGATGTTGACCCGTTCAGATGCCATAGCGCACCCGTTTTCCGGAGCCGGCAAAATGCACCGTGCACACCAGACACGGGTCGTGCGAACGCACGATGTGACCGAGTTCGAGCGGGTCGTCCGGGTCGGCCAAGGTGAGGCCGATGACGCTCTGCTCCCAGTGCCCGTGGCGCCCGGCGGTGTCCTTGGGCGAGGCATTCCACGCCGTCGGGGTAACCATCTGGTAGCGGCTGATCTTGCCCTCGTCGAGCTGGATCCAGTGGCCCAGCGTGCCGCGCGCGGCCTGCACCATGCCGTAGCCCTGGCCGGATTGCAGCGCCGATTCGTCGGGCACGATCACGTGCGGCTGGGTGTGGCAGTCGGCGAGCTGGGCGAGGTGGTGCTTCATCCAGTGCAGGGTGTGTGCGCAGCGTCGCAGCCGCGCAAACTGGCGCAGCCAGCAGCTGCCGCCCTCCTCGGCGAGCAGGTCGCGCAGCATCGCGTCGCCGCCGACCAGCAGCTCCGCGAACGGCCCCGTCTCGACCACCCGGCCATCGTAGCGCGGCGCCTTGGCCCAGGTGTAGCGGTCGTCGCCGGGGCGATAGTCGGGCACGGTCTCACCGTCGTAGGGGTGGCGTCCGCCGTCGTAGGGGCGGAACCAGGCGTAGCGCACTTCTTCGGTTATCCGGGCATGGTCGAAGGCTTCGAGCTGGCCGCTGGCGCCGTCGTACAGCCCGCCGGGCACAAAGGTGCTGCGGCCGGACGATTCGCCGTCCGACGGGGCGTGATGCACGCCGCCACTGATGAACGCGTTCACCCCGCCGCCGATGGTGTGCAGGCCCACCGAGCGCGCCATGCGGCTCATCAGCCCCAGCGCCGAGGCACCGCCATCGGGCGTCTCCAGCCAGTTCAAACAGCCCGCCGCCGAGTCCAGCGCCAGCCAGGCGTGCATGTCGCCGCCGATCACCACGTCCTCGAACCACTCGATGGCCGCGTCGACCATGCCCTCGCATTCGACAAGATCGCGCGAATTGGCCGGCCGCGTGACGCCGCCCGGCACCATGTAGGACGAGTGCGGCCACTGCCCGCCAAACAAGGCCACGATGCCCAGAATCTTGCGCGAGGCGTCGAGCGCGGAGCGCACCACCTTGCCTGCCAACGGCTTGAAGGCGCGATCGATATCGGCGGCCAGCGGGTGGTCGGCATAGCGCGGGTGAAGCAGGTCGGGAGCGAAGAACAGGAAGGTCTGGCGGATGTCGCTCTGCACGTTTTCCGCCATCAGGCACAGGTTGCGGATCAGGGTGGCGTGCGCCGGCACGCGAAATCCGCCGGCATCTTCGAGCGCCAGCACGGCCGAGTACAGATGCGCGGTGCCGCAGATGCCGCACACCCGCGGGGTGATCACCAGCCCGTCTTTCGGCGCGCGACCGATCATCAGTTGTTCGAAGCCGCGGTACAGCGTGCCGATGCAGCGCGCATCGACGATCGTCGCGCCCTCCAGATCGACCTCAAAGCTCAGATCGCCTTCGACCCGGTTGAGGTCGATGTCCAAGGTTCGGCGGACCATGGCTCAAGGCTCCATCTTGCGGCCGCGCACGCGCACCGGCGCCGCCGCCTTGGCCAGATTCTTGTAGGCCATGTATTGCCCGCGGGCGACGCCCAGCGGCATCTTGATCGGCACGTCGGCGATTTTTTCGGTGCGGAACAAGTCGCCCTCGGCCGGAAAATTCGGCGCCGTACAACCAAAGCACGGCACCCCCGCCCGGGTCTTGCTGCTGCGCCCGTTCCACAACGTGGTGTTGCACACCGCCTGGGTGCTCGGCCCCTTGCAGCCGAGGTTGAAATACATGCAGCCGCGCCCGCCGAGCTCGGTTTCCTCGACGTCGTACTCGTGATACTCGTTGCGCGTGCAGCCCTGATGCACCATCGAGCTGAAGAACACCGCCGGCCGGTTGAGGCCATCGAGCTCCATCGGCAGATCGCGCGCCAGCATGGCCAGCGTGCGGACGATGGTCTCCGGGTGGGCCGGACAGCCCGCCACGTTGATCACCGGCGTGCCGGATTTCGCGCGCCAGTCCCACGCCAGCAGCCCGCCCTGCTTGTCGCGATCGAACTGCAGCCCGATGCTGTCGGTTGGATTGCTGCCCGAGGCGGGAATGCCGCCAAAGGCCGCGCAGGTGCCCATTGCCACCACGTGGCCGGCGTGCGCGGCGAGCGCGCGGACGATGTCCATCTTGGGGCGCTTGCGGTAGCTGTCGAACATGCCGGTCCCTTGCGGTCCGGTGATGATGCTGCCTTCGATGCACAGCAGATCGAGGCGCTGCTCGCCGGCTTCGATGGCCGCGATCAGGGCGCCCAGATCGGCATCGCCGCTGCTCAGCGACGGATGCCACAGAACCTCGATGGTGCCGGCCTTGACGAGTTGCTCGATGGTGGGGTTTTCGGCGCACAGCAGGGCCATGGTGTCGCCACTGCATGCGCCTGTCTGAAGCCACAACATGTTTTTCATGCCGGTCTCTCCTGCCTGACCAGCGGTCAGACAACGGCTGGGGGAAATTGGCGCGTCGAACGCACGCCTTGCGTATCTGCACTGTACTACGTACGCACACCGACAAACTTGAGCGTTTGACACCCTGACACCAACATCGTGCGATCGGACGAAGGGCGTAGAATGCCCGCAACGCCCTCAAGGACACCGACCACCACCATGCTGAGCCACAGTCTGCCGATCTACCCTGTCTCCGGAATTCGCAGTATCGAACACGCGGTCATGGCCAGCGCCAAACCGCCGCTGATGGAGCGCGCCGGACGTGCCTCGGCCGAGGAGGCCGTGCGGCTGATGATCGACCGCCCCGGTCCGCTGCTCATCGCCTGCGGCCCCGGCAACAACGGCGGCGACGGCTTCGTGATGGCGCGCCATTTCGTGCAGGCCGGGCGCGAGGTGGTGGTCGCCTTCGCCGGCGACCCGGCAAAACTGCCGCCCGACGCCCTCAAGGCCTACAGCGCATGGCGCGACGTCGGCGGGCAGATCGTCTCCGACCTGCCCGCCCCACCCCGCGACGGCTGGGCGCTGGTGGTCGACGCCCTGTTCGGCATCGGGCTGCAGCGCCCGATCGACGGACGCTACGCCGATTGGATCCGCAACCTCAACGCCCTCCCGGGCCCGCGCATGGCGATCGACGTCCCGAGCGGGCTGTGCGCCGACACCGGGCGCGTACTGGGCGTCGCCTTCGAAGCCACCCACACGGTGACCTTCATCGCCCTCAAACCCGGCCTGCTGACCCTGGATGGGCCCGACTGCTGCGGCGACCTGGTGGTCAAGCGGCTCGACCTCGACGCCAACGCGCAGCGCCCGGCGCCGGGCTGGGAGGTCCGGCCGATGCTGTTTTCCGAGCAGCTCCAGCCACGCCGGCTCAACACCCACAAGGGCAGCTTTGGCGACGCGGTGATCGTTGGCGGCGCGCCCGGCATGTGTGGCGCCGCGCTGCTCGCCGGACGGGCCGCGCTGCGGGTGGGCGCCGGACGCGTCTTCGTCGGCCTGCTCGACGACCGCGGCCCGGCAGTCGACCAGGTGCAACCCGAGCTGATGATTCGCCGCGCCAGCCACGCGCTGGCCGAAGGCAACGCCGTCGCCATCGGCCCCGGACTGGGGCGCGACGCGGCGGCGGTCGAGCTGCTCACCGCGGCGCTGGCCACCGACAGCATGCTGGTGCTCGACGCCGACGCGCTCAATCTGCTGGGCTGCGACGACGCACTGGCCGAGGTAGCCCGTCGGCGCAGCGCGCCGCTGGTGCTCACCCCCCACCCCGGCGAGGCCGCACGGCTGCTCAAGCAAACCCCGGACACCATCCAGGCCGACCGCCTGACAAGCGTCATCGCGCTGGCACGCAGCTTCAACGCCCACGTCGTGCTCAAGGGCTGCGGCAGCGTCATCGCCCACCCGGACGGCCGCTGGTACATCAACCGCAGCGGCAACCCCGGGATGTCCGCGGCCGGCATGGGCGACGTGCTCACCGGGCTGCTTGCCGGGCTGCTGGCGCAGGGCTGGCCGATCGAGCAAGCCGTGCTGGGTGCGGTGCACCTGCACGGCGCGGCCGCCGACATGCTGCAGGCCAAGGGCATTGGGCCGGTCGGCATGGGCGCTGCCGAGCTGCCCGACGCGGTGCGGGTGCTCCTCAATCAATGGATTGCGCAAAAATCCCGCCCCTGAGGCACCGGCCCGGGTATAACTTTCGTCATATTTCGAGACACGCCGGCACCAAGTTCGGCTAGTCTATGCGTCTGTTCCAGGCCGACGCGCATGAAGCGCGCCTCATGAATAAGGTCATCCGCCCGTGCCTGAGCTCGACATTCTGCCGCTGGCCCCGATCGAATCGGCGGTTGCCGGTCTGCTTGCGCAGCCCATCACCAGCATGCGCGCCGAAGCGCCACTGGCGTCCGCCCTGGTTTATCTGGCCGACAGCCCATCCGGCGCGGTCCTCGCCGAGGCCGGCGGCCAGTTCATCGGGATTCTCTCCGAACGCACCGCGGTCGACCTGACCCTCGCCGGCCACCAGAGCGAACAACGCCTTGGCGAGGTCTGCAACCACGCCATGCTGTGGGCCGACGCGGCAGAGCCCTACGTCGACGTGTATGAGCGGATGCTGGCGCGCGGGGTGCGTCACGCGATCGTGCGCGGCAGCGACCAGAGCGTGGTCGGCATCCTCAGCGAAAGCGCGATCCTGCGCCACATGGGGGTCGAGCATTTCGCCCACCTCGACGCACTCGAACAGATCATGACCGCGCCGCCCTCGGTGCTGCCGGCCAGCCCCAGCGTGCCCGCGTGCCTGGCCCTGATCCGCCGCGAACGCATCGGCTGCGTCATCATCGTGGGCCCCGACCAGCAGCCCGAGGGCATCATCACCACGCGCGACCTGACCCGCCTGCTGGCACGCGGGGTGGCGCTCGAGACGCTGGCCCTGGCCGGGGTGATGAGCACCCCGGTGGTTTCGCTCGACGCTGCGCGCCCGGCGTACGAGGCAGCCCGCCTGATGGCCGGCAAGCAGATCCGCCATCTCGCAATCACCCGCAACGAGCGGCTTGTCGGCGTTCTCTCCGAGCACGACATCGTGCGCTGCCTGGAGCATCGCTACGTCGAGGTGCTGCGTCACGTGATCGAGCGCCAGGCCGACGAGATCGAGGCGCACCGCCAGCTCGCCTCGCAAGGCAACCTGCTCGATCAGCTGCTGACCCACACCCGATCGCTCGGCGTGTGCCTGGTCGAGGCCGGCGGTGCGATCCGCGTCATCAACCATGCCGCGCGTACACTGTTTGGTTTCGACGACGCCGATCCGATCCCCGACATCGCCACCATCGCCCCGAAGCTGGCCGCCACCGAGCGTGCCAAGCTGGGCGAACTGCTCGCCGCCAACGCCGTGCGCCGACCGCTGTCGGTCACCATCGACACGCGCCAGATCCTGATTCGCGCGCACCACTTCTCGACCCGCGCCGATGACGCGACGCCAGCCACCCTGCTGATTCTGGTCGATCAATCAATCGCCGAAGAGGCCGGCGAAATGCTCGGCTTCAGCCGCCACGCCTTTGGCGCCATGAACCTGCCGATGCTGTGGGTCTCGACCGCCGGCGAGGTCGCCCTGAGCAATCCGGCCTTCCATACCCTGCTCGGCCAGCCGCCCGACCCCGCCAGAGCGCTCGACCTGCACCAGCTGTTCGACAACGCCACCGAACTGCTCGCCCCGGCAGACCCGCAGGCGCCGGCCGTGCGCCTGCGCCGCAAGCTGCACTGCCCGGACGGGCGCACGATTCCCGTGGCGCTGTTTTTCAGCCACATGAGTTTTCGCGGCCAGCGCTACCTGGGCGGCTTCATCCACGATCTGTCCGATCAGGACAAGGTCGAACGGGCGCTGCGCGACTCCGAACAGCGGCTCTCCGCGCTGCTCGATTCCACCCCGGATTTCATCGCCATCAAGGACCCCAACAGCCGCTGGCAGATGGCCAATCCGGCCGGCCTGCGGATGTATCAGCTCACCGACAAGGCGTGGCAGGGCCAGAGCAACGAGGCGCTGGCGACGCACGTGTCCGCCGACCTCAAGGACGTGCTCCGACGCTGCACCAACACCGATCGCCTGGCCTGGGGGCGCGCCACGTCGGTCCGTTTCATCGAAGAGATTCCGCACACCGAAAACGACGGATCGCGCTATCTCGACATGATCAAGACGCCGCTGTTCGATGCCGCCGGCAACCCCAAGGCGCTGATGGTGGTCGGCCGCGATGTGACCGACCGGATGCGCGCCGAGCGCGCGCGCCACGAGAGCGACGGCCGGCTGCGCAGCGCACTGGCGAGCATGGATGACCTGATGCTGATCACCGATGCCGACGGCGTCGTGCGCGAGCACTACCCCAAGCCCGCCCCCGCGCGTTTTCACTTCTCCCCGGGGGAGTTGCTCGGGCACGCCATGAGCGCCCTGCTGCCCCCCGACGCGGTGGCCCACTTCGAAGCGGCCCAACAACGCCTCACCGACGGCGCCGGGGTCCAGAGTTTTGATTATGCGGTGCGCAGCGAGGGGCACGCGCACGCCTGGTTCAACGTGCGCATGTCACGCCACGGCCATCTCGAAGACGGCCGCTACGGCAACACGCTGATCGTGCGCGACATCTCGGCCAGCCGCCGAAACACCGACGCCCTCGCGCGCCTGAGCGCACAGCTTGAGGCGCGCGTTGCCCAGCGCACCGCCGAGCTGGAGAGCGCGCTGATCGAACTCGAGTCCTTCAGCAACTCGCTGTCGCACGACCTGCGCACGCCGCTGCGCGCCATCGACGGCTTCTCGCACCTGCTCGGCAGCGAGCTGGCGGACACCCTGTCGCCGGCCGGGCAAGACTACCTGCGCCGCATCCAGGGCGCGGTCACGCGCATGAGCACGCTCATCGACAACATGCTCGATCTGTCGCAGGTGTCGCGCAAGCCATTGCAGCGCGAGTCGGTCGACCTCTCCGCGCTGGGGCGCAGCATCCTCGAAGAGCTGAGCGCACGCGATCCCCAACGGAATGTCGAGTGGACGGTGGACGACGACCTGTCGGTCAGTGCCGATCCCTTGCTGATGCGCTCGGTGCTCGACAACCTGCTGGGCAATGCATGGAAATTCACGCGCCCCGTCAGCGCCGCGCGCATCCACTTTGGCGCAAGAACGGTCGACGGCCTTTGCCACTTCGAAGTCACCGACAACGGTGCCGGTTTCGACATGGCGGCGGCCGACACCTTGTTCAAGCCGTTTCAACGCCTGCACGCGGCGGAACAATTCGAGGGCACCGGCATCGGTCTCGCCACCGTTCAGCGCATCGTCATGCGTCATGGCGGCGATGTCGACGCCGTGGCGCTCGACCCGCATGGCGCGCGCTTCAGCTTCACGCTCGGCCGCTGAGCGGTGCCCGCCGCCTCGCCGCTACGTGCCATCGCCCTGCTGGTGGTGGCCGTGCTGTTCTTCGTCCTGCTCGACAGCACCAGTAAATACCTGAGCCGCGACTGGCCGGTGTCGCTGCTGGTGTGGATTCGCTACGGCGTGCATTTCCTGCTCATGACGGTGTTGCTTGCCCCACGCCACGGGCGCCAACTCATCGCCACCCGCCGCCCCGGACTGCAGGTGCTGCGTGCGCTGTGCCTGCTTGTCACCTCGTGGTTCATCGTCGCCGCGCTGCAGCGCATGCCGCTTGCGGAAACCACTGCAATCATCTTCGTTGCGCCCTTTCTGGTCACGGTGCTGGCGCGCCACGTGCTCGGCGAGGCGGTCTCGCGCCTGCGCTGGAGCGCCGTCGCGCTCGGCTTTGCCGGGGTGCTGGTGGTGGTCCGGCCCGGCGGCGTGGCGCTGCCGCCGGCAGGCATCGCGCTGGCGCTCACGGCGGCCAGCGGCTTTGCGGTGTATCAGGTGCTCACGCGGGCCTTGTCGCCCACCGAGCGCCCGCTGACCCTGCTCTACTACACTGCGCTGGTGGGCACGCTGGGCATGACGCTGGCCCTGCCGTGGCACTGGGCCGGCCCGCCGCCGGACGCGCGCGCGATGCTGCTGATGGGCGCGATGGGCGTGTTTGGGGGCGTGGGCCACTTTCTGCTGATTCGTGCCTTCAGCCTGGCGCCGGCCTCGCTGCTGAGCCCGATCCTGTATGTGCAGCTGGCGTGGGCGACGCTGCTCGGCTGGGTGCTGTTCGACCAGTTGCCCGACGGTGCGCGCCTGCTCGGCATCGCGATCATTGCCGTCGCGGGCGTGATCACCGCACTGGACTCGCGCCGTGCGCCCAAATGAAAAACGCCCCGGACGGGGGCGTTGGCGCTGACGGCCAGGGGGTCAGCCGAAGCGCCCGGTAATGTAGTCTTCGGTGAGCTGGTGCCGCGGCTTGATGAACAGGTCGTCGGTCTTGCCGATCTCGATCAGATCGCCGAGATGGAAGTAGGCGGTGCGCTGCGACACCCGCGCGGCCTGCTGCATCGAGTGCGTGACGATGCAGATCGAGTAGTTCTGGCGCAGCTCGTCGATCAGCTGCTCGACCTTGGCGGTGGAGATCGGGTCGAGCGCCGAGCACGGCTCGTCCATCAGGATCACTTCGGGCTCGATGGCGATCGAGCGCGCGATGCACAGGCGCTGCTGCTGGCCGCCGGACAGGCCCAGACCGGGGTCATCGAGCCGGTCCTTGACCTCGTCCCACAGATTGGCCTTGCGCAGACTGGCCTCGACGATTTCGTCGAGCTCGGCCTTGCTCTGTACCAGACCGTGGATCTTGGGCCCGAAGGCGACGTTTTCGTAAATCGACTTGGGGAACGGATTGGGTTTCTGGAACACCATGCTGACGCGCGCGCGCAGCGGCACCACGTCGATATGGCGGCCATTGATGTCTTCCCCGTCGAGCAGGATTTCGCCCGTCACACGGCATGAGCTGACGGTGTCGTTCATGCGGTTGATACAGCGCAGGAAGGTGCTCTTGCCGCAGCCCGAGGGACCGATCATGGCCAGCACTTCGCCCTTGCCCACATCCAGGCTGATGTTCTTGATCGCGTGCTTCTCGCCGTAATACACGTTCACATCGGTACACCGGATGCGCGGATCTTCCACCCGCACTTCACCCACGGTTTCGCGGACATCGCGGTGCACCGTGGCTGTGGACTGGGGTTTGACGGGCTTGGTCTCATGCGTGTCTTCGAACGCATTGACGGTCATCGATTTTCCCTGGGTCATGGGCAGTGTCGGTTCAGCATGTTTCATTGTCTAATTTACCTGACTTACCAGCGCTGTTCGAATCGTTTGCGCAGCAACACCGCAACCGTGTTCATCAAGGCGAGGAATGCGAGCAAGATCATGATCGCCGCCGAAGTGCGTTCCACGTAGGCGCGCTCGGGGCTGTCGGCCCACAGATAGATCTGCACCGGCAACGCGGTCGACGGATCGAAAATCCCCTGCGGCACGTCGGCAATGAAGGCCACCATGCCGATCATCAGCAGCGGCGCGGTCTCGCCCAGCGCCTGCGCCATGCCGATGATGGTGCCGGTGAGCATGCCCGGCAGCGCCAGCGGCAGCACGTGGTAGAGCATGGCCTGCATGGGCGAGGCGCCGATCCCGAGGGCGGCTTCGCGGATCGACGGCGGCACCGATTTGAGCGCCGCGCGGCCGGCGATGATGATCGTCGGCAGCGTCATCAGCGTGAGCACCAGCCCGCCCACCAGCGGCGCCGAGCGCGGCAGCTCGAAGAAGTTGATGAATACCGCCAGGCCGAGCAGGCCGAACACGATCGACGGGACCGCGGCGAGGTTGTTGATGTTCACCTCGATCAGATCGGTCCAGCGGTTCTTGGGCGCAAATTCTTCCAGATACACTGCCGCGGCCACGCCGAGCGGGAAGGACAGCGACAGGGTGACAATGAGGGTGAAGATGGTCCCCATCAACGCGCCGCGAATCCCCGACAGTTCGGGGTCGCGCGAGTCGCCGTTGGAGAAGAAGGCGACGTTGAAGCGCTTCTCCAGCCGGCCTTCGGCATTGAGCTTGTCAATCCACGCGAGCTGGTTGTCCTTGATCCGGCGGTCGGCCTCGGGGCCGGTTCGCTCGATATGGCCCTTGAGCAACATGTCGACATCGTCGTCGGCGGCCACCCAGATCGACAGCGTCGTGCCGATCAGGTCGGGATTGGCAAGGACGCGGTCGCGAATGTCGAAACCCGCCCCGTTGCTGACCAGGTTGTAGAGCGCGAACTTGTCGCGCCGGCCGGTCACCTCGGGGAACATGTCGCGCAGGTTCTGCTTGACCAATGCGCCATAGTCGGCGCTTCGCAGGGTGTCGAGCTGGCGCGTCTGCTCCGGGTCGATGACCTCCTCAAGCAGGGGCACGTCGAGGCGCACGTAGGTTTGCAGAAACGCCGAGTAGCCCTTGCTGACGATGCTGAACATCAGCACCAGCAGGAAGCTCAGCCCCAGACCGACCGCGATCATGCCGTACAGGCGGAAGCGCGTTTCGGCGGCACGGCGTTTCTTCATGCCGGCCTGCACACGCGCAAAGTTGCGCTCGCCACGGCTCTGCCCGGGCGCTGCGGGGGAAGTGGGATTAGTCATACTGTTCCCGATACTTGCGGACGATGTGAAGCGCCAGCACGTTGAGTACCAGCGTCACCAGGAAGAGCATCAGCCCGAGCGCAAATGCGGCAAGCGTCTTGGGGCTGTCGAATTCCTGGTCGCCGACCAGCAGGGTCACGATCTGCACCGTGACCGTGGTGACGGCCTCCAGCGGGTTGGCGGTCAGGTTGGCGGCCAGGCCGGCGGCCATGACCACGATCATGGTCTCGCCGATGGCGCGCGACACGGCCAGCAAAATCGCGCCGACGATCCCCGGCAGCGCAGCCGGAAAAATCACCTGACGCACGGTCTCGGAGCGTGTTGCGCCCATGCCGTAGGCGCCGTCGCGCAAGGACTGCGGTACCGCATTGATCACGTCGTCGGACAAGGACGAGACGAAGGGGATGATCATCACCCCCATCACCAGCCCGGCGGCCAGCGCACTTTCGGAGGCAACGTCGAGACCGAGGATGCTGCCCGAATCGCGAATAAAGGGGGCCACCGTCAGCGCGGCGAAGAAGCCATACACCACGGTCGGGATGCCGGCGAGCACTTCGAGCAGCGGCTTGGCGATCGCGCGCACCCGGCGGCTGGCGTATTCGGCCAGGTAGAAGGCCGACATCAGCCCGATCGGCACAGCGATGATCATCGCGATCAGGGTGATGAGCAGCGTGCCGGCAAACAGCGGCACCGCGCCAAAGGCGCCGGACGAGCCGGCCTGGTCGGCGCGCATCGCGATCTGCGGGCTCCAGTCGAGGCCGAACAGGAACTCGCTGACGGGCACCGCACGGAAGAAGCGGATCGACTCGAACAGCACCGACAGCACAATGCCGACGGTGGTGAGAATGGCCACCAGCGAGCACGCGATGAGCACGTACATGACGATGCGCTCGACACCGTTGCGCGCGCGGTGGTGAGGCGCGATGCGCGAAAAGGCCAGCCATCCGGCGATGGCGGCGACCGCCAGGGTGACGCCGAAGAGCGCGAGCTTGCTGATTGACTGGAGTTCGCGGTAGCGGTCCGCCGCGGCCTGCATGGCCGCATCGGGCGTCCCGGAAACGATGTTGCCGACAACCAGGTTGCGGATGTCGTTGACCACCAGATTGAGCTTGTCGGGGCCGAGATCCTGCACCGAGGCAGGCAGCGTCGACACCACCATCTGGGTGATGAGCGAACCTTCCATCGACAGCCACACGCCGAGGACCAACAAGGCCGGCAACGCGGCCCAGATGGCCACATACAAACCGTAATAGCCCGGCAGCGAGTGCAGCTTGCGAATCTGTCCACCTGCGACCTGAAACGCCCGCTTGCGGCCGAAATAGAACGCAGCCGAGCTCAGTGCGAGCAGCAGCAGAACGAGTATTGGCGTTTGGGTCACGATGACATCACTTGACGTTACAGAACAGCACAACGGGCGGCAGCGTGGCCGCCGCCCGGGCGCTATATTACTTCATCGGTGCCAGATTCTTCACCGCATCGGCGACACCCTTGTACTCGTCACCGGGCAGCGGAATCAGGCCACGTTCGGCCAGATAACCTTCCTGACCCATCGACTTGGTGCTGGTGAATTCAGCCAGATACTCCTTGATGCCGGGGATCACGCCCACGTGCGCTTTCTTCACATAGAAGAACAGCGGACGCGACACCGGGTAGCTACCGTCGGAGATGGTCTCGAATTCGGGCTTCACGCCCTCGATCGCCACGCCTTCGACCTTGTCACGGTTCTGGTCGAGGAAGCTGAAACCGAAGATGCCGAACGCCGACGGATTGGCTTCGAGCTTCTGCACGATCAGGTTGTCGTTTTCACCGGCTTCGACGAAGGCGCCATCTTCACGCACCGTGTGGCACACCGCCTTGAAGGCCTTCTTGTCGGCCTTCTTCATCGCCTTGATGAAGTCAAACTCCTTGCAGCCGTGCTCCATCGCCAGTTCGACGAACGCATCGCGCGTACCGGAGGTGGGCGGCGGGCCGAGCACTTCGATCTTGACCGCCGGCAGGCTGGCGTTCACGTCTTTCCACGTTTGATACGGGTTGGCCACCAGCGTGTCGCTGCCATCCGGATTCGGCACGTCCTTGGCCAGCGCCAGGAACAACTCCTTGCGCGACACATTCATCGGCGTACCGGTCTTGGCGTGGGCCACCGACAGACCGTCGTAACCGATCTTGACTTCGACGATTTCCTTCACGCCGTTGGCGGCGCAGCTCTCGATTTCGGACTTCTTGATTGCGCGCGACGCGTTGGTGATGTCCGGATGCTGCACGCCGACACCGGCACAGAACAGCTTGATACCGCCACCCGAGCCGGTTGACTCGATCTTGGGTGTCTTGAATTTCGTGGCCTTGCCGAACTGCTCAGCCACAACCGTCGCAAACGGATACACCGTCGACGAACCCACAATGCTGATGTAATCGCGCGAAGATTGCGCAAAAGCCGAACCAACCGCAGCCGTGGAAAGCACTGCCAGGGCGAAAGCCGCCTTTTTCATCAAGAACCTCCTGTAGGATAATCTGCTGACGCCGCCCCGTTGATGGCAGGCCGGCACCCAGTATTCTGGCGGTGTCGGCGCAAGCGTCGTTCGCTCTCGCCTGTCTCACCACCGCTGGGCGCTATTATTTGTCAGCAACATTACAGTCATGTGAAAACGCGCCGGCATGGTGCGGCGCACCAGACTAGTGCGAAAGCGATAAGTCCAAGCCGCACGCTCACACCCCGCGCCACACGCCAACCACCCACAACGTGACCACCGCGGCGAGATAGGCCAGCAGGCAGTAGCGCCAGTTGGCGCGGGCCAGTGCAGTCGATGACAGGCCATAGCGCCCTTGCAGGGCCAGGTGGATGCCGGACATCGGCCCCGCCGCCAGCCCGATTGCCCAGCACTGCACATACACCACCCCCATCAGCACCGGATCCGGTGACAACGGGGCCAGCCACGCGGCAACCATGGTGATCGAGATCACCGCGTGAATCCCCGCCACACACAACCCAATCATCACCGCCAGCACCAGCGCAGCCTCCACCGGCCCGACCCGGCTCATCGGCAAGGCGCCGCCATTGCTTTCGATCAGTGCATTGAGGCCGGTCGCGAACACCGCCGCGGCCAGAAACAAGGACAGCTCGCCGCGCATCACCGGCAAGCGCCGCATCACATGGCGCGCCAGCTGCGCCCCGCCCTCTACCACGCCGGCACGACCGACCACCACCCCGGCAGCCATCACCGGCGCGGCCAGCGAAACGATCGCCAGCGTGCTCCACGCCGGCCACAGCCAATGCCCGCCAATGACCATCACGGCCAGTACCGCGGGCACCCACAAGGCCGCGGGGTGCATCGGATAACCGACAAACGCCGCCCCCGTGGCCGGATTGCGCAACAGATCGCGCCCGGCAATCACCAGCAAACACAGCGCCAGCGGCAACCCGGCCGCAGCCAGCTCGGCCAAGGTCGCCCCCGGCGCATAGGTCAGCGCCACCGCGGTGGCCGCAAAGAAAGGCGACCACAGCGCCGCCGCCAGAAAGCCGCGCGTCAGCGCGCTGGCCTGGGTCAGCGTCGGCCCCCGCCCTTGGCCCATGCGGTCGGCCATGATGAAGATCGCCGACAGGTTGATCACCGCGCCGAACACGTGCACCCCGGCCAGCGTACGCCACAGCGCACCGCGACCGCGCGGCGCCTCGCCGGTTTCGCCCAGCCCGATGAGCTGCAGAAAGCTCACCGCCGCAAGCATGCCGAGCAGCGCGGTATTGTTGGTCAGCACGCCAAGCCACGGCACGCGGCCGGTGTGCCAGCCAACCCACGCAAGCGCCGCCACGCCGGCCCCGATCAGCCACCACGCCTGGCGCCGCTGACGCCGGTCGAGCGCCGGCCACAGCAGCATCGCCGCCCCCCACGCCGCCGCCCCGGCAAGCCACGCCGGCACGCCCAACTGCGCACCGTTGGCGACCGCAAAGCAGGTCATCGCCAGCACCAGAAGCGCCGCCAGACGCTCAGCATGTTTACGTACAAGTCCGCGCATCAGCGGTTAAGATTCCCTTAGTTCTCGACCCTCGGCAGACGCCCATTGTCTCGTGCCACGACCGCTCAAGGAAGCTCCCCGCCATGCACCGGCTGACGCTCGCCATCGTGCTGAACGTGCGTTCCGCCGATGGCGACGACGCCGACCTGCAGGCGCGGATTGGCAGCGCACTTGAAGCAACGGGCGTCGGCCTGCAGTGGTTCGTCGTGCACAAACCCGTGCGTTTGGGCGCGGTGTGCGCCACCGCCGCCGCACAGGCCGACCGGCTGGTGATCGCCGGCGGTGACGGCTCGGTGCGTATCGCAGCCCAGGCCGCGCGCAACGCAGGCAAGCCGCTGGCGATCATCCCCACCGGCACCTACAACTACGTTGCCCGCCGGCTGGGCATCCCGCTCGACATCGAGGCCGCGGCGCAGCTCGCCGGCAACGCCCCGCCACGCCCGGTGGCGTGCGGCGAAATCAAT
>JAGRFQ010000078.1:60042-66351 GCA_020445945.1 Rhodocyclaceae bacterium
GCGCGTGAACGGCACACCGCCCTGCTCGGCCGCAGCCGCGTCACCGCGGTGCTGTCGGGCATTGCGACGCTGTTCAACCGCTATCCAATCCTGCGCCTGCGGCTGCTGCTCGACGGCGAGACACGCCAGTGTCGCGCCAGCGCGGTCTTCTTCGGCGCCAACCCGTTGCAGCTCACCAGTGTCGACAGCAGCTTCGCCTCGCGCTGCGCAGATACGGGTTTGGGGATGGTGTTGATGCGCCACCAGCCGCGACGGCGCGTGTTGCTGGCCGCCGTGCGTGCGCTCATCGGACGCCTCGCGCAAGCCCAGGCCTTCGATCTTCAATGCGTGACCAGAGCGACGGTGGATGTCGCGCGCCGCCGGCGTCGTCTGCGCGTGTCGCTCGACGGCGAAATCACCGTCTGCCCCTTGCCGCTGCACATTCGCTACCTGCCCGATGCAGTGCACATCGTCACTCCGGAGCCGACATGACGCCGCCCTCACCCACGCTGCGCCTGATCCACCTGTCCGACCTGCACTTCGGCGCCCAGCATGCCGGCGCCAGCGACATCCTGCTGGGCGCCATCCACGATCTCAACCCGGGCTTGACGCTGATCACCGGCGACCTCACCCAGCGCGCACGCAACAGCCAGTTCATTGCCGCCCGCCAGTTCTTCGACCAATTGCCCGCCAACTGGGTAGCGATTCCCGGCAACCACGATATGCCTCTGTTTCGCCCGTGGCATCGCCTGTTTGCACCGCGCGACCGCTATCGCCGACACATCGGCAGCGCCACCACCGATCGCCTCGACTCGCCCACGCTGCGCCTCGCGCTACTCGACAGCACCGACCGGCTGGCGTGGCGCGCGGGGCGCTTGAGCGCCTCGACGGCCAACCGCGCGGCGGCCTGGCTCGCCGACGCGGCGCCCGCACAGCTGCGCGTCGCTGCAGCGCACCATCCCTTCGCCAGTCGCCAGCACGACAACAAGGGCGGGATGGCGGGCGCCCGCCACGCCCGTCGTGCGCTGATCGATATCGGCGGCGCGGACATCCTGCTGTGGGGCCACCTGCATCGCAGCGAGATCAGCCGTGTCGGCGCTCCGTCCGGCCGCCACGCGATCGGCATCGGCGTCGGTTCGCCGACCTCGAGCCGTCACGTGAACGATGGTTTGTTCTTCCATCAACTCGACATGGCAGGCGATCACATCAATCTGGCGGTGTGGCGACGGCTGGCCAGCGAGCCCGCGTTCGTCCGGGTAGCGACCCATCGCTTCGTGCGTGACGATCATGGATGGCGCGAAATCCGTGACTAGCCCGCGGCGCCCCGGGCCTTCAGGGCGTGACCGGCAGATGCCCCGCGGCCATGAACAAGGCGCTGAGGGTTTTGCCATCGGTCAGTTCTCCCCGCTGCATCGCGCTGCGCGCCTCGTCCAGGCTGAGTGACAGGATCTCGAGAAACTCGCCTTCATCCCACTGATGGCCAACGTAGCGCAACGCTGTTGCGACGAAGACTTCAATGTGTTCATCGGAGTAGCCGATGCACGGATGCATGGTCCCGACGTGGGTCCAGTGCTCGGCCTCATAACCGACCTCTTCGCGCAGTTCGCGGCGGGCACAGGCCTCGATCGACTCACCGGCATCGAGCTTGCCCGCGGGCAGCTCGATGAACGCCAGGCCGAGCGGATAGCGGAACTGGCGCTCAAACACCAAGCGCCCGTCCGGCAACACCGCGAGCACGACCACCGCGCCGGGATGGCGGATGTACTCGCGCACCGATGACTTGCCGTCCGGCAGGCGCACAGTGTCGCGGTGAACCTTGAGCAGCACACCGTCGAAGACTTGCTCGGTGTCGAGCCGTGTTTCGGTGAGACTGTCGAGATTGGTCTTGAGCATGGCGTCAGTCCTGGCGCTGTGGCGAGCGACAAATGCGGGGGATGAAAAAACAAAACGCCGTGTAACGAGTCCGTCACACGGCGTGGGTGCCCCCGGTCGGTTCGATCAGCCGGGGAAGCTGGCGACCAATGCCAGTTGGCACAAGTCGATCATCTGCTGTGGCAGCAGCCCGAGCGCGGCGATGGCCAGACAATTGACCGACAGCAGCACGCGGACGTCCGGCGCGGAATGAATCGGCGCGGTATCGACCGGTTCGTCGAAGTACATGACCTTGACCACGCGCAGGTAGTAGAAGGCGCCGATCAGCGACATCATCACCGCAAACACCGCCAGCCACACCATGTCGGCCGCAACCAGCGACTGCAGGATCGACATTTTGGCGAAGAAACCAACGAAGAACGGGATGCCAGCCATCGAGAACATGACGATCATCATCATCGCGGCAAACCACGAGCTGCGCTTGTTGAGGCCTTTGAGGTCGTCGATGTTCTCGGCTTCGAAACCCGACCGCGACAGCAGGATGATCATCCCGAACGAGGCCAGACTCATCACCACGTAGGCAATCGCGTAAAACATTGACGAGGTGTAAGCGTTGAGCGCGTTGAAGCGGTCACCATCGACCACCCCGGTGAGCAGCCCGAGGAACACGAAGCCCATGTGCGAGATGCCGGAGTACGCCAGCATGCGCTTGAGGTTGGTTTGCGCGATGGCCGCGATATTCCCCAGCACCAGCGACGCGATCGCCATCAGCATCAGCATGGTCTGCCAGTGTTCGGCCAGATCGAGCATGCCGCCCACCAGCAGGCGAATGGCCATTGCGAACGCGGCGAGCTTGGGTGCGGAGCCAATCAGCAACGTGACCGAGGTTGGCGCGCCGTGATACACGTCGGGCACCCACATGTGGAACGGTGCGGCGCCGAACTTGAAGGCCAGACCAGCGACGATGAAGACCAGACCGAAGGTGAGCACGGTCTTGCTCGACACGCCATCGTAGACTGCGGCCTGGTTGTAGATCGCCTGATCGATGCCGGCGAGCGACAGGTTTCCGGTCGCACCATAGACCATGGACATGCCGTACAGCAGCATGCCGGAGGCCAGCGCGCCGAGGATGAAGTACTTCATCGCGGCTTCGGTACTGCGCGCCGAATCGCGATCCAGCGCAACCATTGCGTACAGCGACAGCGACAGCATCTCGAGACCGACATACATCGACAGGAAGTGCGACGACGACACCATCACCATCATGCCAAGCGTGGAAAACAGGGCCAGCAAGTGATACTCGGGGGTGTCGAAGCCTCGATCCGCCGCGTAGGCTCGACCGTAGATCAGCGCCGTGATGACGGAGAACAGGATCAGCACCTTGAGCACATCGCCGAGCAGATCGTCGACGTACATGTCGCTCATTGTCAGGCGCACCTGACCGTCCATCATGAAGATGGTGATCAGCGCAGCCCCGATGAGGGTGACCTGGGTCAGCATGTAGCCAACGTTTCGCGCCGACTGGCGCATGAAAACGGTCAGCAGCAATATGACCAGCGACATCCCTGCCATGAACAATTCAGTGGCCGCGGGGGCAAAGTCTGGGACTACAAAGTTCATCTTCGGACCAATCCCGTAATTTTATTCAGCTGGGCGCTCAGAGCTTGCTCGTTGCGACGTGTTGCAGCAAATCATTGACTGTGGCGTGCATGACCTCGGTCACTGGCAGCGGGTAGATACCCATGATCAGAGTGCATGCTGCAAGGACCGCAAGAAACGCAAACTCGCGCCCGTTGATGTCTTCGAGCTTGGCGACCTTGTCGTTGGTGACGGCACCGAAGACCACGCGCTTGTACATCCACAAGGTATAGGCTGCACCCACGATCAGCGTCGTGGCCGCGACGAAGGCCACCCAGAAGTTGTACTGCACGGCACCGAGCGCGACCATGAATTCACCGACGAAACCACTGGTGCCCGGAAGACCGGCATTAGCCATCGCGAACAGCATGAAGAACGCGGCGAACTTGGGCATGGTGTTGACCACGCCACCGTAGTCGGCGATCTCACGCGAGTGCATGCGGTCGTAAAGCACCCCGATGCACAGGAACATCGCTCCGGAGACAAAACCGTGGGAGATCATCTGAACCAGCGCGCCTTCGATCCCGAGCGGATTGAGAATGAAGAACCCGAGGGTGACGAAGCCCATGTGGGCGATCGATGAATACGCCACCAGTTTTTTCATGTCGGTCTGAACGAGTGCCACGAAGCCGATGTACACCACGGCAATCAGTGACAGCACGATCATCATCGGCGCCATGGCCTGCGAGGCGTCGGGCACGATCGGCAGGGTAAAGCGCAGGAAGCCGTAGGCACCGAGCTTCAGCGCAATCGCCGCCAGCACCACCGATCCGCCCGTGGGCGCCTGCACGTGCGCATCCGGCAGCCAGGTATGGACCGGCCACATCGGCACCTTGACCGCAAACGCGATCAGGAAGGCCCAGAAAAGCAGGGTCTGCGCCGACATGCCGATGCTGAGGTCGTGCCATTCGAGGATGCTGAAGCTGCCGCTTTGCATGAACAGATAGAGCAAGGCGACCAGCATCAGCAGGGAACCGGCCAGCGTGAACAAAAAGAACTTGAACGCGGCGTAGACCCGGTTGGCCCCGCCCCATACCCCGATGATGAGGTAGAGCGGAATCAGCGAAGCCTCGAAGAAGACGTAGAACAGCAGGCCATCGAGCGCGGAAAAGATGCCGTTGAGCAAGCCCGACATGATCAGGAAGGCCGCCATGTATTGCGCCACGCCCTTTTTGATCACCTCCCATCCGGCCACAACAACGATGACGGTGATAAAACTGTTGAGCAAGACGAACAACACCGACAGCCCGTCCACACCCAGCGAGTAGTGAATATTGAACGCCGGAATCCAGCGTGCGAGTTCAACGAACTGCATGGCGCTGGTCGTCGTATCGAAGCCGGTATAGAGCGGAAGCGTGACCAGGAACCCGATTATCGAAGTAATCAGGGCCATGGACCGCGCCAGCGGTGCATTGCGATCCGATCCGGTGGCAAGCACCAGCAGGCCACCGACAATCGGCACCCAGATCGCGAGGCTGAGAAGAGGCATACCCGTCATCGCAACTATCCGTTCAATGCGCCAACCCGGCGCGTTTCTTTCGTGTTAAACCCGGTCGCTGTCATACGCTCACACCACACCGAACCAAAGCGACAGCAGAATGCAGACGCCGATGATCATCGAAAAGGCGTACTGGTAGATGTGGCCCGACTGGAACATGCGACTGAACTGGGCCACCAGCCCCACCGCACGTGCCGAGCCGTTGACCACCAAGCCGTCGATCACGCCCTGATCGCCGCCCTTCCACAGGCCGGTGCCGATCAGGCGTGCGCCGCCGGCGAAGACAGCCTGATTGAACTTGTCGAAGTAGTAATTGTTCTCGAGCACGGTGTATATCGGCTTGAAGGTGCGCATGATCGCGGCCGGAATCTCGGGCTTGACCATGTAGAAGAACCACGCCAGCGCCACCCCGCTCATGGCAAGAAAGAATGGCGGCGTCATGAACCCGTGCAACGCCATGCCGGTCGCGCCATGGAAGTGTTCCCCGAAGGCGGCGATCGTGTTGTGCGCATCGGCGATGAAGATGGCGCTCTTGAACCATTCGCCAAAGAGCATCGGCTCGATGGTGAAGAAACCGACGAACACCGACGGGATGGCCAGCAGGATCAGCGGCACCGTTACCACCCAGGGTGACTCGTGCGGCTTCTGACCCGGCGCGAGGCCGTGATGGTGGTCGTCCGAGGGCTCTTCGTCCTCATGATCGCCGTGATGGTCATGTGCGTGGCCGAAACGCTCCTTGCCGTGGAAGACCAGGAAATACATTCGGAACGAGTAGAACGCGGTCACGAAGACGCCGACGATGACGCAGAAGTAGGCATAGCCAGCGCCCGGAATGCTCGAGAAATGCACCGCCTCGATGATCGAGTCCTTGGAGAAGAAGCCTGAAAGGAACGGGAAGCCGATCAGCGCCAACGAACCGACGAGAGACGTAAACCAGGTGATCGGCATGTACTTCCACAGGCCGCCCATGTTGCGCATGTCCTGATCGTGGTGCATGCCGATAATGACCGAGCCTGCGCCGAGGAACAGCAGCGCCTTGAAGAAAGCGTGCGTCATCAGATGGAACACCGCAGCCGAGTAGGCCGACACGCCGAGCGCGACTGTCATGTAGCCGAGTTGCGACAGGGTCGAATAGGCCACCACACGCTTGATGTCGTGCTGGATGATGCCCAGGAAGCCCATGAACAGGGCCGTCGTCGCGCCGATCACCAGCACAAAGGACAGCGCCGCTTCGGACAGCTCGAACAGCGGCGACATGCGCGCCACCATGAAGATCCCGGCGGTCACCATGGTCGCCGCGTGAATCAGCGCCGAGATCGGGG
>JAGRFQ010000079.1 GCA_020445945.1 Rhodocyclaceae bacterium
TGTCCCTCGAAGTGCCCAAGGGCGGCATCGTGGCCCTGCTCGGGGCCAACGGTGCGGGCAAGTCGACGACCCTCAAGTCGATCTCCAACCTGTTGCGTGCCGAGCGTGGCGACGTGACCAAGGGCAACGTCGAGTTCAAGGGCGCGCGCATCGACCACCTCACCCCGGCCGACCTGGTCAAGAAGGGCGTGATCCAGGTGATGGAAGGGCGGCACTGCTTCGAGCACCTGACCATCGAGGAGAACCTGCTCACCGGCGCCTATACCCGCGCGGACGGCAGCGCCGGCATCAAGCGCACGCTCGACATGGTCTATGAGTACTTTCCGCGCCTCAAGGAGCGCCGCAGCTCGCAGGCCGGCTACACCTCGGGCGGCGAGCAGCAGATGTGCGCGATTGGCCGCGCCATCATGGCCAGCCCCGAAATGGTGTTGCTCGACGAACCGTCGATGGGGCTCGCGCCGCAGATCGTGGAAGAGATTTTCGAGATCGTGAAGGACCTGAACAAGAAGGAAACGGTGAGTTTCCTGCTCGCCGAGCAGAACACCATGGTCGCACTGCGCTACGCCGATTTCGGCTACATCCTCGAAAACGGCCGCATCGTGATGGAAGGCGAGGCCGCCGAGCTGGCCAGCAACGAGGACGTCAAGGAGTTCTATCTCGGCCTGTCCGGCGACGGGCGCAAGAGCTTTCGGGATGTGAAGCACTATCGTCGCCGCAAGCGCTGGCTGTCGTAACGGCGTCACCACGCCACTGCCGGCGGCGGTGCGCGCCGTGCCAGAAGCGCCGTGCTGAGGCCTTTGTTTGTCGAACACGAAAAATGATCGCGGCGGGACGCCCCGGGGGGCTGCAGGCCCACCGCCGGGGGCGAGCGCCCGACGCAAACGACGGTGTGCCATTTTGTGCGGATGACCCCGGATTCCGCTGCGCTGCATCCGGACTACGCAGATCGAAGGACGAGCGCGCCACGCAAGCCACAAAGGAACATCCATGACCCACTTCGACGCGCGAGAAACCCGTGACCCCGCCGAGCGGGAGCGAGTGCTGCTGGCCCGCCTGCCCGCCCAGATTGCCCATGCACGCAAGACCACCGCGGCCTTTGCCCGGTTGCTGGCCAACATCGATCCTGCGGCGATTGATTCGCGCGAGGCGCTGGCCGCGCTGCCGGTGACGCGCAAGTCCGAACTGCTTGAACTGCAGAAGGGCGCACGCCCCTTTGGGGGCTTCGCCGCCGTCGGCTGGGGGCGGCAGACGGCGCGGGTGTTCGCCTCGCCCGGCCCGATCTACGAGCCGGAGGGGAATCGCCCCGACTACTGGCGCCTGGCGCGCGCCTTCTACGCCGCCGGCTTTCGCGAAGGCGACCTGGTGCACAACACCTTCTCGTATCACATGACGCCGGCTGGCTCGATGATGGAAACCGCGGCGCACGCGGTGGGGTGCACGGTGTTTCCCGGCGGGGTCGGCCAGACCGACCAGCAGCTCGACGCCATCCGTGACCTGAAGCCGAACGCCTACGCCGGCACCCCGTCCTTCCTGCGCATCTTGCTGGAGAAGGCTGACGCGGCCGGCATGGCGGTACCGTTCGCCAAGGCGTTTGTTTCCGGCGAGGCCTTCCCGCCCAGCCAGCGCGAAGCCCTGGCCGCCCGCGGCATCGACGCCTACCAGGCCTACGCCACTGCCGACATCGGCCTCATCGCCTACGAGAGCCCGGCGCGCGAGGGCCTGGTGATCGACGAGGACGTGCTGGTCGAGATCGTCCGCCCCGGCACCGGCGACCCGGTCGCCCCCGGCGAGGTCGGCGAAGTGGTGGTCACCACCTTCAATCCCGACTACCCGCTGATCCGCTTCGGCACCGGCGACCTCTCCGCCTTGCTGCCCGGCGCGAGCCCCTGCGGACGCACCAACGCACGCATCCGGGGCTGGCTCGGACGCGCCGACCAGACCACCAAGGTCAAGGGCATGTTCGTCCATCCCGGCCAGATCGCCGCGGTGCTCAGGGCCCATCCCGCGGTCGCGCGGGCGCGTCTGGTGGTC
>JAGRFQ010000080.1:0-18539 GCA_020445945.1 Rhodocyclaceae bacterium
CCAGGAAGGCCTTCATGTTGGCAAAGATTGCGGTCGGGCGGGTGTACCAGAAACCGATCAACAGGTAAGAGACCAAGCCCACGGCTTCCCAGCCGAAGAACAATTGCAGGAAGTTGTTCGACATCACCAGCATCAGCATGGAGAAGGTGAACAGCGAGATGTAGCTGAAGAAGCGCTGATAACCGGGGTCTTCATGCATGTAGCCGATGGTGTAGATATGCACCATCAGGGAAACAAAGCTGACCACGAGCATCATCATCACGGTGAGCTCATCGATCAGGAAACCGACCTCAAAGGTCAGGTTGCCGCTGGTCGCCCACGTATAGACCGTGCCGTTGAAGGTATTCCCGGCGCTGACGTCCTGATAAATCATCAAGGACGCAATCAGTGCGATCGCCACGCCCAGAATGGTGGCCACATGCGCACCGGTACGCCCGACGACCTTGCCGAACAAACCGGCAACGATGGCCCCTGCCAGCGGCGCCAGCGGAACAACCAGATAAAGACTCTGCATTTCCGACATCGAGACGCTTCCTTAACCCTTGAGACTATTCAGATCATCCACGTGGATGGTGCGCAGATTGCGGAACAGCACCACCAGTATCGCGAGACCGATTGCTGCTTCGGCCGCCGCTACGGTCAGGATGAAGAACACGAAAATCTGCCCGGCGAGATCGCCCAGATAATGGGAGAACGCGACGAAGTTGAGGTTGACCGAAAGCAGCATCAGTTCGATCGCCATCAACAAGACGATAAGGTTCTTCCGGTTAAGGAAGATCCCGACCACAGCGATGGAAAAGAGCACCGCAGCCAGAATGAGATAGTGGGACAGCGAAAGCATCAATGACTCCCTGAAAGCGTTCGAGCCGCTTCGATTATTCTTTTTCAGCCGGCATCGTGAGCAGCTCAACCCGGTCGGCGCGCTTGACCGCAATCTGTTGCGACGGATGAACGTACTTGGTGCCCTTGCGTTTGCGCAAGGTCAGCGCGACCGCTGCAACCATCGCCACCAGCAGCACCAGCGAGGCCAGCTCAAACGGATACACGTATTCGGTGTACAGCACCCGGCCAAGCGCCTGGGTGTTGCTATAGCCGGCCTGGGCAGCTGGCGGCTCGGGCATGGCGTCGAGACCGAAGTACGGGCCGCTGACCACCAACGCCATCTCGGCCAGCATCACCACCCCCACCACGGCACCCACCGGCAGGTAACTCCAGAATCCCTCGCGCAGACGATCGACATTGATGTCGAGCATCATCACCACGAAAAGGAACAGCACCATGACTGCGCCGACATACACCATGACCAGCGTGATGGCGAGGAATTCGGCCTGCAGCAGCAGCCAGATGCCCCCTGCGTTGAAGAAAGTCAGCACCAGAAACAGCGCGGCCTGCACCGGGTTTCTCGCCGTAATGACGCGCAGGGCCGCAAACACCATCACCAGGCCCAACACGTAGAAAACGATAGTCTTGAATTCCATGCTCGGATATCTCCGGAGACGGCGTACCGCCCCCCGTTCGCTTTAGCGGTACTTCGCGTCGACCTCGCGGTCTTTGGCAATTTGGGTTTCGTTGCGGTCGCCTACGGCGAGCAGCATTTGCTTGGTGTAGTACAGATCGCCGCGCTGCTCACCGTGATACTCGAGCACGCGGGTTTCGACGATCGCATCAACCGGACAGGCCTCTTCGCAGAATCCGCAGAAGATACATTTGGTCAGATCGATGTCGTAGCGCGTCGTACGGCGCGAACCATCCTCGCGCTGATCGGAGTCAATCGTGATGGCCATTGCCGGACAAATCGCCTCGCACAGCTTGCAGGCAATGCAGCGCTCCTCCCCGTTGGGGTAGCGGCGCAAGGCATGCAGCCCCCGAAAGCGCGGGCTTTGCGGCGTTTTCTCTTCCGGAAACTGAACGGTAATTTTTCGCGCAAACAGATGCCGTCCCGTAACGGCCATCCCTTTGAACAATTCCTTCAGAAGAAGGCTACCGAGGAAATCTTTCGCACCCATCTCGTGCCCCTCAATTCCAGATCGACAGCGGGGACATGATCCACACTGCAACGACAAGCACCCAGACCAAGGTCACCGGGATGAAAACCTTCCAGCCCAGACGCATGATGTGGTCGTAACGGAAACGCGGGAATGTCGCGCGCGCCCAAAGGAAGATAAAGACAATCGCCGAGCACTTGATGAACAGCCAGTGGAAGCCGTCGGGCAAGAACGCGACCGGCGACAGCCAACCACCCATGAACAGAATCGCGGTCAGAATCGCGACCAGCCACATGTTGGCGTATTCCGCCAGGAAGAACAGCGCGAAGGTCATGCCCGAGTATTCGACCATGTGACCTGCCACAATTTCCGACTCACCTTCAATCACGTCGAACGGCGCACGCCCCGTCTCGGCGATGCCGGAAATGATGTAGACCACGAACATCGGGAACAAGGGAATCCAGTTCCAGCTCAGGAAGCCGAGGCCCATGTCGGCAAACTGTCCAGTTCCTTGCACGCGCACGATCTCGCTCAGATTCAGCGAGGCCGAAACCATCAGCACGCACACCAGCGCAAAGCCCATCGACACTTCGTAAGACACCATCTGTGCCGCGGCACGCAAGCTGCCGAGGAAGGGGTATTTCGAGTTGGAAGCCCAGCCAGCGATGATCACGCCATACACTTCGAGCGAGGTGATGGCGAGCAGGAACAACAGGCCGGCATCGACATCGGCGAGCACGCCACCGTCCCAGAACGGCACCACGGCCCACGCGGCAAGCGACGGCGCGATCGCCAGGATCGGGCCAAGGATGAACAGGCCCTTGTTGGTTGCGGAAGGAACCAGGATTTCCTTCAGCAACAGCTTCACGCCATCGGCGATCGGCTGCAGCAGGCCCAACGGCCCGACCCGATTGGGGCCGATACGCACCTGCATGTAACCAATGACCTTGCGCTCGGCCAGCGTCAGATAGGCCACGCAAATCATCAACGGCGCAATGATCGCGACGATCTTGGCCAGCGTCCACACCAAGGGCCACACCGGACCGAACAAGGATGCGATTGGTTCGAGAATGGATTCCATCACGCGCGCTCCACCGTCACCACTGCAGACGGCGTGCCCAACGCTACCGTCGATTCATGCGCTGCCGCAATCCGTACGCAGCCCGCTGCAAGTGTTTCGTCTGATTCCGCCGTCAGTGCAATCTGCACATCCGCTGTCTTCACCTGAACCGGATCACCGCACTGAAGCCCCAACTGGGCCAGAGTTGCCGGCGCCATACGCGCGGTCGGCGCCTTGGCATCGACGGTACGTTGCAGGGCCGCGGCGCGGCGTACGATCGCGTCGCCGGCATACAGCGGCACATCGGCAACCCGCTCAAGACCATCGACCGGCGCGACCGCCGACAGCGATACACCGTTGAGCGTATTGTCGAGGCGCGCCCCAACATCTTCGCCATCGGCAATCACCGCCCGACGCACCGACTCGGAGTCGGTGTAATCGAAGCCCGCGTGCCCCAGCAAATTGCCAAGCACACGCAACACTTTCCAGGCCGGCCGCGTTTCGCCTTGCGGCTTGGCCACGGCGACAAAACTCTGCGCCCGCCCCTCCGTATTCACAAACGTGCCAGAGGTTTCGCTGAACGGCGAGACGGGCAGCATCACGTCGCTGATCGCCCGCAGCTCCGGCGAATCGAAGGCGCTGAGCGACACCACCAAGTCAGCGGCAGCAATGTTCTGCGCGGCTTGCTGTCCGCCGGCGAGATCCAGCGAAGGCTCCAGATTCAGGAGCAGGTACGCCTTGAGCGGCGCCGCACTCATGGCAGCCGCGTTCTTGCCACCGTTTGCAGGCACAGCACCCGCCAGATAGCCGCCGACGCTGTTGGCTGCCTCGCCAATCGTGCCGAAGCGGGCACCGGCAAGCGCGGCGATTTCCTGCACCAGACGGCGCAGCGCCGTTGCCTGGGCGTGTTGAGCAGCAAAATTCCCCAGCCAGATCGCTGGCTTTTGACCGCTGCAGATCGACTCGCCGATCGCTTTTGCTTCAGCCGAGGCTTCGGCCGGAACGACGGCGGCAACATCGGCCGACACCGGCTTTCCGGTGGCATCGGAGACAGCCTTGAGCACATCGGCCAAGGCGCCGACAAGCTGCGACGGCCTGGGCTGCATCCGTGCGGCCACGGGCACCAGCCAGTCATCGGCAGCAGGATGAATACTGGTCACTTTGAGGCCACGCTTGGCCGCTTGGCGTATGCGTTGACACAGCAGCGGATGGTCTTTGCGCAGGAAGCTGCCGACGACCAACAGACGGTCGAGATCAGCAACATCGGCCACCGGCATGCCGAGCCACGGCGCGCCTGCACGCGCCGAGTCGGAGGAAAAATCGGTCTCGCGCAGACGGAAATCGACATTGTCGCTGCCCTGGGCACGCGCCAATTTCTGCAGCAAATACAGTTCTTCGAGCGTCGAATGCGGTGCAGCCAGCACCCCGAACTGTTCGCCACCCGCGGCACCAAGCACCTGTTTCAGGTTGGTGGCGACATGCTCCAGTGCGCTCTGCCAGTCGGTTTCACGCCACTCGTCGCCCTGCTTGACCATCGGCCGGGTAAGGCGCGTGGATGAATTCAAGGCCTCGTAAGAGAAACGGTCCCGATCCGACAACCAGCATTCGTTGATTTCTTCATTCTCGAGCGGCAGCACGCGCTTGACCACATCGTGCTTGACCTGAACGATGAGATTGCTCCCCAGCGAGTCGTGCGGGCTGATCGACTTGCGACGCGCCATCTCCCAGGTACGCGCGGCGAAACGGAAGGGCTTGGAGGTCAGCGCCCCCACCGGGCACAAGTCGATGATGTTGCCCGACAGCTCGGAATCAACGGTTTTCTCGACAAACGGCATGATCTCCGCATGCTCGCCACGGAAGGCCTGCCCCAACTCCATGACGCCCGCAATTTCTTGCGTAAAGCGGACACAGCGGGTGCAGTTGATGCACCGGGTCATGTCGGTGGAGACCAGCGGGCCAAGGTTCTTGTTGAACACGACACGCTTTTCTTCCTGGTAGCGCGACGCGCTGTCACCATAGCCGACGGCCAGATCCTGCAACTGGCACTCGCCGCCCTGATCGCAGATCGGACAATCCAGCGGGTGGTTGATGAGCAGGAACTCCATCACCCCTTTTTGCGCCGTAACGGCCTGCTCGGAGCGGGTCCAGACCTTCATGCCGTTCGTCACCGGAGTGGCACAGGCGGGAAGCGGCTTGGGTGCCTTTTCAACCTGCACCAGACACATCCGGCAGTTGGCCGCGATGGACAGCTTTTTGTGGTAGCAGAAATGCGGCACATAGGCGCCAACCTTGGTCGCAGCATCCATTACGGTGCTGCCGTCAGGCACTTCAATCTGCTTGCCGTCGATTTCGATTTCTAGCATGACGGGCCTACATAGATTTTGCTGCCTTCGTACTGGACGTCGGCCGGCACGAGACATTTCTTGTGTTCGATGTGGTACGCGAATTCATCGCCAAAGTGCTTGACAAAACTTTGCACCGGCATCGACGCGGCATCCCCCAGCGCGCAGATAGTCCGACCCATGATATTGGTCGTCACGCTGCCCAGCAGATCCAGGTCGTCTGGCCGCCCCTGGCCATGCTCAATGCGATGAACCACGCGATACAACCAACCCGTTCCTTCGCGACACGGCGTGCATTGCCCGCAGGATTCTTCAAAATAGAAGTAGGACAGGCGTTCAAGCGCCTTGACCATGCAGGTCGTCTCGTCCATGACGATGACCGCCCCGGAACCAAGCATCGACCCTGCCTTCGAGATCGAATCGTAGTCCATGGTGCAATCCATCATCATGTCGCCCGGCACCACTGGTGAGGATGATCCACCGGGGATCACACCCTTGAGCTTGCGGCCGCCGCGCATCCCCCCGGCCATCTCAAGCAACTCCGAAAAGGGGGTGCCGAGTTCAATCTCGTAATTTCCCGGGCGATTGACGTGCCCGGAGATCGAGAACAGCTTGGTCCCACCGTTGTTCGGCTTGCCGTAATTAAGGAAGGTGTCACCGCCTTCGTTGATGATGAACGGGACGGAGGCGAAGGTTTCGGTGTTGTTGATCGTGGTCGGCTTGCCGTACAAGCCATAGCTTGCCGGGAAAGGCGGCTTGAATCGCGGCTGCCCCTTCTTGCCCTCGATCGATTCCAGCAACGCCGTTTCTTCACCGCAGATGTACGCACCGTAGCCGTGGTGGGCAAACAGCTCAAAACTAAAATCGGAACCCAGAATATTGGTCCCCAGCAACCCGGCCTCACGCGCCTCGGCCAGCGCTTCTTCAAAACGCTGATAGACCTCGAAGATTTCGCCGTGGATGTAGTTGTAGCCACGCGAACAGCCCATCGCATACGCGGCGATCGTCATCCCCTCAATCACCGTGTGCGGGTTGTAGCGCAGGATATCGCGGTCCTTGAAGGTTCCGGGCTCGCCTTCGTCAGAGTTGCACGCCAGATACTTTTCGCCCGGAAACGAGCGCGGCATGAAGCTCCACTTCAGCCCAGTCGGGAAACCCGCACCACCCCGACCACGCAGAACCGACGCCTTCACCTCGGCGATGATATCCGCGGGCGGCGTCTTCTCGGCGATGATTTTCTTCAAAGCCGCATAACCGCCGCGACCAATGTAGTCCTGTAGCCGCCAGGTACGGTCGCCGTCGACACCAGCGAGAATGAGGTTTCTAGCGCTCATTTATCCAGGTCCGCCAGCATCTGATCGATTTTTTCGGTGGTCATCCAGCTGCACATGCGGTGGTTATTGACCAGCATCACAGGTGCATCGCCACAGGCGCCCATGCACTCGCCTTCCTTGAGCGTGAACTTCCCGTCGGGGGTAGTCTCGTTGAAATCGATACCCAGTTTCTGTTTGACGTAATCGGCAGCATGAACACCGCCCGACAAGGCACAGGGCAGGTTTGTGCACACCGAAATCTTGTGCTTGCCGACCGGCTCGATGTCGTACATGTTGTAAAAACTGGCGACCTCAAACGCGGCAATTGCCGGCATGTCGAGATAAGCCGCAACGTACTCGATCATCTCCTTGGGGAGCCAGCCCGTTTCAACCTGGGCGATCCGCAAGGCCGACATGACGGCCGACTGTTTCTGGTCGGGAGGGTATTTTGCAACCTCCCGGTCGATTTGTTTCAGCGATTCCTGGCTCAGCATCTTATGCCCACACCCGATCTACTTGAGTATTCGTTTTCGTCGCTCAGCGATCAATTTCGCCAAACACAACATCCATCGTGCCGATGATTGCAACCACGTCTGCAATCAGATGACCACGCGCCATTTCGTCCATCGCCGCCAAATGCGCAAAACCCGGGGCACGCAGCTTGACTCGATACGGCTTGTTTGCACCATCCGATACGGCGTACACCCCAAACTCGCCCTTCGGATGCTCAACCGCCGCATACACCTCGCCTTCCGGTACATGAATCCCTTCGGAAAACAGCTTGAAGTGATGGATCAACTCTTCCATGTTGGACTTCATGGATTCGCGCGGCGGCGGCGCAACCTTGTAGTTGCTGGTGATCACCGGACCGGGATTCTTGCGCAGCCAATCGATGCACTGTTTGATGATGCGATTCGACTGGCGCATCTCTTCCATGCGGACGAGGTAACGATCGTAACAATCGCCCTCCTTGCCGATGGGCACATCGAAATCCATCCGGTCGTACACTTCGTACGGTTGCTTCTTGCGCAAGTCCCACGCCACTCCGGAACCACGCAGCATCGCCCCGGTAAAGCCCCACGCCTTCGCCTGCTCGGGCGTCACGACACCGATACCGACCGTCCGCTGCTTCCAGATACGGTTGTCCGTCAGCAGCGTTTCGTACTCGTCGCAATACTTCGGAAAACGGTTGGTGAAATCCTCGAGAAAATCGAGCAGAGAACCCTGGCGCGTCTCGTTCAATTGGCGAACGGTCTCGGCGTTTTTCCACTTCGACACCTCGTACTGCGGCATCTGGTCAGGCAGGTCGCGATAGACACCTCCCGGGCGGTAATACGCGGCATGCATTCGCGCACCGGATACCGCCTCATACACATCCATCAGATCTTCGCGCTCACGGAAGGTATACAGCACCATTGTCATCGCGCCGATATCCAGCGCATGGGTACCGATATTGAGCAGGTGATTCAGAATCCGCGTGACCTCATCGAACATCACCCGAATATATTGAGCACGCTCCGGCACATCGACGCCGAGCAGGCGCTCGATCGCCATGCAGTACGCATGCTCATTGCACATCATCGACACGTAATCGAGTCGATCCATGTACGGCACCGACTGCACCCAAGTACGCGTTTCGGCAAGCTTTTCGGTTCCGCGATGCAACAGTCCGATATGCGGATCAGCGCGCTCGACCACTTCGCCATCGAGCTCGAGCACCAAGCGCAACACACCGTGCGCCGATGGGTGCTGCGGACCGAAGTTGATCGTGTAATTTCGAATTTCAGCCATGCCCGGCATCCCCGTAATTGGCCTCACGGACGACCCGCGGTGCATTCTCTCGCGGCTCAATCGTCACCGGCTGATAGATGACGCGACCTTGCTCCGGGTCGTAGCGCATCTCGACATAACCTGTAATAGGAAAGTCCTTCCGGAACGGATGTCCGACGAAACCATAGTCAGTCAGAATGCGGCGCAGATCCGGATGACCGGAGAACATGATTCCGTACAAATCAAAGACTTCGCGCTCGAACCAGTTTGCACTGGGCCACACATCGCAGAGGGAGTCGAGCAACGGGAAGCCATCGTCCGGCGCGAATGCCCGCAGTCGCAAACGCCAATTGTTTGCAATCGACAGCAGATGCGTTGCCACGGCAAAGCGCTCACGCCCCCACACCTGATTGGCCCAAGTCTGATAGTCAAGCCCGGACACATCAATCAATTGCTCAAATGCAAGCTCCGGCCGGTCACGCAACTCGACGGCAACAGCATGGTAATCCGCCGCCGCAACTTCCAGCGTCAACTCGCCGCGATCCTTCTTGATGGACAGCGCGCGCGCGCCGAACACCTCCCCCAGCAGAACCTCAAGACGCTCCAGTTTTGCACTCATAGCAAGCGTCCCCGATTAGCGCGCGATCGTGCAGGTGCGACGAATCTTGCGCTGAAGCTGGATGATGCCGTAGAGCAGCGCCTCGGCTGTCGGAGGACAGCCCGGCACATAAACATCAACCGGCACAACGCGATCGCAACCACGCACAACCGAATAGGAATAATGGTAGTAGCCCCCGCCGTTGGCACAGGACCCCATGGAGATAACCCAGCGCGGCTCGGTCATCTGGTCGTACACCTTGCGCAGAGCAGGCGCCATTTTGTTGCAAAGCGTCCCCGCCACAATCATCACGTCAGACTGGCGCGGACTCGGGCGAAACACCACCCCGAAACGATCGAGGTCGTAGCGCGAACAACCCGCATGAATCATCTCAACCGCACAACAGGCGAGACCGAATGTCATCGGCCACAACGAACCCGTGCGAGTCCAGTTAATCACCGTATCCAGCGACGTGGTGACAAACCCTTCCTTGAACACACCTTCGATACTCATGTCACCCCTTAAGGCAAATCAGAAAAAGGCTCCCAGCACCCAAATCACTCCCACTCGAGCGCACCCTTTTTCCACACCCAGACATAGCCAATCAGAAGGATGCCCAGAAACACGAGCATCTCAAAGAACCCGAACAAGCGAATTGCCTCATTCCCGGCAATCTCCTGAAGGATCGTTGCCCACGGAAACAAAAACGCTATTTCGAGGTCAAACAAAATGAACAGGATGGCCAGCAAATAGTAGCGAACATCAAACTTCATCCGCGCATCCTCGAACGGCTCGAAACCACATTCGTACGGAGAAAGCTTTTCACTATCAGGCCGATGCGGCGCAATCAAGCGCCCCATGACAATTGGCGCAACACCAAAGGCGAGGCCAACCAAGATAAAGACAAGCACGGGAAAATAGTTTTCTAGCATTATCGGGCCCGCTGTTTGACTTAATTCATATCGCATGGAAACGCCCGCATTCGCGGGCGTCCAGGAATATCTGGTGCCGACGGTGAGACTCGAACTCACACGGCTTTCGCCACCGCCCCCTCAAGACGGCGTGTCTACCAATTTCACCACGACGGCACGTGTTGTATTGCTGTGTAACAGCGTCGTGAATTATACGCGTTCCACCCCTTGGCGCAAACTCTTTTGCACCTTACTTGGGAATTGTATTGAGCTTGGAATCGCCGTCCACCGCGGGTTTAGCGGGCACGCCGGACGAGGCCGGAATCGCCTGCTCCATCACGCTCGTCGGTGCAACCATGTCACGACTCCCCAAGTAACTCAAGCTGAGGCTGGTCAGAAAAAAAACGGTCGCCAGCACACCCGTGGTGCGACTCATGAAGTTGGCAGACCCCGATGCACCAAAGAGGCTCCCCGACGATCCGCCGCCAAAGGCTGCGCCCATATCCGCCCCCTTGCCATGCTGCAGCAACACCAGGCCGATGACAGCCAACCCGACAATCACGTGCACCGTCAATACGATCGAAAACAGATAACTACCCATGATTCCTCAATTCCCGTAAATAATTCAGCCCGCAGCGACGCCGGCCTGACAAATTGCCAGAAACGACGATGCGTCCAAGGCCGCGCCGCCAATCAGTCCACCATCAATGTCCTTGCCGGCAAACAAAGCCGGCGCGGATGCGGGCTTGACGCTACCGCCATACAACAGCCTGACATCCTCTGCCACATCCGCCGCACGAGCACGCAGCGCTTGCCGGATTTCACCGTGCACTTCCACTGCTTGCGCGACCGATGCGGTCTGGCCGGTTCCGATCGCCCACACGGGCTCGTAGGCGATCACGATGCGGGCGAGCCGCGCCGCGCCGAGGTCGAGCACCGGACCAAGCTGGCTGGCGATGACATCCATCATGCGGCCAGATTCGCGCTCGTGCAGCGTTTCGCCCACGCACACGACAGGCGTCATGCCCGCCTCAATTGCCCGCGCCGCTTTCTCAGCCACGCACACACTCGATTCGCCGTGGCCCGCCCTGCGCTCCGAGTGCCCGACAATGACATACCGACACTCGAATTCAGCCAGCATGCCCGCGCTGACTTCACCGGTATAGGCTCCATCTTCGTGGTCGCTCACATCCTGTGCGCCCAGCGAAACCGCACTATCCGCAAGCGCCGCGCCGACAAGATCAAGGTATGGAAACGGCACGCAAAGCGCGACATCCACACCGGACGGGCGCCCTTCCCCGACTGCGCGCGCCAGGGCGGCCGCCATGCCGCGCCGCCCGTGCATCTTCCAGTTTCCGACAACCAGTTTTGTTCTCGCGCTCATGACCAACACGCCGAAAAATCCGCCAATTCTAACGGCAGGCTCAACGTACAGCAATCCGCGCGGCGTTCAGAGGCGCGACGCACGAAGGTCAATGCATCGAAAAACACCCCGTCAGCGACGCGCCACGCCGACATCAGTCCACCCCGGCGCCGACCGCGGCACGAACCGCCTCGGCAAGCGCGCTTGCGTGATGTTCGACCTCTCCGGCATCGACCCCTTCGACCATCACCCGCAGCAAGGGCTCGGTACCGGAGGGGCGCAGCAGGACACGCCCGCGATCGCCCAGGGTTGCCTCCGCCGCCTGTTGGGCAGCCGTGATCCGCTCATCGGCACGCCAGTTGAACCCCGCATGCATGCTGACGTTGATCAGCCGTTGCGGATAGAACTGAAGATCTTCGCAGGCTTGACGCAGCGAGATGTTTCGCCCCCGCAACGCGGCGAGCACCTGGAGCGCGGAGACGATCCCGTCGCCCGTGGTGTGATGATCCAGACAGATGATGTGACCGGAGTTCTCGCCCCCCACCCGCCAACCGTTCTCATGCATCAGCTCCAGCACGTAGCGATCGCCAACCTTGGCCCGCGCGAACGGCACCCCGAGCCGGCCGATGGCATGCTCGAAGCCGAGGTTGCTCATCAGCGTGCCCACCACCCCGTCGAGTCGCCCCGCCGACTTCATCGCCGCGGCGATCACATAGATCAGCTTGTCGCCATCGTAGATCTCGCCATCGGCATCGACCATCACCAGCCGATCGCCATCGCCATCGAGCGCGATCCCCAGCGCAGCCTTGCTGGCCAGCACGGCCGCACGCAGATGTTCGGGCTGCGTCGCGCCCACGCCTTCGTTGATATTCAGCCCGTCCGGGGACACACCGACAGGTACCACCTCGGCCCCCAACTCGTGAAACACCTTGGGCGCGATGTGGTAGGCCGCACCATGCGCGCAATCGAGCGCGATCTTGAGGCCACGCAGGTCGAGTTCGTTCGGGAAGGTGCTCTTGCAAAACTCAATGTAGCGCCCGGCCGCGTCCTCGATGCGCCGCGCCTTGCCAAGGCGATCCGACGTGGCGCACCCCATCGGTTCTTCGAGGTGCGCCTCGATCTCGCGCTCGACGGCGTCCGGGAGCTTGGTGCCGCGGGCCGAAAAAAACTTGATCCCGTTGTCGTAATACGGATTGTGCGACGCCGAAATCACCACCCCGGCCTGAAGACGCAGCGCCCGGGTGAGATAGGCAACCGCGGGCGTCGGCATCGGGCCGGCGAGCATCACGTCCACACCGGCGGCCGAAAAGCCGGCCTCCAGCGCGGCCTCGAGCAGGTAGCCGGAGATACGGGTGTCCTTGCCGATCAACACCGCGGGGCGCTCACCCGGCGGCAGCTTCTCGCGCGCCACCAGCGTCACACCCGCGGCATAGCCGAGGCGCATCACAAAGTCCGGGGTAATCGGTGCATCGCCCACCCGCCCGCGCACACCGTCGGTGCCAAAGTATTTTCTACTCATGCCAGTTCCACTTCAAAGGATTCCAAAAGCACTTTTCTGGGCCGCAATTATGTCAGGCGCGACCGCATATCGACGCGGCATGCCTCACGAACACGATGCCGGACCGAGCGCAGCCAACACCGCCAGCGCGTCGCGCGTTGCCGCCACATCGTGGACCCGCACCCAGCATGCACCGGCATGCACCGCCAGCGCCGCCGCAACGGCGCTGGCCACCAAGCGCGCTTCGACCGGCTGCCCGGTGATTGCACCGAGCATCGACTTGCGCGACACCCCGGCAAGCACCGGATAACGCGCTGACAGCTGTCCAAGCGCCCGAAACAAGGCCACGTTGTGCGCCAAGGTCTTGCCAAAACCAAAGCCGGGATCGAGCACGATGCGCTCACCCGCCACGCCCGCCGCCTCAAGCCGCGCGGCACGGCGCGCCAGTGTTGCGGCCACCTCCGTCACCACATCGTCATAGTGCGGCGCCTGCTGCATCGTGCGCGGCGCTCCCTGCATGTGCATCAAACACACGCCGGCATCACTCCCGGCAACGACGTCAAGCGCGCCATCGGCCTGCAAGGCGCTGATATCGTTGATCAAGGCGGCGCCGGCGCGAATTGCCTCGCGCATCACCACCGGCTTTACCGTATCGACCGACACCGCCGCCCCGCTATCGGCCAGGGCCTCGACCAGCGGAATCACGCGATCAAGCTCCTCCTGCTCCGACACCGGCAAGGCGCCCGGGCGCGACGACTCTCCGCCCACATCGAGCAGCGCCGCCCCGTCCTTGAGCGCGCACTCGGCGCGACGCAGCAGCACATCGCGCTGACCGACCATCCCGTCGCCCGAGAACGAATCCGGCGTCGCATTGAGAATTGCCATGATGCGCGGAGTCTGCGTATCGAAAGTGAACCCGGCACAGCGCAGCACCCGGTTCATTCATCCGCCTCCGCCGTGGCCTCTTCCGGCGGCGCCGCCTCGATCATTGCCTGGCGCCCCTCCGGCGTCTCCAGGCTGATCGGACCCAGCGCCCCGCTTCGATAGTCGCCCAACAAGATCAGGGCCGCCTTGTCGAGGTCCAGCACCCCGCCCTTGCCGATACAGCCGCGCCGGCGGGCGACGGCGTCTATCAGGCCGACGCCATCGACCGTGGCCGGATCGAGCTTGTATCGCGCCGCCAGCAGGTCCGGATAGCGCGCCAGCAGGATGTCGCCCAACGCTGCCGCGACCTCGTGCTCGGCCACCGCATTCACTCCTATTGCATGGCTCGCGGCCAGCATGAAGCCATCACTTTCGTAGGCAATCTTCGGCCACAGCATGCCCGGCGTATCGATCAGGTGCATGGTCGGGCTGATATCCAGCCGCTGCTGCGACTTGGTGACCGCCGGCTCATCGCCCACCGCCGCCACCTTGCGTTTGAGCAAACCGTTCATGAGCGTCGACTTCCCGACGTTGGGAATCCCCATGATCATCATGCGCAAGGGTTTCGTGCCGTCGTCCCGATGCGGCGCGAGCTGCTTGCACAGCCCGGGAATACGCGCCACGTCGCCTGCCTTCTTGCATGAAATCGCGATCGCCCGGACCCCTGGCACGGCGTTGAAGTGCGTCAGCCACGCTGCGGTGACGCTTGGATCGGCCAGATCGGCCTTGTTCAGCAACTTCAGGCACGGACGCTGACGATGGGCACGCAACGCATGAATCATCGGATTGGTGCTTGCGGCAGGCAAGCGCGCATCGACAACCTCGATGACAACATCGACCTTGGCCATGCGCTCTGCCGCTTTGCGACGCGCAGCATTCATGTGCCCGGGGAACCACTGGATTGTCATAGCCGGCCTACCGCATTCAGAACGCCGACGATTATCCCACTTTCGGCGCAGACGCCGGAAGGCGTGCATTGGCACAGGCTCCAGACGCGTCAAGGATCGATTTAGCAGAAATGACTAGACAGCCCTGCAAAAACATGTATTGTGTCGGGGCAGTTGCATCAAGTCGTTGTTCTTGTGGTGTCTTCTTCGCGGCGTTTCACGCTGCGCACGTTTGAAAACTCCCGGTCCCATTTCTTGATTGCCCCTGCAGGCGGGCTACGGCCCTGATTTAGTTTTTGATTGGAACAAATATAGATGAGCACTCAAACTGGCACCGTGAAATGGTTCAACGACTCCAAAGGCTTCGGCTTTATCACCCCTGATGGCGGCGGTGATGACCTGTTTGCCCATTTCAGCGAAATCCAGGGCAATGGTTTCCGCACTTTGGCTGAAAACCAGCGCGTTGAATTCGAAGTCAAGACCGGCCCGAAGGGCCTGCAGGCTGCCGCCATCCGCGCGGTCTGATATACGCTTGCTTCAAGAAAACGCGGCACATGCCGCGTTTTTTTTCGCCCGTACACTGGCCACGCGCCCAAATTCCGTCCGCCCCCGCGCATTGCCGCCCACCACTGCTTGGGTTAACGTTGCGCCTCATCCCTGCCTGCCCGACGCCTCTTGAAATCCCGCGACGTAGCCAATCTCGGTCAAGTATTCACGCCACCGCACATCGTTGAACTGATGCTCGGATTGCGGCGCAAGCGCGGCCGCGTGCTCGAACCCTCGGCCGGCGACGGCGCGTTCAGCGCACGCTTGCCGGGCTGCGTCGCCATCGAACTCGACGCCGGAGTCGCCACCCCCGGCATGCGCCGGGGCGATTTTTTCGCCTATCCGCTCAGCGAGCGTTTCGACAGCATCATCGGCAACCCGCCCTACGTCCGCTTCCAGGACATCCCCGCCGAGACCCGCCGGCGGCTCGACATGCGCCATTTCGACGGACGCAGCAACCTGTTCCTGTTCTTTATCGACAAGTGCCTGCAACACCTGACCGACGGCGGCGAGCTGATTTTCATCGTCCCGCGCGAGTTCATCAAACTCACGTCGGCACGCAAACTCAACCGCAGCCTGTTCGACAACGGCACCATCACCCACTGGATCGAAACCGGCGACGCGCGCATCTTCAGCGGTGCGATGCCCAACTGTGCAATCTTTCGCTACGTCCGTGGCGACATGTCGCGCCGCACCGCGTATTGCACGCTCGCCTCGCGCACGTGGACCACGCGCCGCTTCGTGGAGATGGAGGGGCAGCTCGCCTTCACACCGGCCGACATGCCGGTGGCGCTCGGCACCCTGTTTACGGTCAAGGTCGGCGCGGTATCCGGGTCCGACGCACTGTTCACTCACCCCGAAGGCAATCTGGAGCTGGTGTACTCGAAAACCCAGGACACCGGCCGCACCCGGCGCATGCTCTACAACCAGCGCCACCCGGCGCTCGAAGCGCACAAGGCAGCACTGCTGGCGCGGCGGATCAAGCGCTTTGACGAGAGCAACTGGTGGACCTGGGGGCGCGGCTACCCGGCCAGCGACGCACCGCGCATTTACGTCAATAGCCGCACCCGGCGCGATGCCCCGTTTTTTCTTCATCCCGCCCGCGCATTCGATGGTGCGATTCTGGCGCTCTTTCCGCATGACCGCCACATGGACCTGCCCCACGCCACCCACCTGCTCAATACTGCGGTACCGTGGGAAGCGCTGGGGTTCCGCGTGGACGGGCGCTACCTGTTCACCCAGCGCAGCCTCGCCACCGCCGCCCTGCCAGCGGTGTTTTCCACCCTCGCCGCAGCGGCCGGCTGAAGCCCGGCGCTGATCGCAACGCGAACGCCGACGCCCCAAACACACGAGGCCACACCATGATCGACCTGCACTACTGGACCACGCCGAACGGCCACAAGATCACGCTTTTTCTGGAAGAGAGCGGGCTGGCGCACCGGATCATTCCGGTCGATATCGGCGCCGGCGAGCAGTTCGCGCCCGCCTTCCTCGCGATTGCACCCAACAACCGCATTCCGGCGATCGTCGATCACGCGCCGGCCGACGGCGGTGCGCCGCTGTCGCTGTTCGAATCCGGCGCCATCCTGCTCTATCTGGCCGACAAGACCGGCCAGTTCATTCCGACAGACCTGCGCGGCCGGGCCGAAGTGCTGCAGTGGCTGTTCTGGCAGATGGGCGGGCTCGGTCCGATGGCGGGGCAGAATCATCACTTCGTGCAATACGCCCCGGAGCGCATTCCCTACGCCATGGAGCGCTACGTCAAGGAGACCGCCCGACTCTACGCGGTGCTCGACAAACGCCTCGCCGACCGGCCCTATGTCGCCGGCACCGACTACTCCATCGCCGACATGGCTTGCTACCCGTGGGTCGTGCCGCACGCGCGGCAACTGCAGGATCTGACCCGTTTTCCGAATCTGCAGCGCTGGTTCGACGCCATCCACGCACGCCCGGCCACCCAGCGCGCCTACGCCCGCGCCGAGCAGATCAACCCCAAACCGGTGATGGATGAAGCCGCCAAAAAAGTCATGTTCGGGCAGGACGCCAACACCGTCACGCGCGGCTGAACCCGTCGCCCCGCCCGCCGGGCTTGCATCTCCCGTCAATGACACGCAAATTGACGGGACCTTCTCTCTTTCTCTCCCAGGAAACGCACCATGAGCCAGCACCCTCCCATTCCCGCCACCCTGATCCCCGGCGACGGCATCGGCCCCGAGATCATGGACGCCACCCTCGCCGCGCTCGACGCGCTCGAAGCGCCCTTTCAGTGGGACACCCAGGCCGCCGGACTGGCCGGCGTTGCCGCTGCCGGCGACCCGCTGCCAGCAGCCACGCTTGAGAGCATCCACCGCACCCACCTCGCCCTCAAGGGCCCGCTCGAAACCCCGGTCGGTGGCGGCTACCGTTCGTCCAACGTGCGCCTGCGCGAAGAATTCAAACTCTTCGCCAACTTGCGCCCGGTGCGCACCCTGATCCCCGGCGGGCGTTACGACAACATCGACCTCGTCCTCGTGCGCGAGAATCTCGAAGGCCTTTACATGGGCTACGAGCACTACATCCCCATCGACGGCGACCCGCACGCCGTCGCCATCGCCACCGGCGTCAACACCCGCCAGGGCTCGCGCCACATCCTCGAATTCGCCTTCGACTACGCCGTCGCCAAGGGCCGCAAGCAAGTCAGCATCGTTCACAAGGCCAACATCATGAAGGCGCTCACCGGCATCTTCCTCGAGACCGGTCGCGACATGTACGCCGAACGCTACGCCGGCAAGTTCGACTGCAACGACGTCATCATCGACGCCTGCGCCATGAAACTCGTCATGAACCCCTGGCAGTTCGACATGCTGGTCACCACCAACCTGTTCGGCGACATCCTCTCCGACCTCATTGCCGGTCTGGTCGGCGGCCTCGGCATGGCCCCCGGCGCCAACATCGGCGAGCACGCCGCGATCTTCGAGGCGGTGCATGGCTCCGCTCCCGACATCACCGGCAAGGGCATCGCCAACCCGATCGCCCTCATGCTCGCCGCCGCGATGATGCTCGATCACGTTGGCCTCGCCGACAAGGGCGAACGCCTGCGCACCGCCATCGACCAGACCCTCAACACCGACAAGGTACGCACCGGCGACCTCGGCGGCAGCGCAAACACCAAGGTCTTCACCGACGCACTGGTGGCGCGGATCAGGAACGGCTGATCCGCAGCGGCCCGCCCCGACGCCACGCGCATGCGGGCAGACGGGGCGGGCGCGATCGTCTAAGTTGAAGTGTCGCCCCGCCCCCCGTCTGCCATGGCCGGAATCTTCATCAGCTACCGCCGAGACGACAGCGCCGGCCACGCCGGCC
>JAGRFQ010000080.1:18649-23072 GCA_020445945.1 Rhodocyclaceae bacterium
TGCGCACCTGCGAAGTCTGCCTGGTCGTCATCGGCAAGCGCTGGCTGAGCACCGCAGACACCTTCGGGCGACGACGGCTCGACAAAGCGGACGACTGGGTGCGCCTGGAGATCGGCGCCGCACTGACGCGGGGTGTGCGCGTCATTCCGCTGCTGGTCGACGCGGCCTCGCTCCCGCCACCCGAGGCCTTGCCGCCGGAGCTCGCACGCCTGTCGTCGCTGCAAGCCCACCCCGTGCACCATCTGAGCTTCCATCAGGATGTCGGCGTACTGATCGGGCGCCTGCGCGGGGCAATCGACGCACGCCGCGAGCGCCTCGCCCAATCGGCCGGTCTGGCCGCCGGCACGGTGCGCGTCCACCCCCAGGATCAGCTCGACTATGTGTGGATCCCGGCTGGCGAATTCCAGATGGGCCGCGTAGCACACGACCAGCTCGTCGACGAGCGCTACGACGACGAGAAACCGCGCCACCCGGTGCGCCTCACACGCGGATTCTGGCTCGCGCGCGGGCCGATCACGGTGGCCGCCTACAAGCGCTTCACGCTCGCCGCCGGGCTGTCCATGCCCCCCGCGCCCAAGCACAACCCCGGCTGGTCGAAACTGGACCACCCGATCACCAACGTCACCTGGGCGCAGGCGCGCGCCTATTGCGCCTGGGTCGGCGGCCGGCTGCCCACCGAGGCGCAGTGGGAATACGCCGCCCGCGGCGGGCACGCAGAGCGCAGCTACCCGTGGGGCGACACCATCGCGCCGACCGACGCGAACTATATCGACAACCCCGCGTGGGACGGCACCACTTCGCCGGTCGGGCATTTCGCACCCAACGGCTTCAATCTCGTGGACATGGTCGGCAACGTATGGGAGTGGATAGCCGACTGGTACGACCCCGAGGTGTACCAGAGCCGCTCACCGCGCGAGCCGACCGAAGACCCCGAGGTCTATGTCGACACACTCCACAAACGGGTGGTGCGCGGCGCGGCGTGGGGTTCGATCCCGGTCGAGATGCGCATCTCCAACCGGGGCTTCTTCACCCCGGCCGATGCGGTGCGGGACTTCGGCTTCCGCTGCCTGGTAGACGAGATTCCGGCGAGCCCGGATCTGCCCTGAGTTCGGCGAACAGCGCCCGGTAGCGCCGCGCCATCGCCAGATCGGTGAAGGCCTCGCGGTAGCGTGCGCGAGCCCCCTCGCATACCGCGGCAAGCGCGGCCGGCGAGGCCGCATCCCAGCGCCGCATCGCCGCACGAAAGGCGGCGTAACTCGTGTCTTCGCAATAGAACGCATGGTCCCCGAGCACTTCGACCAAGCCGTCGGTCCGCGGACAGACAACCGGAATCCCCCGCGCCGCCGCCTCCAGCGCGACCAGCCCGAAAGGCTCATAGATGGTCGGCACAGCGAGCACGTCGATGGCCGCGAAGAAGGCTTCGAGGCGCGGCCCCGCGCACCAGCCCAGAAAGCGCACCCGATCGGCCAGCCCATGCCGCGCCAGCAGATCGCGCGCATAGGGGCTGAAACCGCGCCCCGCGATCAGCACCCGGCGCGTCTCGAAGCCCGCCTCGGTGAGCATCAACTGCACGTACTCCGGATGCTTGCGCGGCACCAGCCGGCCGCAAAAACCGAGGACCCGCTTGTCGCGCGGCGCGCGATAGGGCGCCGCACAGCGCACACCGTTGTGGATGACGCGCACGCGCGGGTTGAGCGCCGCATAGCCCAGCGCATGATATTTGCGGCGTTCCGCCTCGGAGAGCAACACCACACAGCGCGCCGAAGCAATCATCTCCTCCTGCCCGCGCACCGCCGCATCGAGGCTGACGCCGTTGGAGGACGCCTCGAAGGCCAGCAGCGAATGCACCGTGTACACCGCGGGGCGCCGGCGCAGCGCGGCGTGCAGCGCCGGGTTCTGCTGGTAGCTGTGCACGTGCAGCAGCGGCGCAGAAAACGCGTCCAGCGCCTCCGCCGGCCCCACGGCCACGTCGGGAAAGCGCGCCAGCAAAGCCTCCACCTGCGCCGGCCGGTACGCGTGGTCGGTCACAAACCACAGCGGCCGCAGGCCCTCGGCGGGCAGCCCGCTCATCAAACCCTCCATCACCGTGCCCACCCCGCCCATGCGATGGGTGGGCATCTCGTTGGTGATCTCGATGACGTCGAAGTCGCGGCGCGTGGCGTTGGTCAGCATGGGCGCGTCACGACGAGCCGCGGATGCGCCGGGCGGCGCAGATCGAGCATGCCGATATGCGCCACGGTGCGACACTCTACCGGCCAGTTCTCGGCCGCCTCCCATGCCCCATCGCGCCGCCGCCGCGACAGGAAGATGCCGGCCAGGCACTGCGACAGATCAGGATTCGGATCCTCGGTCCAGAAGTTCTGCACCACCACGATCCGGTAGCGGTCCGGCGCCAGCTCCGCCAGCTCGATCCGCATCTCCTCCCAATGGACGAAATCCTGGCCCAGAAAACTCACCTGAAAGGGCGGGATCACCAGCGCCCCCGCCACCAGCCGCGGGGCCGGCGAACAAGTAACCGGTGATCCATCCGGCGTCGCCGCCGCTTCGCTCCCGCCCGTAGAGGCCATCGAACGCGTCGCCATCATCGTATTTGACCATCACCATCGCATGCATTGCGGAACCCGAAAATGCGTCTGCGATCAGGCTAGACCCAAGCCCGTGGCCACGCAAGCCGCGCCGTGATGCCGGCAGCAACGCCCGTTGACAGCCTACCTACCAGTAGGTTAGAGTGCGCCGCATGGACATGAAGGAAAAGATTCTCGCCATCGCTCAGCGCCTGATCCAGACGCGCGGGGTCAACGGTTTCAGCTATGCGGACATTGCCCGGGAGGTCGGGGTCTCCAAGCCGAGCCTGCACCATCACTTCCCGACCAAGGCCGATCTGGTCGCGCGCCTGATGGCGCACTATACCGAGCAGCTCGAAACCTATCTGGCAAGCGTGAGCGAACACCAAAACACCACCATCGACAAGCTCAAGGCCTATACCGCACTCTATCGCCATACCCTCGACAGCGAGCGGATCTGCCTCGGCGGCATGCTGTCCGCCGAAGCGCTGACGCTGGACGCGCAGATTCTCCCGCTGCTGCGTCGCTTCTTCGATGTCCAGCGCCAATGGCTGATCAAGGTATTGACGGAAGGAACATCGCGCGGCGAATTGCAGCTGGTCGGCGCCATCGACCAACACGCGTGCACGCTCATCGCAGCGCTTCAGGGGGCGCTCGTGGTCTCGCGCAGCGCCGGATCGGTCGAATTTTTCGACCACACCGTCGACGGTCTGCTCAGCCACTGGTACTGATCTGAACATTCCGCAGGCCTCGCCTTTGAGGCCACTTTTTTTAACCCACCAATCTACCTACTGATAGGTAACTTATCGCTCAAAAGGAGCTTCTCATGACGCAACTCGCCACCACAACCGGCACACATTTCACCCAACTCGACGCCGGACCGATCCAGCGCTGGCCCGACTACAACGTCACGCTGCCCGGCCTGGAGATTCCGGGGAAACTCTTCATCAAGGACATCCTGGGTCTTACCGGCTGCGAAGTCTCGATCAACGCCATGCCACCGGGCGGCGCGGTCCCTTTCTATCACTTTCACCAGCAAAACGAAGAGGTCTACATCTTCATCCAGGGGCAGGGGCAACTGCAGATCGACGGTGAAATCCTGCCGGTAAAGGAAGGCAGCATTGTGCGCGTGAGCCCGGCGGCAGAACGCACTTGGCGCAACACCGCAAACACTCCGCTGGTCTACATCGTGATTCAGGCAAAGCAGGGCTCGCTGGCGCAATACTCGGGGCGCGACGGCGTGATCCCGGAGAAGGCGCCCAACTGGGCCTGAGACCGCAAAAAAAAAAAGAAAACGGAGCCCGGACCGGGCTCCGCGCGTGCTGCCGGGCAGTCGCCCGCTTCGGTCAGCGGCTGCCCGCCTTCCCGAACACCATCTTGCCGCCCTCGGCATCGACCCGGATTACGTCCTTGGCTGCAAACGCGCCTTCCAGAATCGCCTTGGCCAGCGGGTTTTCGATGCGCTCCTGGATCGCCCGCTTGAGCGGCCGTGCGCCAAACACCGGGTCGAAGCCGGCGTCGGCGACGCTGGCCAGTGCCGCTTCGGTGACGTCGAGCCCCATCTCCAGGCGGGCGAGGCGTCGCTCCAGATTCTGCAGCTGGATGCGCGCGATGTTGGCGATGTGCTTTTCATCCAGGCTGTGGAACACCACCACCTCGTCGATGCGGTTGATGAACTCCGGCCGGAAGTAGGTCTTCACTTCGGCCATCACGGCGAGCTTGATCACGCCATAGTCGTCGCCCGCCATCTGCTGGATCATCTGGCTGCCGAGATTGGAGGTCATCACGATCACGGTGTTCTTGAAGTCCACCGTGCGCCCCTGACCGTCGGTCATGCGGCCGTCGTCGAGCACCTGCAG
>JAGRFQ010000013.1:0-51954 GCA_020445945.1 Rhodocyclaceae bacterium
CCGACGCCGCTGGCCGACGGCTTCATGCCGCTGGGCCGGCTGGAGATCGCGCGGCTCGACAACGACCCGAACTTTCCCGAGCACGGCGTGCTGCGCCTTGAACTGCACGGAGGCAAATGATGAGCACCGCCCGCGTGTCCCCGAAAACCGATTGTGATTGCTGCGCCGGCATCGACGCCGTCACCCCGGCGCGCATCAGCAACCCGCCGGGCCTGTCGCAGATCGCCTACCGCATCGGCCGGCATGGCGACTTCGTCGAATCCATGCGCGCCCGCCTCTCCAGCGCCGACCGCCCCGCGCTGGCCGCGCTCACCACGCGCGAGGCCAGCGACTTCACGCTCGCCATCACCGACGCGCTGGCCACCTCGCTCGACGTGCTCAGCTTCTACACCGAGCGCTTCGCCAACGAGCACTACCTGCGCACCGCCACCGAGCGCCTGTCGGTGCGCGAGATGGCGCGGCTGATCGGCTACGAGCTGGCCCCCGGCGTGGCCGCCGGCACGCATCTGGCCTTCACGCTGCAGACCATTCCCGGCGCGCCGGCCGAGCCCATCGTGATACCGGTCGGCACCCGCGTGCAAAGCGTGCCGGGGCAGGACGAACAGGCACAGAGCTTCGAGACCGTGGCGCCCACGCCCGCCCGCGCCGAGTGGAACGCCATCCCGGTGCAGACCCGGGTGCGCTGGCTGCCCAAGTCCGGCGACACCGAACTGTGGCTCGATGGCCTGGCCACCGGCCTGCAGCCGGGCGATGCGATCCTCATCGTCGGCAGCGAGCGCATGAGCGACCCCGGCAGCGAGCGCTGGGATGTGCGCGTGCTCGCCAGCGTCACCCCCGACAACGCCAATGCCCGCACCCGCGTGCGCTGGGACCACCCGCTGGGCAGCGCTTTCCCGGCCATGAGCCCGAGCAGCCTCGGCGTGCAGGTGCATGCCCTGCGTCAGCGCACCGCGCTGTTCGGCCACAACGCGCCCGACCCCAACCTGATGGGCAATGACGACTCCAATGTCGCCACGCTGATCGATAAAACCACCAATCCGAACAGCTGGCAGTGGAACAACTTCGCCCTCGACACCTCAGCGCTCGACCTCGATACCGACAACGCCAAGATCACCGCCGGCAGCTGGATCGCGCTGGTCTCCAACGAGCCGAGCCTGGGCAGCGCCGCCTTGCCCGGCTACACCGAGCTGTACCGCGCGAGCAAGGTCATCCACCGCAGCCGCAACGCCTTCGCCATCTCCAGCAAGGTCACGCGGGTGACGCCGGACACCACCGAAAACCTCACCGCCAGCCGCTTTCCGCTGCGCCGCACGCTGGTGCTGGCGCAAAGCGAGCGGCTGGCCACGGTCGATACGCCGATCTTTCATCCGGTGTATGGCGAGGCGATCACACTCGGCCAGCGGATTGCCGACTTGCTGCCCGGTCAGCCGATTGCGCTGTCCGGCCCGCGCCAGCGCATCGCCATCGCGCCGCGCGCGGTGGGGCTGTCGCTGAACGTGGAGGGTGGCGGCAGCGTGGCGCTGGCCGAGGGCGACGAGCTGTTCATGCGCGCGCCGGCGGTGCGCCTGTTCGGCAGCACGCCGGTGGCCCTCAGCGCCGATAGCTTTGCCGCGCAACTGGGCAAGGCCGGCGTGGTGCTGCGCCTGGCGCTCGAAGACCGCGACGGGCGCACCGGCACGCTCACCGCCAAGGGCAGCGAGCTGCGTCTGACCGCCAGCCGCAAGGACGACCCGCTGGTGAGCGAGATCGCCTTCATCGCCACCGCCAACGACCCCATCGTGCTCGACCGCGACCACACCCACCTCAAGCTCGCCGCGCCGCTGGCACAGGTGTATGCGCGCGCCGCGCTGCGCATCAACGCCAACGTGGCCCCCGCCACGCATGGCGAAACCGTGGAGGCCATCCTCGGCGATGGCGACGGCGCGCAGGCCAACCAGCGCTTCGTGCTGGGCCAGGCGCCGCTCACCTTCGTGAGCGCCAACACCGCCAGCGGCCGCGCCAGCACGCTGCAACTGCGGGTCAATGACGTGTTGTGGGCCGAGGTGCCGACCCTGCATGGCGCCGCGCCCGACGCGCGGGTATTCGAAACCCTGCAGGACGACGACGCCCGCACCACGGTGCTCTTCGGCGACGGCGCCGAGGGCGCGCGCCTGCCCAGCGGCAGCACCAACCTGCGGGTGCGCTACCGCAAGGGCCTGGGCGTGGCCGGCAACCTCGCCGCCGGCAAGCTCACCACCCTGCTGAGCCGCCCGCTGGGCGTCACCGGCGCCACCAACCCGGCGCCGGCCACCGGTGGCGAAGATGCCGAAACCCTCGCCCGCGCCCGCGACAACGCCCCGCTCACCGTGCTCACCCTCGACCGCGCGGTGTCCATCGACGACTACGCCAACTTCGCCCGCGCCTTTGCCGGCATCGACAAGGCCCACGCGCTGTGGATTCCGGCCGGGCCGGCGCGCGGGGTGTTGCTGAGCATCGCCGGCATCGACGGCGCGCCGGTGCCCGAGAGCAGCGACACCTACATCAACCTGCGCAAGGCGCTGGCCACCTACGGCGACCCGCTGGTGCCGCTGCGCCTGCTCAACTACCGCGACGCGCGCTTCCGCTGTCGGTTGTCGGTCAAGGTGGACGCCGCCTTCGCGCCCGACGCCGTGCTGGTGGCGGTCGATGCCGCGCTACGCACCGCCTTCAGCTTTGCCCGCCGCGCCTTCGGCCAGACCGTATCCATCGACGAAGTGGCCGCCGTGGCGCAGGACGTGGCCGGCGTGATCGCGGTGCACGTGACCCGCCTGTACCGCGTCGGCCAGAGCCCCACCGTGGTGGTGCCGCGCCTGTTCGCCGCGCTGCCGGTGGCTTCGCTCACCGCCGTGCCGCCGGCCGCCGAGCTGCTCACCCTCGCCGCCGACCCGATCGAACTGGAGGTGCTGCCGTGAGTGCCGATGCGCAAAAACTGTTCGCGCTGCTGCCGGCCATCCACCGCATCCGCGATGCCGAGCAGGCCGCTGCCGAGGGGCTGGACCGCGGCCCGCTCGAAGAACTCATCGGCGTGCTCGCCGAGCAGCTGGCGGTGGCCGACGAGAGCCTGGAACAGCTCTACGACGACCTCTTCATCGAGACCTGCGCCGACTGGGTGGTGCCCTACATCGGCGACCTGATCGGCTACCGCAGCCTGCACCAGGCCGCGCCCGAGGCGGCCAGCGCGCGCGCCGAGGTGGCCCACACCATCGCCCTGCGCCGACGCAAGGGCACGGCGCTGGTGCTCGAACAGCTCGCGCGCGACGTCACCGGCTGGGACGCCCGCGCGGTCGAATACTTCCAGCGCCTGTGCACCACGCAGTACATGAATCATCTGCGTCCGGCCAACCTGCACACCCCCGATCTGCGCCGCGCCGAGCCGCTCGAATGGATCGGCACCGCCTTCGAGACCGCCAACCGCACGGTGGACGTGCGGCGCATCGAGTCCGGCCGCGGGCGGCACAACATTCCCAACATCGGCCTGCACCTGTGGCGCATCCAGGCCTGGCCGCACCGCGAATCGCCCGCCACCCGCGCCGGCGTGCGCCGCTACCGCGCCAGCCCCCTCGGCCACGACCTGCCGCTCTACAACCGCCCGCTGGCCGAGGACGACATCACCCACCTGGCCGAGCCGGACAACGTGCCCTGGCCGCTGTCGCGCCGCCGCCTCGCCACCCACCTGGCCCGCCACTACGGTGAGCGCGCCAGCGCCGGCGCGCCGCTGGACAACCCCGACCCGGCGCTGATCCTGCGGGTGAACGGCACGCTCATCGAGCGCGACCGCATCCGCATCTGCCACCTCGGCGACGAGGCCGCCAGCTGGGCGCACACCCCGCCGCCCAACGGCTTCTATTCGATTGACCCGGTGCTCGGGCGCATCGCCCTGCCTGCCGACGCGCCCGACCCGGCCGACGTGCGCCTGACCTGGCGCGAAGGTTTTTCGGCCGCGCTTGGCGGGGGCGAGTACGAGCGCGGCGACACCCTGCCGGTGCCGCCCGCCAGCGTCACCGTGCTGCGCGTGCCCGACGACCACCCCACGCTCGCCGCCGCGCTCACCGCGCTGGCCGGCGACGGCGTGGTCGAGATCACCGACAGCAGCCGCTACAGCGAAACGCTGACGATCAACGTGGTGGCCGATGGTGCGGTCGAGATCCGCGCGGCCAACGGCCGCCGGCCGGTGCTCGAACTGGGCGGGCTCACCGTCAGCGGCGCCGCCAACAGCGCGTGCACGCTCAACGGCCTGCTCATCACTGGCGCGCCGCTGGCCGTGCCCGATGCCGCCGGCAACGCGCTGGCCCGGCTCAACCTCATCCACTGCACCCTGGTGCCCGGCATCGCGCTGAACGCCGACGGCAGCCCCACCCAGCCGAGCGCGCCCAGCCTGCAACTGGCCATCGCCGGGCTGGAGACCGAGATCGACCGCTGCATCGTCGGCGGCATCCGCAGCCACGAGCGCAGCACCCTGCGCGCCACCGACAGCCTCATCGACGCCACCACGCGCGAGGGCGTGGCCTTTGCGGCCATGGATGGCGCGGCGCCCGGCGCGGTGCTGTCGCTGGTCGCCTGCACGGTGGTGGGCACCGTGCATACCGCCGAGGTCGGGCTGATTTCCAACAGCATCCTGCTCGCCTCGGCCGCCCCCGGCGTTGCGCCGGTGCGCGCCGCGCGCAAGCAGGTGGGCTGCGTGCGCTTCTCGTGGTTGCCGTTTGAATCCATCGTGCCGGCGCGCCACCGCTGCCAGCCCGATTCCGCCCAGAGCGCCCGCCACATCGCCCCGCGCTTCACGTCCCTGCGCTACGGCACGCCGGCCTACGGCCAGCTCACCACGGCCACGCCGGTCGAGGTGCTGCGCGGCGCCGACGACGAGAGCGAAATGGGCGTCTTCCATCACCTCTTCGGTGCCCAGCGCGAAACCAACCTGCGCATCCGCCTCGCGGAATACCTGCGGGTGGGGCTGCGCGCCGGCATCTTCTACGAATCTTGAGGGAGTCCACATCATGAGTTTCGACCTGAGCCGTATCCGCTTCGACGCCCGCAAGGACTTTTTCGGACTGGTGGTGCAGCAGGGCCGGGTGCAGCTGGACGCCGAGTGGAATGAATGGGTCGCCCAGCTCGGCCGCCGCCTGCAGGCCGGCACGCTGGACACCTTCGGCGGCAACGTGGTGCCGCGCATCACGCCCGACGGCTTCCGCATCGAGGCCGCCGGCGGGGCGCTCAGCATCGGCCCCGGCCGCATCTATGTGGACGGCCTGCTGGCCGAGAACCACGGCGGCACGCCCGACGCCTGGGACCCGCGCCTGGCCGAACTGACCGGCACCACGCCGCTGGCCTACACCGCCCAGCCCTACTACCCCAACCCGCCAGCCCTGCCGGCCGGCGGCCCGCACCTGGTGTATGTGGATGTGTGGCAGCGCGACATCAGCGCCATCATCGACCCCGGCCTCATCGAGCCCGCCGCGGGCGTGGACACCACCGGCCGGCTGCAAACGGTGTGGCAGGTCAAGGTGCTGCCCAACGTGGGCAACGCCACCTGCGCCACCGACGACGCCGACGTTAACGGCTGGCAGGCCGCCACCGCGCCCTCGGCCGGCCGCCTGAGCACCGACACCGGCGACCCCGCCTTTGCGCCCAACCCCTGCCAGGTGCCGCCCGCCGCCGGTTATCGCGGGCTGGAGAACCAGACCTACCGGGTGGAGGTGCACACCGGCGGGCCGATCGGCACGGCCACCTTCAAGTGGTCGCGCGACAACGCCACGGTGGCCTCGCGGGTGACCCACATCAACCCGGCGCGCAACCGCATCACGGTTGAATCCGTCGGGCGCGACGACGTGCTGCGCTTCCATGACGGCGACTGGGTGGAAGTGACCGACGACCACCGCGAGCTGCACGGCCTGCCCGGCGAGCTGCGCCGCATCCGCGTGGCCGGCGGGGTGGACGACACCGCCCGCACGCTGAGCTTCGACATCGCGCTGCCGGCCGGCCTGTTCCCCACCGATGCGCAGCAGGCCACGCAAGCCGCGCGCAACACCCGCGTGCGCCGCTGGGACCAGTCCGGCCAGGTGCGGCGCGAGAACGGCACCGTGGCCACCAACCTCGACACCAGCACCACCGGCGAGATCCCCATCCCCGGCGGCACCACGCGGCTGTTTCTGGAGCACGGCATCCTGGTGGACTTCAGCCTCGATCCGGCCGGCGGCGAGTTCCATACGGGCGACTACTGGGTGTTCGCCGCGCGCACGGCCGACGCCAGCGTGGAAACACTCACCAACGCCCCGCCGCTGGGCATCCACCACCACTATGCGCGCCTGGCCATCGTGAACTTCCCCGATGGCGAGACCGACTGCCGCACCCTGTGGCCGCCCATTGCCGAGGGCGAGGGCTGCGACTGCACGGTGTGCGTGAGCGCCGAGCACCACAACAACGGCACCGCCACCATCCAGCAGGCCATCGACAGCATCAAGGACGAGGGCGGCACCATCTGCCTGGGCATTGGCAACTACAGCATCGGCGCGCCGCTGGTGGTCGACGGCGCGCGCTCGCTGCGGTTTCGCGGGCAGGGCTGGGCCACGTTGCTGGTTGGCGCCGAGCCGGGCAGCGTGTTCGACATCCGCAACAGCACCGGCGTGGCGCTGCAGAACCTGAGCGTGATCGGCTCGGCCCGCGGCGCCGGCAGCACCGCCATGATCGCCGCGCGCGGCGTGACCGACCTGCGCGCCGAGCACCTTACCGTGCTCGGGCTGGCGGTGGGCGACGGCACGAGTGTGGGCATTGGCCTGGCCGGCAACATGCTCGGCGTGAGCATCAGCGACTGCGCCATCGTGGCCGAGCGCGGCGTGGCCGCCGTGCCGGGGGGCGATAGCAACTACGTGCTCACCGGCGAGCTGCGCATGGCGCGCAACCTGTGCTTCTGCAGCCAGCGCGCGGTGAGCTTCGACACCACCAGCCTGCACTACGCCAGCACGCGCATCGAGGGCAACTTCCTGCTCAACGGCAACCAGGCCGCCGTGGTCGCCACCGGCGCGGTGCTGCCGGGTTCGAGCTTTGCGGTGGCCGACAACGTGATCTATACCGCCGGTGACGGCGTGCGCGCCGGGGTCGATGGCCTCACCGTGGAGCGCAACGAGATCACCGGCATTGGCGAGCGCAGCGGCCACGGCATCGTGCTCGAAGAAGGGCTGGACCCGGTCGCCATCGACCGGGTGCGCATTGCCGCCAACCGCCTGAGCGGCCTGCGCGGCCACGCCATGCTCCTCACCCAGCAGGTGGACGAGGCGATCATCACCGACAACCAGATCGAGCACATCGGCCTCGGCGCGCTGCTCATGGGCGAGGGCGCCGGCGCCGGCCTGCTGCGCCTGGCCGGCAACCAGTGTCAGCACCTGGGCGAAGCGCTGGGCAACGACAACGCCGCCTTCGTGGCGGTGCAGCTCATCCGCGTCGAGCGCGGCGACGTGCTCGACAACGTCATCGCCCAGGTGGCCCGCTCGGCGCTCACCAGCCCCGGCATCGACGCCCTGCGCTGCGCCGCCGTGGGGCAGGTGCGCATTGCCGGCAACCGCTTCTTCGGTATCGGTCCGGATCGCATCAGCGCCCCGGTGGCCGCCATCCGCGTGCTGCCGCCCTTCGACCGCACAGCCATCGACGACAACAGCGTCGAGCGCATCGGCGAAGCCGGGCAGAACCCCATCGTGATCGAATGGCGGGCCATCAACATTGCCCCCGAGCCGGCCGGCGCGGTGCCCGGCTTCGTGGCCGCCGGCTACTTTGCCGCCGCCGAGTCCGCCTACCTGCTCACCGCCAGCCGCGCCTTTGCCGTGCTGCTGCGCCCGGCCGCGGTGTCCATCCGCGGCAACCAGCTGCGCGGCCAGGCCACCGGCGTGCCGCTCAACCAGTGCGGCGCGGTCGACAGCCTGTTGTTTGCCGACAACCACTGCCAGACCGCCGGCGATGGTGGCAAGGAACCGCTGCTCGGCGAGTTCGGCGGGCGCACCCTCAATGTGAGCAACAACCGGCTCATCGCCCTGGGCGACCTCGACACCCTGCACCTGCACCCGCAGCAAAAGCTCGCCATCGTCATGGGCAACACCAGCACCGGCAACATCCGCGTGCAGAGCGGCGCGCCCGTGCCCGCCGACATGAGCCTGACCAACATCATCGGAATGTAAGGAGCGCCCCCATGCCCATCGCAACCTTTCGCGGCGAAAAAACCGTCGCCGCCATTGCCGACAAACTCTTCGTCAAACTCACGCCCAAACAGCGTGAAAAGGCCGAAGCCGCGCTCATCAAGGAAAACCCCCAGCTACGCGAACTGGCCACCGTGCCCCAGGGCGCCATCCTGCGCGTGCCCGAACTGCCCGAACTGCGCGCCAAAACCAACCGCAGCCTCGAAAACCCCGACGTGCAAATCGCCCGCAACCTGGCCGACGCCGTCTCCGCCTACGGCAGCCACCTGGGCGAGCGCTTCAAGGCCGTGCAGAAAGAGGGCAAGGAACAACTGGCCGTGCTCAAGAGCGGCGAACTGCGCAAAGCCCTCGCCGACGCCCCCGCCTACCGCGCCGTGGCCGACGAAGCCGCCAAGGCGCTGGACGCGCGGGCGGCTGGGCTGGGCGATCGGCAGAAGGCGGTCGATGCGGCGATCAAGCAGGCGGTGGCGGGGTTGGGGGGGAAGCGGTGAGGTCAGTCTGGCGCGGACGACGCGGGGCGTAGGGTGGGCGGCTTGCCGCCCACCAAGCGGTGCCGGTCGGAAGTCACGTAGGGTGGGTGGCAAGCCACCCTACGTGTGCCGACGGGAGAAAATGGCGTTGGATGGCCTGATGGATGCCGTTTGGCCGAAACCAGCGCTCGGGCCTTTGGTGGCGCCAGCATGCGATGCGTAGCCCGGATGGGGCGAGCGCAATCCGGGGTGAGCGATCGATCAACCGATGAATCCCGGAGGCGGCCCGGTGGGCCTTGTCCGGGCTACGCTTCCTGGGAGGACATCAAAATCTATTCGGACGCATGCTCCAAAGAGCCTTCGCTGTCAATTGTGCTGTCGATCCCTGCAATTGCTCTGACCAGTTCACTTCTAGACTTCTGTTTTGCATCCCCATTCAGCCCTTCACATACGCTGTTTGCCAACAGGAACCGCTGCGTCCTATCCAATCGGTTTTGAAAATCAGACAACTGGATAGCTGTTTTTCCATAAAGATAGAAGTTGATGCCAGCAATTACCTCTATAAGCGATCCACAAATCAAGCTTACGACCGCTATATTTTGATCCTGTTGAGCCACTAAAAAAATTACGGAAACCAGAAAAAACCCGAAGCCACCAATGGCTGCAGCTAACGCCCAGCGAAAGCTCCTTGTTGCCTGGTCCAGAACGACGTTGTGGTAGATTGTTAATAACTGAATCTGAGAGGCAACAATTTCTTGAACTTTAGATGGGTCGGTTTCAAACAAACGCTTAATAGGCTCCAACTCGATGGTTAGTAGTCCATCTGAGCTGGTAATGTATTTAGGTTCCGTTTTGTATTGACCGTTTTCCATTGAAGTGCCTATTGTATCCGGGGTCGGGGCTTGTCTGCGCTACGCTCGCTATTTCCTGTACGACGTCGCCCCACACATGCAAGAGCAATGAAACCAGAGATCAGCAATGAAAGCGTTTCTCCCTCAGGTATCTCAAGAGGCGCCTCTGATACTTCAAAATCAATTGAATAGTTCCAGCTCGCGCCACCTGTGGAGCTGTTTCTGCTAAATCCTTGCTGAGCAAAGGCAAAAACTGTTGATTCTGATGTCGGAAGGGCCGATAAGAATAGATCAATAGAGTTTCCTGTCGTAATATCGACCCAGTCGTATGCAATGGTGTTCTCTCCAAGAAAGTATCCATAGTAGTCAGTCATAAGTGAAACTAGTGTCCTTACCTGGCTAGCGTCTACGTAGTTGGCATCCGTAACTCTGTAGGAGACTTTTTTTAGAACGAGACCCTGATTAAGAACGATAAAAAACGGGTCGCTGTCAATCCATGAGCGAATGTAAGAGGAGTGGCCTAGAACTGTGTTGGCTCCAGGTTGAAGCTCCAGTGTCGCGCTGAGCGCATTTGGCGGGTAGTACTTCATTAAATCACCAGAAACCGCCTCGTCATAAATTACGCTCGATGATGCTGGGTTAGAGAAAATCCAAAGAATCGACGTAATTAATATGGCGAGGAGCCTGTTCTTCTTGTGTGTGGTTTTATACATCTGCCTTCCTTGTTTAATAAACGATTCATTCTATTTGTCTAGAGATGGTGTGCGCATTCTTGACAAGAGCGCAAAGAGCTTGCAAAGAGCAAAGAGCTTGAATTCAGGTCTTGAAATACAACATTCCGCATCGCCTCTTGTTCGGGTGGGGCGGAGATTGTTTGAGGACATGAGCGTTGTGCTGTGGATGAACTGGTCGTATTTCAAGACCTGATCTCGGATGTACGTAGAAAAGAAATTTTTTTCCTCGCTCATGCTCCACCGCCATCTTTAATATTCAACCCCGATGCAATTTGAGTGCACAGACGGCGAACATTCTCGTCGGTGGACGAGCCGGAAAGGGGTTCCGGAATTTGAGTAAGCAAAAGATGCTGCCCTCTTGGACCACTTACGTGAATAGACCACCCGCCGTTCTTGTAAAACGGAGTGGCGTAGACGCGCGAGAAATTTGCCAGAGAAATAACTTTTGATTTTCGAAAAGGATTTAACGCAGAATAGAAAAACGTGGCTTCCTTCGATTCAAATGAAATCGTTACGTAGTGAACACGAAAAAGCCACCAGGCAGCCAACGCGCCGAGCGGAAAAGAGGCGACTAGAATGCCGGTAAAATCTCTGGTTGCAAGAATGGCAAAAGCTGAGAAGCAAATCGGAACGCTATACAGCAATGGATTTTGCTTGGAAGGTAGCAAAATCGAATGCTGCTGTGCTTTAGTCACTTGCGTTCACCAAAATCGTTCGATATGTCGAGTCCACTATTTCTAAATAGAAGAAGTCGACAGCGTCCTGTCCATTAGGCTGCGCCAATTAATCCTGGGCAGGTATCGGGGGGCAGATCTTGAAAGCCAACATTTTGCATTGCCAACAATCGGACACGTCCTGAACTCTGACTTCACGCGGGTCTGACCCGGCAGCACGTAAGCATACTCCCGAAATGCATGGTTTCGTATCGGGTTCGAGGGGTTCTTGCCGCATCTGTCTCGGATGCAGTCGGCCGGCCCGCCCGCGTTCGCTTAGGGCCTTGGGCGAGATGCGCCAAGGCGGTGGGGTGGGACGCTCCGGGGCACCGTTCCCGGCGTTGGGCCTGCGGCCCGCGGCCGGGCTACGCGGGGCAGCGTGGTTGCGCCCGCCGCCCGCCCTACAACGGCCAGAACAGCGGAATCAGCACACTCGCGGCGAGCCAGGTGATGAGGTTCATCGGGATGCCGAGGCGGGCGAAGTCGGTGAAGCGGTAGTTGCCGGCGGTGTAGACCAGGGTGTTGGTCTGGTAGCCGATAGGGGTGGCGAAGCTGCAGCTGGCGGCGAACATGATGCCGACCACGAAGGGGCGCGGGTCGACGCCGAGTTGCTGGGCGACGCCGATCACCACCGGGGTGAACAGCACGGCGACGGCGTTGTTGCTGAGAAACTCGGTGGCGATGGAGGTGGCGAGGATGACCAGCGAGAGCATCATCCACGGTGACAGGTCGGCCCCCACGGTGACCAGCGCGCCGGCCATGAGGTCGGCCAGGCCGGATTCGCGCATGGCGATGCTGATCGCCAGCATGCCGAAAATGAGCATCAGGATCGGCCATTCGATGGCCTTATAGGCTTCGTCGGGGCGGATGCAGCCGGTGACGAGCACCACGGCGGCGCCGATCATGGCCAGCGCCTCGATGGGCATGACCTTGAGCGCGGCGAGCAGCATGACGCCGGTGATGGTGGCCAGCGCGATGGGGGCGCGGGCGTGGCGGTGGGTGGTGCTGCGCGCTTCGGTCAGCGCGAACAGGTCGCCGTTGTCGCAGAAGCGCTTGATCTGCGCGGGCGTGCCTTCGACCAGCAGCACGTCGCCAAACTGCAGCTGGAAGTCGTCGCCGATGGCCTGGATGGAGGCGTTGCGCCGGTGCACCCCCACCAGGTGGATGCCGTAGCGCGCGGCGAGGTCGAGGTCGCGGATGGGGCGCTGCACATAGCGCGAGGTCTGGCCCACGATGGTTTCCACCACCACCACGTCGCGGCGGCGCAGGGTTTCCAGGTCGTGGGTGTCGCCGGCTCGGGCGGAGAGGCCGACCAGGTCGGTGCTGTGCAGGCTCACCATGTGCTCGCTGCGGCTGTGCACCACCAGGCGGTCGCCGGCCTGCAGGCGGGTGTCGGCCGGCGGGGCGGCCAGCTCCACGTCGCCGCGGAACAGGGTCAGCACCTGGATGTCGCCGTTGGCGAGGCGGGCTTCGCGCAGGCTGCGCCCGGCCAGGCGCGAGTCGGCCGGCACGAACAGTTCGGTCATGAACAGGCGGTCGCCGCTGCCCGAGAACTGCTGGGTGAGCGTCTCGCGCGCTGGCAGCACGCGCCGCGCGAACACCAGCATGAAGGCGCAGCCGAGCAGCGCCATGAGCAGGGCCGGGGTGGTGATTTCGAACATGCCGAAGGGCGCCAGGCCGTACTCGCGCGCCACGCCGTCGACCAGGATGTTGGTGGAGGTGCCCACCATGGTCAGCAGGCCGCCGAGGATGGTGGCGTACGACAGCGGGATGAGCAGGCGCGAGGGGGCGATGCCGGCGCGGCTCGACAGCGCGATCACCGCCGGAATCATCACCATCACGATGGGCGTGTTGTTGATGAAGGGCGAGACCAGCACCCCGATCAGCAGCATGGCCAGCAGCAGGCGCGCTTCGCTGTGGCCGGCGTGGTGGCCCAGCCACTCGCCGAGGCGGTCCACACAGCCGGTGCGGCTCAGCGCGCCGCTGATGATGAACAGGCAGGCGATGGTGATGGGCGCGCTGTTGCCGAACACGCCGAGCACCTGTTTGGCCTCGAGCAGGCCGAGCGCCAGCAGCACCGCCACCGCGGCCATCACCGCCACGTCGGGCTTGAGCCACTCGCGCACGAAGGTGATGAACAGCCCGACCAGGACGGCACCAACAACGAGTGCATGGGTGGATTCGGGCAGGGCCATGGCGAGACGCACTTCCGGGAACGGTGACAGGACGGCTGCGACGATAGCGCGGCGCACAAAGAACGGGAATGAATAACGGGTTATCTCCTTATTCCATTTATATCTGACGACACGGCGGGAACAAATGGCCCACGCCGCGGACGAAGGAAGCGCGATGCGACCTGATCCAGCGCAATCCACACGACCTGCGGCTGCGCTAGCGTGAAATGGACACCTTCCAACCCCGCGCCGACCGAGCGAGGACGCCATGAGAGCCGACGCCCCGTTTCCCGCCCACGCCACTCCTGCCTGGCATGCCCTGCCGGGTGAGGCGGTGGTGGACGAACTGCAGACCGATGCCGTGCGCGGCCTGCCCGCGGCCGAGATTGCGGCGCGGCGGGCGCGCTTCGGCCCCAATGCGCTGCCGCCGCCGCGCCGGCGCGGGCCGTGGCTGCGCTTTGCGCTGCAGTTCCACAACCCGCTCATCTACGTGCTGCTGGCGGCCGGCGCCATCACCTTTGCGCTGCGCGACTATGTAGACGCCGGGGTCATCGTCGGCGTGGTGATCATCAACGCGCTCATCGGCTTTGTGCAGGAGGGCAAGGCGGAGAAGGCGCTGGAGGCGGTGCGCGCCATGCTCGCCAGCCACGCCACGGTGGTGCGCGACGGCGAGCGCCACGAGGTGGACGCCGCCGATCTGGTGCCCGGCGATATCGTGCTGCTCGAATCGGGCGCGCGGGTGCCGGCCGATCTGCGCCTGCTGCGGGTCAAGAACCTGCGCGTGGGCGAGGCCGCGCTCACCGGCGAATCGCTGCCGGTGGACAAGAGCGCCGAGCCCGTGCCCGAAGGCGCCATGATCGGCGACCGCCGCGCCATGGCCTACTCGGGCACCACGGTGGGCTATGGCCAGGCGCGTGGTGTGGTGGTGGCTACCGGCACAGCCACCGAAATTGGCCGCATCGGCACCCTGGTGGGCGCGCTCGGCGTGCTGGCCACGCCGCTGACCCGCCGGCTCGACCAGTTTGCCCGCCAGATCACGCTGTTCATCCTCGCCGTGGGCGCGCTCACCTTTGCCTACGGCTACGGCGTGCGGCAGATGCCGATGCTCGACATCTTCCTGGCCGTGGTGGGGCTGGCGGTGGCGGCGATCCCCGAGGGGCTGCCGGCCATCGTCACCATTGTGCTGGCCATTGGCACCCGCGCCATGGCCCGCAGCCGCGCCATCATCCGCCGCTTGCCGGCGGTGGAGACGCTGGGCTCGGTCACCGTGATCTGCTCCGACAAGACCGGCACCCTGACCCGCAACGAGATGACCGCGGTGCAGGTCATGCTGCCCGCGCACAGCCTGGCCGTGAGCGGCGTGGGCTATGCGCCCGAAGGCGGCTTCACCCGCGACGATGCGGCCATCGACCCGGCGGCCGATGCCCCGCTGGTGGCGCTCGCCCGTGCCGCCCTGCTGTGCAACGACGCCCGCGTGCAGCAGGGCGCCGAGGGCTGGCAGCTGGTGGGCGACCCCACCGAGGGCGCGCTGGTCACCTTGGCGCGCAAGGCCGGCCTGAACCCGCAGGAACTCGCGGCCGCCTGCCCGCGGGTGGACGAGATCCCCTTCGAATCCGCCCACCGCTACATGGCCACCTTGCACCACGACCACGCCGGCCATGCCTTCGTGCTGCTCAAGGGCGCGCCCGAGCGGGTGCTGGGGCTGTGCACCACTACCGCCGGCGGCAAGCCGCTGGACCCGGCCGCATGGCATGCGCGCATGGAGGCGGCCGCCCGCGCCGGCCAGCGAGTGCTGGCCCTGGCGCGCTGCGAGATGCCCGCCGGCACCACGGCCTTGTCGATGAGCGACATCACGGCGCGCTTCACCCTGCTCGGCCTGGTCGGGCTGATCGACCCGCCGCGCGAGGCGGCCGTCGATGCCGTGGCCCAATGCCAGCGCGCCGGCCTGCGGGTGAAGATGATCACCGGCGACCACGCCGTCACCGCCGCGGCCATTGGCGCCCAGCTTGGCCTGCAGGCCGGCTCGCCGCTCACCGGCGAGGCCATCGAGGCGCTGGACGATGCGGCCCTGCGCCAGCGCGTGCAGCACACCGACGTGTTCGCCCGCGCCAGCCCCGAGCACAAGCTGCGCCTGGTGGCCGCGCTGCAGGCCGAAGGCGAGCTGGTGGCGATGACCGGCGACGGGGTGAACGACGCCCCCGCGCTCAAGGCCGCCGACATTGGCGTGGCCATGGGGCAAAAGGGCACCGACGCCGCACGCGAGGCGGCCGACCTGGTGCTGACCGATGACAACTTCGCCACCATCGCCCGCGCGGTGCGCGAAGGGCGGGTGGTGTTCGACAACATCAAGAAGTCGCTGCTGTTCATCCTGCCCACCAACGGCGGCGAGGCGGGCGTGATCCTGCTCGCCGTGTTCGCCGGCCTGGCCCTGCCGGTGACCGCCGGCCAGATCCTGTGGGTGAACATGATCACCGCGGTCACCCTTGCCCTGGCGCTGGCCTTCGAGCCGGGCGAGCGCGGCGTCATGCAGCGCCCGCCGCGCGCTCCGCGCGAGCCGCTGGTGACCCGCGTGCTGGCGGCGCGCATCGCCTATGTGAGCCTGCTCATGGTGGGGGTCACCTTCGCCGCCTTCGAGTGGGTGCTGGCGCGCGGCGACAGCCTGGAGGCGGCGCGCACCGCGGCGGTGAACATGCTCGTGGTGGGCGAGCTGGTGTATCTGTTCAACGTGCGCCACTTCACCGCCAGCGCGCTGCGCCTCGAGAGCCTCACCGGCAACCGTGTGGCGCTGTGGATGAGCGGGTTGCTGATCGGCTTCCAGCTGCTGTTCACCTACGCCCCGCCCATGCAGCACATCTTCCACACCGTGGCGCTCGATGTGCAGACCTGGGGCCTGATCCTGGCCCTTGGCGCGGCCAAGTTCATCGCCGTCGAGCTGGAAAAGACGATACTGAGGCACATGAACATTCACAGCATGTAGATCGATGGGTTTCTTTCAGCGCTTCAAGTCGAAGATGCCGACCCGCGAGCAGATCCACGGCAATCGCTGGCTGGGCTGGCTCGCACCCTGGCTCGGCCATCCGCGCCTGTGGCACTGGTCGCGTCGCGGCGTGGCCATGGGCGTGGCGCTGGGGGTGTTCTTCGGCCTGCTGATCCCGATTGCGCAAATTCCGCTGTCGGTCGGCGCTGCCGTGGTGCTGCGCGCCAATGTGCCGGCCGCCGCGGCCAGCACCCTGGTAACGAACCCAATCACCTTCGGACCGGTCTACTTTGCGGCCTATCGCCTTGGCACCTGGGTAACCGGCGAGCGCCTGCCCGAGCACGCCGCCGACCCCGCCACCGCGCGCGACATCAACGCCGAGGCCGGTATCTGGGAGCGGCTGCGCGCCATGGGCAAGCCGCTCATGATCGGGCTGGCGATCCTGGCCACGCTGGTGGGGCTGGTCACCTACGGGTTGATCACCCTGATCTGGCGCTGGCGAACGCTGGCGCGACGGCGCAACGGGCGGGGACGCCGCCGGCGCGTGGAGGATGAGCAGGAGTAAGCGCATGCATGAACCGTTTGCCGAGCTGGCCCTGCTGTTGCTGATCGCCGCGGCGGTGGGTGCGCTGGCGGTGCGCCTGCGCCAGCCGGTGCTGATTGCCTACATCGTGGTGGGCATCGCGGTGGGCCCCGCCGGCTTCGAGCTGGTGCGCGCGCATGACCAGATCGACCTGCTCGCCCAGGTGGGCATTGCGGTGCTGCTGTTCCTGGTGGGCCTCAAGCTCGATCTGCAGCATGTGCGCCATATCGGCCCGGTGGCGCTGGCCACCGGCCTGGGGCAGCTGTTCTTCACCATCGTGATCGGCTTCGGGCTGATCCTGCTCATGGGGCGCGACTGGCTCACCGCGCTGTATGTGGCGGTGGCGCTGACCTTTTCGAGCACCATCATCATCATCAAGCTGCTCTCCGACAAGCGCGAGCTCGACTCGCTGCACGGGCGCATCGCGGTGGGCTTCCTGATCGTGCAGGACATTGCCGTGGTGCTCGCCATGATGGCCATGAGCGCCCTGCGCACCGCCGGCGAGCACGACGCCGGCGTGCTGCTGGTGGCCGCCTCCATCGTGGGCCGCGTGCTGCTCGCCGCCGGGCTGCTGTACGCGCTCATGCGCTTCGTGCTCTCGCCGCTGGTGCGCACCATGGCGCACTCGCAGGAGCTGCTGCTGATCTTTGCCATCGCCTGGGGCACGGCGCTGGCGGCGCTGGGCGAGTGGGCCGGCTTCTCGAAGGAGGCCGGCGCCTTCCTGGCCGGCTTCTCGCTGGCCTCCACGCCGTTTCGCGACGCCATTGGCGCGCGCCTGACCGGCATCCGCGACTTCCTGCTGCTGTTCTTCTTCATCGACCTGGGCGCCAAGCTCGACTTCTCCGCCCTCGGCGGCGAGCTGTGGCCGGCGCTGGCCCTGTCGGCCTTCGTGCTCATCGGCAACCCGCTGATCGTGATGGCCATCATGGGCTTCATGGGCTATCGCAAGCGCACCGGCTTCATGGCCGGGCTGACCGTAGCGCAGATCAGCGAGTTCTCCATCATCTTCGTGGCCATGGGCATATCGCTGGGCCATGTGGGCACCGACGCGCTCGGCCTGACCACCCTCGTGGGCATCGTCACCATTGCCCTGTCGACCTACATGATCCTGTACTCGCAGCCGCTGTTCGAGCGCATCGGCCCCCTGCTCGACATCTTCGAGCGTCGCCGCCCGCACCGCGAGATGGCGGTCGAGCAGCAGCGGCCGTCCGAAGCGCCGCCGCAGGTGGTGATCTTCGGCCTCGGCCGCTACGGCGCCCGCCTGCTCACCTCGCTGCGCAAGCGGGGCGTGCCGGTACTCGGCGTCGACTTCGACCCCGAAACCGTGCGCCGCCTGCGCCGGCACGGCTGCGCGGTGCGCTTCGGCGACGGCGAGGACCCGGCGTTTCTCGACACGCTGCCGGTCAACACCGCGCAATGGATCGTCACCACGCTGCCGACCTGGGAATCGAACCGCGGGCTGCTCCATGCACTCCAAGCCATGGCAGTGCCCGCCACCATCATCGGCGTGGTGGGTGACGAGGTGCATCGCGCGGCGTTGCATGCTGCCGGTGCGAACCGGATCATCAACCCGTTTCTCGACTCTGCCGATCACACCGCGCAGATCCTGGTCGATGCACTCAACCCTGCGGAGGACGCGCCATGCCCCACCTGAATACCGTGCTTGCCACCACCGATCTGTCGGCGCCGGCGCGGCACGCCGCACAACGGGCCGCTCTGCTGGCCAATCAAACCGGCGCCCGCCTGGAGTTGCTGCATGTGCTGGAGAAGACAGCGCTTGAGGCGCTGCAGGCCACGTTCTTCGACCAGGACGCCGCAGTGGCTGAACGGGTTCGCGAGCTGGCCCGCGAGGCGCTCGACCAGCTGGCCACCGACATCGGCGAACCGCTGGGCATCACCGCCGGGTTGCATCTGGAAGAAGGCACGGTGCTCGACATCATCGCCACCCAGGCCGACCGCCTGGACGCCAGCCTGCTCGTGCTCGGCGCACGCGGCACCGACTTCATGCGCCAGTGGCTGCTCGGTGCCACCGCCGAGCGCCTGCTGCGCAAGGTCCGCCGACCGATTCTGGCGGTCAAGCAACCCGCACGCGAACCCTACCGGAACGTGCTCGTCGCAGTCGATTTTTCCTCATGGTCGGCCGCTGCCGTGCGCCTGGCACGTGCCGTCGCGCCGCGGGCGGAGCTGACCCTGTTGCACACCTTCGAACTGCCCTATGAAGGCAAACTGCGCCTCGCTTTCGTGGAAGAAGAAGTCATCCTCGGCCACCGCGCCAAGGCACGCAAGGCGGCGGTCGCCCGCCTGCACCAATTCGCCACCGACGTCGGGCTGAGCGGCACTGACTGGCAGGCGTCGGTCATCCACGGCGACACCTCGATGCGCGTGCTCGAACAGGAAGAAGAGCTTGGAACCGACCTGATCGTACTCGGAAAGCATGGCGCCGGCATGACCGAAGAACTCCTGCTCGGCAGCGTCACCAAGCATGTGCTGGCGCATGCACGCAGCGATGTGCTGGCCGCGTATCGCTGAGCGACCCAACGGCCATCCACCCCGCCCGGCCCGCTACGACACCCCCGCCGCCGCAACCAGCGCACAGCGGGCAACGTCGAATTCGGGGAAACTGCCGCGCAAAAACAGTTGCGCCTCGCAAGCGCGCAGGCGGCGCGTCACCTCCCGCCCGAGATTCATCTGGATCAGCGCAAACTGCTCCATGTCGCGCTCCGCCACCGCGAGCAGCGACGCGGAACTGATCTCGAGCAAGCGCGCCGCCTCGCTGGCCAGTGCGGACGCACTGCGCGGCATCAGATCGAACAGGGCCATCTCGCCCACACAGTCGCCGCGCTTGAGTGCACTGAGCAGGTAGTGCCGGCCCCGGTCCTGCTTGAGAATCGCCAGCGCCCCCTCTTCGACCACGAACATCGACCCCGACGCGTCGCCCTCGCGCAGCAACCAGTCGCCACGCGCAAGCACTACCGTTTTCCCATGCGCGAGCAGAAAATCGATGATGTCCTCGCGGATGGCGCCAAAGACGGGGGTTTCGCGCAGCAAGCGCGCATGCAAACTCATGCCCCCCTCCTGCCCGCACTCCATGAACTGATCACGATGGCTCCCTCGGGAAGAAATCCCGCGCCACGACATCGGCACTTCCAGCATAGACCAGGGGCACGGCAGCAAACCGCAAGATCATGAAAATTGCCATCGCCAGAACGTAAAAAGCCCGGCTGACGCCGGGCTTTTTACTGTATTTGGGGCGACATGCCGGTCTCGAACCGGCGACCCTTGGAATCACAATCCAATGCTCTACCAACTGAGCTAATGCCGCCGCCGTCTGGTGGGATGCCGCCAATGCGTCATCCGATAACCTCTGGCCTGCCCGGCAGGGATCGAACCTGCAACCCCCGGCTTAGAAGGCCGGTGCTCTATCCAATTGAGCTACGGGCAGATCCCGCACGGGCACTCCGGGGTGAGCTCTGGTCGGGGTGGAGGGATTCGAACCCCCGACATCTTGCTCCCAAAGCAAGCGCGCTACCGGACTGCGCTACACCCCGAGAAGGCGAGATATTACACACTTGATTTGGGGCCGTCAAACACGAAAAAGGCCCGCCAAATCAGGCCAGAATGCGCATCGACTTGCGGCTCCGTGCGCTTTCTGATATTAAATCGCCTTCACCCCGATCGGAATGACAACGCATGGCTGACGATACTCTGCACAAGCAGTTTCCGCCGTATGTGCTCGCCAAGGGCGAGGATTATATGAGCGAGAAGCAGCTGGACCATTTTCGCGAGATTCTTTCGTCGCTCAAAAATGAGTTGATGGGCGATATCGAGCGGACCGTGCACACCATGCAAGATGAGGCCACGGTGTTTGCGGACCCCAATGACCGCGCCAGCCAGGAATCCGACATTGCGCTTGAGTTGCGCAACCGGGACCGCGAGCGCAAGCTCATCAAGAAAATTGACGAAGCGCTGGGGCGCATCGCGTCGGGCGAGTATGGATATTGCGACAGCTGCGGTGTCGAGATCGGCCTGAAGCGACTTGAGGCGCGGCCGACAGCGACGATGTGCATCGACTGCAAGACGCTTGAGGAGATTCGCGAGCGCCAAGTCGCCAAATAGCGCACCGCATGCGCGATCCGTGCCGGCCGCGTCGCGTGGGCCGGGCAAAAAAAGAGGCGCCCGAAGGTGCCTCTTTTTCGTTCACCGCTCGATCAACTCTGCGCCTCTGCCAGCAAGGCCTTCATGCTCAGACGGATACGGCCGCGGTCGTCGGTCTCGAGGACCTTGACCTTGATGGTATCGCCTTCATTGACGTAGTCGGTGACTTTCTCGACGCGCTCATTGGCGATCTGCGAGACGTGCAGCAGACCGTCGCGGCCCGGTAGCACATTGACGATCGCGCCGAAGTCGAGAATCCGCATCACCGTACCTTCGTAGACCTTACCCACTTCCACTTCAGCGGTGATCTCTTCGATCTTGGCTTTGGCAGCGTTGGCGCCTTCGACACTGACCGAGGAGATGGTGATCTTGCCGTCGTCATCGATCTCGATCACGGTGCCGGTCTCTTCCTGCAGACCGCGAATCACCGCCCCGCCCTTGCCGATCACGTCGCGGATTTTCTCCGGGTTGATCTTGATGGTGATCATGCGCGGCGCAAATTCGGACACTTCGCCACGGAAGGAGTCGAGCGACTGCTTCATCAACCCAAGAATGTGCATGCGCCCTTCCTGCGCCTGTGCCAGCGCGACCTGCATGATTTCCTTGGTAATGCCCTGGATCTTGATGTCCATCTGCAGCGCGGTGACACCGTTCTTGGTGCCAGCCACCTTGAAGTCCATGTCACCGAGGTGGTCTTCGTCACCGAGGATGTCGGACAACACGGCAAAGCGGTTGCCGTCCTTGATCAGGCCCATCGCAATGCCGGCCACGTGTTCCTTGAGCGGTACGCCGGCATCCATCATCGCCAGCGAGCCACCGCACACCGATGCCATCGAGCTTGAGCCGTTGGACTCGGTGATCTCGGAGACCACGCGCACGGTATAGGCGAACTCCTCGGCACTCGGCAGCACGGCGGACAGCGCGCGCTTGGCCAGCTTGCCGTGGCCAACTTCACGCCGTTTTGGGGTGCCGACGCGGCCGGTTTCACCCGTGGCGAATGGCGGGAAGTTGTAGTGCAGCAGGAAGCGGTCGCGATACTCGCCGGCCAGTGCGTCGATGATCTGCTCGTCGCGGCCGGTACCCAGCGTTGCCACCACGATGGCCTGCGTTTCGCCACGGGTGAACAGTGCCGAGCCGTGAGTGCGCGGCAACACGCCGGTGCGGATATCGATCGGGCGCACGGTGCGCGTATCACGTCCGTCGATACGCGGCTCGCCACTCAGGATGCGGCCACGCACCACGGCAGCCTCAAGCTCATGGAGGAGGTCTTTGACTTCGTTTTCGCTCGGCGCGTCCTCGCTGCCATCGCACACCAGGGCCACGGCCTTCTTGCGGATCGCGCTGATCTCGGCGGTGCGTTCCTGTTTGCTGGTGATGTTGAACGCGGCGTCGATGTCGGCCTGTACGGCGTCGCGAAGACGTGCGATCAGTGCTTCGTTGGCGGCCGGCGGCTGCCAGTCCCAGGCCGGCTTGCCGGCGACTTCAACCAGTTCGTTGATCGCGTTGATGGCAGTCTGCATCTGCTCGTGGCCAAACACCACAGCGCCCAGCATCACCTCCTCGGACAGCTCCTTGGCTTCGGATTCAACCATCAGCACCGCCACCTCGGTGCCCGCCACCACCAGGTTCAGATCGCTCTCCCCGAGCTGTTCCGCGGTCGGGTTGAGAACATACTCACCGCCGACATAGCCCACGCGGCAGGCGCCGATCGGGCCATCGAAGGGCACGCCGGAAATCGACAGCGCCGCCGAAGCGCCGATCATGGCCGGGATGTCCGGATCGATTTCAGGGTTCAGCGACAACACCGTCAGGATGATCTGGACTTCGTTGTAGAAGCCCTCCGGAAACAGCGGGCGAATCGGGCGGTCGACCAGACGGCAGGTGAGAATTTCCTTCTCCGACGGGCGCCCTTCGCGCTTGAAGAAACCGCCAGGGATCTTGCCGGCCGAATAGGTCTTCTCCTGATAATCAACCGTCAGCGGGAAGAAATCCTGTCCTGCGCGAGCTTCCGTCTTTGCCACCACGGTTGCGAGCACAACCGTGTCATCCATATTCACGATGACGGCGCCGCCGGCCTGGCGAGCGACTTCACCGGTTTCCAGCGTAACCGAGTGCGCACCGTAGGCAAACGTCTTCTTGATAGCGTTAGGCAATGGAATGTCCTTTTTCAATGGTGGCGGCAAGCAACAACCGCCGGGTTGTATTCATGTCATGTCAACGGCCCGGCATGCGCGCCGCAAAACGCAAAAACCGGCGCGGCCGAAAGGCTCACACCGGCTTGGATGGAACAGCTGGCGGACGCGGATAACGTCATCGCCACAACAACCGCCTGCTTACTTGCGCAGACCGAGGCGTTCGATCAGGCTGCGATAGCTATCCACATTGGTACGCTTCAGATAGTCGAGCAGCTTGCGACGCTGGCTCACCATCTTGAGCAGCCCGCGACGGGAGTGGTGATCTTTGGCGTTGGCCTTGAAGTGGCCCGTGAGACCATTGATGCGACCGGTCAGAAGCGCCACCTGAACTTCAGGTGAGCCGGTGTCGCCCTGCGCACGCTGGAAGTCCCCAACAATTTGCGCCTTCTGTGCTAAATCGAGAGCCATGTAAACGTTACTCTTTAGTTGAATGCTGTTTTTGGAAAAGCGGGGATTATAACGGCGCGCCCCGGCAAACTCAAGGATGAAACATTTTTTTGTTGTACTTTCAAGCACCTTCACCCGTAGAGACCAAGCGCCGAGAACGCAGCACAGCCGAATCATCGACTCGCCCCAGCCCCAGAAAAGTCGTGCCGAGATACACCCGATAGTCGCCCGCCGGCGTGCCATCGAGCGGCACACACTGCCCCTGGCAAAGCCGATGGGCATCTGCGTCCGGCAGGGTCAGCGCCGGCAAAGCACCGATCAGGCAGTCCACCGGCAACAAGCGGGCACGCGCAGCCAGGCCTTCGGCCTCGACCTGCGCCATCGACAAGGCATCTTCAATGCCAAAACGCCCGATCGCAGTACGCCGCAAAGCCGTCAGGTGTGCACCGCAACCGAGCATGTGACCGATGTCTTCGCCCAGCGTACGCACGTACGTGCCCTTGCTGCAGCGCACCACCATGTCGAACGTATCGTCGGCAAGCAACGTGCATTGCAAATCGTAGATGTGCACCCGGCGGCGCTTGCGCTCGATGTCGACGCCCTCGCGTGCATAAACGTAGAGCGGCTTGCCCGCGTGTTTCAGGGCCGAATACATCGGCGGCATCTGCTCGATTTCGCCCCTGAAGCACGCGGCAGCCGCGGCGAGTTGCGCCGCATTGACCACCACCGGCGCACGCGAAAGCACTTCGCCCTCGGCATCGCCCGTGCTCGTCGACACGCCGAGCTTGACCGTCGCGCGATAGGCCTTGTCGGCATCGAGCAAGGCCTGTGAAAATTTGGTGGACTCGCCAAAGGCCAGCGGCAGCAGACCGGTTGCCAGCGGATCGAGGGTGCCGGTGTGGCCGGCCTTGGCGGCACCGAGCACACGCCGCGCGCGCTGCAGCGCAGCGTTGGAGCTGATTCCCGACGGCTTGTCGAGCAACAGCACACCATCTACCCGTTCGCGCAAGGGCTTCGGGCGGTCAGTCGTCCGGGTCATCCGCGGCGTCGTTGCGTGCCTGGTCTTCCTTGACCGCCTTGTCGATCAGCGCAGACAGCGCCGCACCGCGCTCGACCGAAGCATCATAGTGAAAATGCAGTTCGGGCAATGTGTGGATACGCACCCGCTTGCCCAGCTCGCGGCGCAGAAAACCGGAGGCACGGCGCAGGCCGAGCAGGACTTCGTCCAGCCCTTCGCTGCCGTTCATCGAGGTAAAAAACACCTTGGCATGGGCGTAGTCGGGCGTCACCTCGACATCTGTCAGGGTAATGAACCCGACCCGCGGATCCTTCACTTCCATGCGCAGCAACTCAGCCAGCTCGCGGCGGATCTGTTCGCTGACCCGCTGCGCACGTGAAAAGTCTTTCGCCATCGCTGCCCCGGCTTACAACGAACGTGCCACTTCGCGCACTTCGAAGACTTCGATGTGATCGCCTTCCTCGATGTCGTTGAAGCTGCTCAGCGACAGGCCGCACTCGTAGCCGGCCTTGACTTCCTTGACGTCGTCCTTGAAGCGCTTGAGCGAGTCGAGTTCGCCAGAATGCAAGACCACGTGATTGCGCAGCACGCGCACCTTCGAACCCCGCTTGACCAGCCCTTCGAGCACATAGCAGCCGGCGATCGTGCCGACTTTCGACACCTTGAAGACCTGACGCACTTCGACCAGACCGATGATCTCTTCGCGCTTTTCGGGCGCCAGCATGCCGGACAGCGCCGACTTCACCTCATCGACGGCATCGTAGATGATGTTGTAGTAGCGCAGGTCGATGCCGAAGGTGTCCGACAACCGGCGTGCACCGGCATCGGCACGCGTATTGAAGCCGATCACGACAGCACCCGAGGCCTGCGCCAGGTTCACATCGGACTCCGTGATCGCACCGACCCCTCCGTGAATGACCTTGACGCGGACCTCTTCGGTCGACAGTTTCTGCAAGGCATGCACCAGCGCTTCCTGAGAACCCTGCACGTCGGCCTTGATGATGAGCGGCAGCGTCTTGACCTCACCCTCTGCCATCTGCTCGAACATGTTCTCGAGCTTGGCGGCCTGCTGCTTGGCCAGTTTCACGTCACGGAACTTGCCCTGACGGAACAGTGCAATTTCGCGTGCCTTGCGCTCGTCGGCGAGCACGATTGCCTCGTCGCCGGCGCCCGGCACGTCCGACAGACCGAGAATCTCGACCGGGATCGACGGCCCGGCTTCCTCGATCGGCTGACCGTTTTCATCGAGCATCGCACGCACGCGGCCAAAGGTCGCGCCGACCAGCAGCACGTCGCCCTTGCGCAAGGTGCCCGACTGCACCAGCAAGGTGGCCACCGCACCACGCCCCTTGTCCAGACGGGCTTCAACGATGAGGCCCTTGGCGGGCGCATCGTAGGCGGCCTTGAGTTCCAGCACTTCGGCCTGCAGCAGGATCGCGTCGATCAGCTCGTCGACGCCCTTGCCGGTCTTGGCCGACACATGCACGAACATCGCATCGCCACCGTACTCTTCCGGCAGCACGCCTTCAGCCACCAACTCCTGCTTGACCCGCTCGGGATTGGCCTGCTCCTTGTCGACCTTGTTCACCGCCACCACCAGTGGCACGCCGGCCGCCTGCGCGTGATGGATCGCTTCGCGCGTCTGCGGCATCACGCCATCATCGGCCGCCACCACCAGAATCACGATGTCGGTTGCCTTGGCACCGCGTGCCCGCATGGCCGTAAATGCCTCATGACCCGGCGTATCGAGGAAGGTCACCATGCCTTTCTCGGTCTCGACGTGATAGGCGCCAATGTGCTGGGTAATCCCGCCGGCTTCGCCTGAGGCAACCTTGGCACGACGAATGTAGTCGAGCAGCGAGGTCTTGCCGTGATCGACGTGCCCCATCACCGTCACCACCGGCGCGCGGGCGTCGAGCACCACGTCCTTCACATCTGCGGTGTCCTCGAGGAAAGCGTCCGGGTCGTCGAGCTTCGCGGCAACCGCCTGGTGACCCATTTCTTCGACGATGATCATCGCCGTTTCCTGGTCCAGCACCTGGTTGATGGTCACCATCGAACCCATCTTCATCAGCGCCTTGATCACCTCGGTGGCCTTGACCGCCATCTTGTGGGCGAGATCGGCAACCGAGATGGTCTCCGGCACGTGCACTTCGTGCACCACCGGATCAACCGGGGCCTTGAAGTTGGTCGCGGCAGCCTGCTCGCGGGTGTTGCGCTGGCTGCGCCCCCCGCCACGCTTGCCACCGCGCCAATTGGCACCAGCATCGCCGCCGCGGGTCTTCAGGGTGCGGCGCTTGCCCGTATCGCCGCGCTTTTCGTCCTTGCGCCCGGCGCTCTCTTCCTTCTGCGGCTTGTGCAGCGTCTTTACCCCGTCGCCCTTCTTGGCTTCCGTCGCCGCGTTTTCTGCCTCCAGCCGGTTGCGTTCGGCGGCAGCGCGCGAGGACGCCTCGCGCTCCTCGCGCAGCTTGCGGTCAGCGAGCTGGCGGGCGACCAGGTCGGAATGACGGCGCGATTCCTCTTCGCGCGCCCTCACCTCTTCGGGATCGAGCAACTCGGTGATTTTCACCCGGCGGACACGCTTCTTGGTGCCCGCGGCAGGCGGTTTGGCCTGCGTCTTCTTGGCTGCGGGTGCGGCGGCAACAGGCTCGGGCGGAGCCTCAGCCGAGGCTTCAGCAGCCACCTCCGGCTCGGGCGCCACTTCGACGACGGGTTCTGCTGCCGGCGCGGGCACGGGTACAGGCTCGGCTTCCGGTGCCGGCACATCGGCAACGACCACGGGCTCAGGCGACGCCTCGACGGCCGGTGGCGGCGCAGGTTCGGTCACCTCAGCCGGCGCTGGCTGCGCATCGGCGGTCGCAGCCTTCTGCGCCTCCGCTTCGGCGATCAACTCGTCGCGCTTGACGAAAACCCGCTTCTTGCGCACTTCGACCTGCACTGTACGTGCGCGCCCGGTCGAATCGGTTGCCTTGATTTCGCTGGTCTGCTTGCGCGTCAGCGTAATTTTCGATTTGGACTTCTCTTCACCGTGAGCACGGCGCAGATACTCCAGCAGCTTGGCCTTGTCCTGCTCGGACAACATGTCATCGGCGCCGCCAATGCTGACGCCGGCCCGCTTCAACTGATCGAGCAGTGCCGTCGCTGGCATTTTCAGTTCACCGGCAAATTGGGTGACGCTTATTTGTTCCATGGTTCCCCCCGTCTTACTCGAACCAATGCGCACGTGCCACGGTGATCAGTTCCACAGCCTTCGATTCTTCGATGCCGGTCATTTCGACCAGCTCATCCGTTGCCAGATCGGCCAGGTCATCGCGTGTCTTCACGCCATGCGTCGCCAGTGTGGCAGCCAGTTCCTTCTCCATCCCCTCGAGGCTGATCAGATCCTCGGAGACGCTTTCAAGCTGCTCCTCGGTCACGATCGCTTCGGTCAGCAATACGTTGCGTGCGCGATCGCGCAGTTCGTTCACGGTGTCTTCATCGAAGGCTTCGATTTCAAGCACTTCCGACAGCGGCACGTAAGCGATTTCCTCCAGCGAGGTAAAGCCTTCGTCGATCAGGATGTCGGCAACTTCCTCGTCGACGTCGAGCCGCTCCATGAACAGGCTGCGCAAGGCGTTGCGCTCCTCGCCGGAGCGCTGGGCCGACTCTTCCTCGCTCATCAGGTTGATCGACCAGCCCGCCAGCTCCGATGCGAGCTTGACGTTCTGGCCGCTGCGCCCGATGGCGATCGCCAGGTTGTTCTCGTCGACCACCACATCCATCGAATGGGTTTCTTCGTCGACAACGATCGAGCTCACTTCGGCCGGCTGCAGCGCGGCGATCACGAACTGCGCCGGATCGGGCGACCAGACGATGATGTCGATCTGCTCACCGCCGATCTCGTTGCGCACCGCGGTCACGCGCGAGCCGCGCAACCCGACGCAGGTGCCGATCGGGTCGATCCGCGGATCGTGGGCCTCGACGGCGATCTTGGCACGCAGGCCCGGATCGCGGGCGCAGGCCTTGATTTCAAGCAGCCCGTCTTCGATCTCCGGCACTTCGAGCTCGAACAGCTTCATCAGGAATTCGGGCGCCGTGCGCGACAGGATCAGCTGCGGGCCGCGTGCGTTGCGGTCGATGCGCAGCAAGTAGGCTTTCACCCGATCGCCAACGCGCAGGTTTTCCTTCTGGATCATCTGCTCGCGCGGCAGCATGGCTTCGAGCCGCCCGACTTCGATGATCGCGTTGCCGCGCTCCATGCGCTTGATGCTGCCGCTGACCAGAAATTCCTTGCGCTCCAGGAAATCGTTGAGCACCTGCTCGCGCTCGGCATCACGGATCTTCTGGAGGATGACCTGCTTCGCCGCCTGGGCACCAATGCGGCCGAAATCGATCGGCTCGAGCGCCTCCTCGATGTACTCGCCCACTTCGATGTCCGCCACTTCCTCGCGGGCGTCGATGATGCCCATCTGGGCCTCGTCATTCTCGACTTCGGCATCGGGCAGCACCAGCCAGCGGCGGTAGGATTCGTAGTCGCCGGTTTCGCGGTCGATCGTCACACGCACGTCGGCATCGTCGTGAATGCGCTTCTTCGTGGCTGAGGCCAGAGCGGATTCCAGCGAGGCAAACACGATGTCCTTGGCGACGTTTTTCTCGCGCGCCAGCGCGTCCACAAGCAGCAAGATTTCGCGGCTCATTGATTCAAACCTCCAGACCGAAGCTCAAAATTGGGGCACCAGGCGTGCTTTCTCGACTTCCTCGAACGGAATCTCCAGCACGCCGGTCGACTGCACCAGAAGCACCTTCCCGTCCTCGAAGCCTTTCAGCACCCCCGAAAAATTTCGCTGATTTCCTTCGTTGAGCGGCAGGCGTGTGCGCAGCTGGACGGTTTCGCCGGCAAAGCGGGCGAAATCAGCGGCCTTTTTGAGCGGACGATCCAGCCCCGGCGAAGACACTTCGAGGCGATCGAACTCGATGTTCTCGACCTCGAACACCCGCGTCAGCTGGTTGCTGACCGCGGCGCAGTCGTCCACGGTGACACCACGCTGGATATCGATAAATACCCGCAACAGACGAACCTTCGGAGAGGTTTCGAAATCGACAAGCTCGAAACCCAGACCACTGACGACTTGTTCAACGCGCCCGAGCAAATCCATTTTTCACGCCCAAAAATAAAAAAATGGGCTCTCGCCCATCCCCATACCACTCAACTGGAAATCGGTGTTTGGTGACCTTTTCTGACCACCAAAACCGTTCGATTATAGCGATTGCAAAACAGACAAGCAATTAACGCTTCGATTTCCTCGAATTCCCGCCAGGCTTGCCCTGCCGCGAGCGCCGCGCAGATTTGCCCGGCTTGGCGCCACCTGCGGCGGCCGGCATTTCGATACCGGCCAGCTGGCCGATGAGCACTTCATCGAGATCTTCCCACATCCCGCGCTTGAGACGCGACGGCAGCGCGACCGGACCGTAGCGCACCCGCATCAAGCGGCTCACGGTGAGCTCCAGTGCCTCGAACATGCGTCGAACCTCGCGATTGCGCCCTTCGGCAAGTATCACGTGATACCAGTGGTTGGCGCCCTCACCGCCGCGATCTTCCACGCTCATGAAGCGCGCCGTGCCATCGCTCAGCTCGACACCGGACTTGAGCAGCGCGACCTGTGCGTCAGTCAGCGAGCCGAGGATACGCACCGCGTACTCGCGCTCCATCTCGTAGCGCGGATGCATCAAGCGATTGGCGAGACCGCCGTCGTCGGTAAACAGCAGCAGTCCGGAGGTGTTGAAATCGAGCCGCCCGACCGCGATCCAGCGACCATGACGCAGCTTGGGCAGCCCTTCGAACACGCTCGGCCGGCCCTCCGGGTCGTCGCGCGACACGATCTCGCCCTCGGGCTTGTGATACAGCAGCACCCGCGGCACCTTGGTTTCGAAGCGCAACTGCACCAGCTTGCCATTCACGCGAATCCGGTCGGCGGGGGTCACCTTCTGGCCGATGCCGGCGGGCATCTCGTTGACCGAAATCCGCCCGGCGATGATCATTTCCTCGATCTCGCGCCGTGACGCAACGCCAATCGCCGACAGCGCCTTGTTGAGCCGTTCGGGCACGGCAAATTCGTCCGGCGTTCGACGCCCGCCGCCATTGCGCGGCGCCGCCCCGTTGCCACTGTTCTTGCCCTTGCCACCGGCCGACCCACGGCGCGACACAGCGCCCCGCCGCCCTTCGACTCCGTCGCCGGCTGGCGCAGCGCCTCGCCCGCGGCCACCGCCCGCGCGCGCCGAGTTGCCTCGCCCATCGCCGCCTTTGGGTTCGGGCTTGGCACGTGGCATGACATTGCCGTTGACCTCACCTGCCGGCTGCGCGGTGCCGGCAGACTTGCCCCGGCCGCCCCCACGGCGGCGCCGCGCCTTCCCGCTGCCGGGCTGCTGAGGATTATCAGTCGGTGCTTTCGGGCGCCGCGGGCGTCGCGTCGGGTTGCTGGAGTTCGACAAGGTCCATGATCCTTTCAATTTCGGTCAAAGGCGGCAGCTCGGTGAGGCTGCGCAAGCCCAGGTCGTCGAGAAATCGACGCGTTGTGGCCAGCAGCGCGGGCCGCCCCGGGGTTTCGCGGTGACCAACCACGTCGACCCAGCCGCGCGACTCGAGCGTCTTGATCACGTTGGTCGACACCGCGACACCGCGAATATCTTCAATGTCGCCGCGCGTTACCGGTTGGCGATAGGCAATGATTGCCAAGGTTTCGAGCACGGCGCGCGAATACCGCGGCGGCTTCTCGTCTTTCAGGCGATCCAGAAAGACCTGCATGTCGGCGCGCGTCTGAAAGCGCCAGCCAGAGGCCGACTGCACCAACTCGACGCTGCGTCCGTGCCAGTCTTCGCGCAATTCGTCGAGCAGGCGGCGAACCATGTCGGCACCGGGATCGTCGGCAAAAAGGCGGCGCAGCAAACTGACCGGGCGCGGCACGCTGGCCGAAAGCAAAGCGGCTTCCAGCACCTGCTTGTAGCCGTCAGGTGTGCTCGGTTCCTGCATCGTTAAGCTTGACGTAAATGGGTGCAAATGCCGTGTTCTGCGTCACATGCACCAGTTTTTCCTTCACCAGTTCGAGAACCGCGAGAAAACTTACCACCAGATGGGGGGCGCCCTCGTCCGCGTCGAACAATGTATCGAACACCACGTAGGCGCCACCCTGCAAGCGGCGCAGGATGCGGCTCATGTGCTCGCGCACCGAGAGGCTGTCCTTTCGAATATGGTGGTGCTGGGTCAGTCGGGCCTGGCGGACAATCCGCAGCCAGGCCAGTTGCAGGTCATGAAGGCTGACCTCGGGCTGGCGCTCCACGACCTTCTCGGCCACAAACACCCCGACCCATTCAAAATCCCGGTCGATGCGGGGGATGGCATCCAGCCGGGCGGCCGCCAGCTTCATTTGCTCGTAGTCTAGCAGGCGACGCACCAGTTCTGCACGCGGATCTTCCTCTTCCTCCACCACCCGTGGCGGCCGCGGCAGCAGCATGCGCGACTTGATCTCGAGCAGCATTGCCGCCATCAGCAGGTAGTCGGCCGCCAACTCCAGATTGTGACTGCGCATCGCTTCGACATAGGCCAGATACTGCGCGGTAAGCGGCGCCATCGGGATGTCGAGGATGTTCACGTTGGCTTTGCGGATCAGGTAGAGCAGCAGATCCAGCGGCCCTTCGAAGGCTTCGAGAATGACCTCGAGCGCCTCGGGCGGAATGTACAGGTCCACCGGCAGTTCGAGCAGCGGTTCGCCATACAGCCGCGCCACCGCGGCCATCTGGGCCGGCGTTTCGAGCGGCGCCAGCGGCAGTTCGACGACCGATGCGTCAACCGACCCGGGCGCAGTCATGACGACGCGCTGTGGCGCACACGGCCCACCGCCTCAACTGTAGCCCAGACCCATCGCATCGCGCACATCACGCATGGTTTCCTGCGCCAGTTTGCGCGCCCGCTCGCAGCCGTCGGCGACGATGCTGCGCACCAGGGTCGGGTCGTCGAGATACGGCTGGGCGCGCTCGCGCATGCCGTCCTGCTCTTTCTGGATCTCATCGAGGACAGGTTGCTTGCACTCCAGACAACCGATCCCCGCACTTCGGCACCCCGTCTGCACCCATTCGCGCGTACTGTCGCTGGAGTAGATCTGATGCAACTGCCACACCGGGCACTTCTCCGGATCGCCCGGATCGGTCAGCCGCACCCGCGCCGGATCGGTCTGCATGGTGCGGATTTTCTTGGCCACCGACTCGGCGTCTTCGCGCAGCGAGATGGTGTTGCCGTAGCTCTTGGACATTTTCTGACCATCCAGCCCCGGCATCCGCGCCGCTGCGGTTAGCAAGGCGCCCGGCTCGGCTAGGATCATCTTGCCGCCGCCTTCGAGAAAGCCATAGAGCCGTTCGCGGTCGCCCAGCGACAGGCTTTGCGCGTCGTCGATCAGTGCCTGGGCGCGTTCCAGCGCAGCGTCTTCGCCCTCTTGCTGATAGCGCGTGCGCAGCTCTTCGTAGAGCTTGGCGCGCTTGCGCCCGAGCTTCTTGATCGCTTCGAGCGCCTTGTCTTCAAAGCCCGGCTCGCGGCCGTACAAGTGATTGAAGCGGCGGGCCACTTCACGCGTGAGCTCGACGTGCGGAACCTGGTCTTCGCCCACCGGCACCTTGTCGGCGCGGTAGATCAGGATGTCGGCCGACTGGAGCAGCGGATAGCCGAGAAAGCCGTAGGTGGACAGATCCTTGTCGGAGAGCTTTTCCTGCTGATCCTTGTAGGTCGGCACACGTTCGAGCCAGCCGAGCGGACACATCATCGACAGCAGCAGATGCAACTCAGCGTGCTCGGGCACGCGCGACTGGATGAAGATCGTCGCCTGGGCCGGGTCGACACCGGCGGCGAGCCAGTCGATCACCATGTCCCACACGCTCTCCTCGATCACCAGCGGGCTGTCGTAGTTGGTGGTCAGGGCGTGCCAGTCGGCCACGAAGAACAGGCACGGATACTCGGCCTGCAACTGAACCCAGTTTTTGAGCACGCCATGGTAATGGCCCAAGTGCAGGCGACCGGTCGGCCGCATGCCGGAGAGAACGCGTTCGGCGTACATGGTGATTCAGAATCCAAAGATGACAGCAAGAAAATAACTGAAAAACCCGATCAGCGGGCCAAGAATCCGGCCCAGCAAGCCGGTGAGCAGCAAGACGATGAGGATCGGAAACCCGTACGGCTCAAGGCGCGCGAACTTCCACGCCAGCGCCGAGGGCAACACGCTGACCGCGATGCGCCCGCCATCGAGCGGCGGGATCGGGATCAGGTTGAGCAGCATCAGAATGAGATTGATGGTGATGCCCGCCTCGGCCATGCTCGCCATCGGCAGGCTGTAGTCGCTCTCGGGCAGCGCGAAGGCCAGCTTGAGCAGCGCCGCCCAGCCCAGCGCCATGGCCAGATTGGCCAGCGGCCCAGCGGCGGCGACCCACAGCATGTCAGCCTTGGGCCGGCGCAGGCGCGAAAAGTTGACCGGCACCGGCTTGGCCCAGCCGAACAGCATGCCGCCCGCGCCCGCCAGCGTGCTCATCGCGAGAATCAGACCGGGCACGAGGATGGTGCCCACAGGGTCGATGTGCTTGAGGGGGTTGAGCGTGATGCGCCCGGCCAGATCGGCGGTCGGATCCCCGAAATGGCGCGCCACATAGCCGTGTGCGGCTTCATGCAGCGTAATGGCGAGGATCACGGGCAGCGCCCAGATCGCCACGGTGGAAATCAAGTCTTCCATGAACCGCCAGCGTCAAAAGCCGTGCATTGTATCAGAGCGCCGCACCGAGCTCTGCTGCTTACAGCCCGAATGGCGCCAGATCGCCGCGCCCGGCGCGCACCAGCTCCGGCGAGCCGGTGGTGAGATCGATCACCGTGGTCGCCTCGGCCGGACAGCCGCCGTCGTCGATCACCAGATCGACCAGTTTGCCGAGCCGGTCGCGAATATCCTCGGCCTCGGTCATCGGCGTCTCGTCGTCGGGCAGCAGCAGCGTCGAGGTCAGGATCGGCTCGCCCAGTTCCGCGAGCAGCCCGGCCACCACCGGATGCTCGGGAATGCGCAGCCCGATGGTCTTGCGCTTGGGGTGGAGCAGGCGCCGCGGGAGTTCCTTGGTCCCTTCCAGAATGAAGGTGTAGGGGCCCGGCGTGACCGCCTTGAGCAGGCGGTACTGGCTGTTATCGACCCGCGCGTAGGTGCCGATCTCCGACAGGTCGCGGCACATCAGCGTGAAGTGGTGGCGCGCGTCCACTTTACGGATGCTGCGGATGCGCTCGATCAGTTTCGCATCTCCGGTGTGTCCGCCCAGCGCATAGGCCGAGTCGGTCGGAAAAGCGACCAACCCGCCCTGGCGCATGATCTCCGCAGCCTGGCGCATCAGGCGCGGCTGCGGCTGCTCGGGGTGAACGGTGAAGAACTGGGCCATGGGAAATCCGTGCTAAATCATGTAATCGGTCAGTCGCTCCCATACCGGCGTCAGCCCCGCCGGCAAGGGATCGCAGCGACCGAGATCGACGGCGCTCTCCTCGACCCCGTGAAAATCCGAGGCGCGCGAGGCGAGCAGGCCGTAGCGGCGCGCGTAGCGGGCGAATTTACCCACTTTGGTGGCGGAATGCGACCCCGACACCACCTCCACGCCCTGTCCGCCAGCATCCACAAAGGCCGCCAGCAAGGTTTCCATCTGCGCATCCGACAGACGGTAGCGCCCCGGATGCGCCACCACCGGCACCCCGCCCGCGGCGCGAATCCAGCCCACCGCCTCGTCCAGCCGCGCCCACTGCGTCTCGACAAAGCCCGGTTTGCCGCGCACCAGATAATGGCGAAACACCTCGCCGGCGCTGGGCGCGCAGCCGATTTCGACCAGATAGCGCGCAAAGTGCGCACGGCTCACCAACGCCGGATTGCGCGCGTATTTGAGCGCGCCTTCGAGCACGCCGTGGATGCCGCGCTCGGCCAGCGCGTCGCTCATCCGCCGGGCACGTTCGTCGCGCCCCGAGCGCACCTGGCGCAAACCGGCGTCGAGCACCGGGTTGGCGGCGTCGATGCCCAGACCGACGATGTGCACCGTCTCCTCCGCCCACGACACCGACACCTCCACCCCCGGCACGAAGGCCAGCCCTTGCGTGCGCGCGGCGGCAGCGGCCGCGGCCAGCCCGCCGGTCTCGTCGTGGTCGGTCAACGCCAGCAGGTCGACCCCGTTGGCCGCCGCACGCGCGACCACCTCGGCCGGCGCCAGCCAGCCGTCGGAAACCGTTGAATGGCAGTGCAGATCGGGGTTCAAGGGCATCGTTTTCATGCATCTCTCACTTCGGCGGCGAGGCAAAACGCGTCGATCAGCCGCGCCACCTCCTGCGGCGCGTCGTGATGAAGATTATGACCGGCGTCGGCGATCAAATGCTCCCGGAAATCGGCAAAACACGCCTTGCCGGCGGCGATGCTCGCCTCGCTCAGGCCGAGTTGCTGGCGCAAGGCGATGTCGTCGGGCTCGATCCACATCACCGGCGCGCGCACCCGCCGCCAACACGCCTCGGCCTCGGCGCGGCGGTAGAGCACCGGATTGATGCCCTGATGCGCCGGATCGGCCGCCAGCACGATGCGTCCGTCGTCGCGCGCGCGGCCAAGCACGCGCGCCAGAAACGCGGCCGTGGCGCCATCGAGGCGCGGATTCTGCCGCTGCAATCGTCGCGCGAGGGCGTCCCAGTCGTCGTAGTCGCGCCACTGGGGTTCGGCGGATTGCTCGCGCAGCCACTTCTCGTAGCGCCCCGGCGCCTCCTCCGCCGGCCGGTCGGCCAGCCCGAAGGCGTCGATGGCAACCACCGACGTGACCCGCGCGGGGCGAATCCCGGCGTAGAGGCAGGCCACGTTGCCGCCCAGGCTGTGCCCGACCAGCGGCACCGGCGCGTGCGGCGAGAGTTGCATGAGCAGCGCGTCGAGATCGGCGAGGTAGTCCGGAAACCAGTAGCCGCCGGGCGCACGATCGCTGTCGCCAAAGCCGCGCCAGTCGGGCGCCACCACGTGCCAGTCGCGCGCCAGCGCGTCGACCACGAACTGGAAGCTGCCGCCTGCATCGCCCCAGCCGTGGAGCATCACCAGCAAGGGCGCGGTCTCGTCGCCCCAGCAGGTGCCGTGGCAGTGCAATCCGCGCAGCAGGAATTGACGGTGTCGGGCCGGTTTCATGGCTCCGATCATAGCAACAAAGCCTTGCACCGCCTCGCCCCCGGTGATACCGTTGCGCCGTCGCGCGGGAGAGCACTCTACCGTGAGTCGCCGAAGGCGTAACCCCCCGGAACCGCTCAGGCAAATGGACCGCCGACAATTCACAAATCTGGAGAGCGATGCGGGCCCGCGGGCTGGCGCATCCACCGAAGGGGCACCCGTCGGCGCGACGGAATCTCTCAGGTAGAAGGGACAGATGGGGACGCCGCCATCCGTGCGCCGTCCCCTTTTTGTTGCCTACACTGTCTGTAACGAAGGAGAGATCGCATGTCCCAGCACACCCCCTTGCACGCTGCCCATCTTGCCGCCGGCGCCCGCATGGTCGATTTCGCGGGCTGGGACATGCCGGTCAACTACGGCTCGCAGATCGAGGAGCACCATGCCGTGCGCAGCGACGCCGGCATGTTCGACGTCTCGCACATGCTCGCGCTCGATCTCACCGGCGAGGGCGCCACCGCCTATCTGCGCACCCTGCTGGCCAACGACGTTGCCAAGCTCGGCACCCTGGGCAAGGCGCTGTACAGCTGCATGCTCAACGACGCCGGCGGCGTGATCGACGACCTGATCGTGTACTACTTCGCCGCCAACCATTTCCGCATCGTGGTCAATGCCGGCACCGCCGACAAGGATGTGGCGTGGATGCGCAAGCAGATCGCCGCGCTCGGCGCCAACGTCACCCTCGACGCGCGGCGCGACCTGGCGATGATCGCGGTACAGGGGCCCAATGCCCGCGCCAAGACCTGGCACGCCATCCCCGGCTCGGAAGCGGCCAGCGTCGGGCTCAAGCCCTTCTTCGGCGCCGAACTTGGCGACATGCTCATCGCCCGCACCGGCTACACCGGCGAAGACGGCTTCGAGATCACCCTCCCCGCCGCCAACGCGACCGACACCTGGAACGCGCTGATCGCCGCCGGCGTCGCACCCTGCGGGCTCGGCGCGCGCGACACCCTGCGCCTCGAAGCCGGCATGAACCTCTACGGCCAGGACATGGACGAGGACACCTCGCCGCTCGACGCCGGCCTCGCCTGGACCGTCGACTTCAAGGACCCGGGGCGCAACTTCATCGGCCGCGCCGCGCTCGAAGCGGCCCCCGCCAGCCGCCAGGTGCTCGGGCTGATCCTCGAAGACCGCGGCGTGCTGCGCGCCCATCAAACCGTGTTCACCGAACACGGCGAGGGCGAGACCACCAGCGGCAGCTTTTCGCCCACGCTGCAAAAAGCCATCGCCTTCGCGCGCCTGCCGCTGGGCGTCGAAGCCGGCGACGCGGTCGAGGTCGACATCCGCGGCAAACGCCTCAAGGCGCGTGCCGTCAAGCTGCCTTTCGCGCGTCATGGCAAGGCATTGGTTTAAGTTTTCCGGTCCCCCCTGCGACCGTTCGTTCCGCCCCTCATCGCACTGGAGAAATCTTGATGAACACCCCCGCCGAACTGAAGTACACCAAGTCCCACGAGTGGGTCCGCGTCGAGGCTGACGGCACCGTCACCGTCGGCATCACCGACCACGCGCAGGAAGCGCTGGGCGACATCGTGTTCCTCGAACTGCCCGAAGCCGGACGCACGGTTGCCGCAGGCGAAGAGTGCGCGGTGGTCGAATCGGTCAAGGCCGCCTCCGACATCTACGCCCCGCTCGGCGGCGAAATCGTGGCCGCCAATGACGACGCCGTCGACGCACCGGAATCGGTCAACGCCGACGCCTACGCCACCTGGCTGTTCAAGCTCAAGCCCGACAACCTCGCCGACGCCGACGCGCTGCTCGACGCCGCCGCCTACACCGCCATCGCCGGCGCGGACTGAGCCCCGCCGCATTGCCGCGCGCGGACTGCCCGTGCGGCCGCCCCGACCCGGGGCATCCGACCTGTATCGAGAGACGCAACGCCCATGTCGACGACCCCGTTTAGTGCCCCGCTCACCGCGCTTGAACAGCGCGATGCCTTCATCGCCCGCCACATCGGCCCCTGCCCGCAGGAAGTCGATGCCATGCTGCGCGCCATCGGCGTCGACAGCCTGGATGCGCTGATCGACCAGACCGTGCCGCCGTCCATCCGCCTGGACGCGCCGCTGCCGCTGGCCGGCCCGGTACCCGAGCACGAGGCGCTGCTGGAGCTAGAAGCGATGGCCGAGCGCAACGAGATCCTGTCCTCGCTGATCGGCATGGGCTACTACGGCACCCACACCCCCAAGGTGATCCTGCGCAACGTGCTCGAAAACCCCGGCTGGTACACCGCCTACACGCCGTACCAGGCCGAGATCGCGCAAGGCCGGCTCGAAGCGCTGCTCAACTATCAGCAGATGGTGATCGACCTCACCGGGCTGGAACTGGCCAACGCCTCGCTGCTCGACGAAGCCACCGCCGCGGCCGAAGCGATGGCCATGGCGCGGCGCGTCTCGCGCAGCAAGAGCAATGCGTTCTTTGTGGATGAAAACACCTGGCCGCAGACCATCGACGTGGTGCGCACGCGCGCCGCGCTGTTCGGCTTCGAGCTGGTGTTCGGCCCGGCCGACAGTGCCGCGCAGCACGACGTGTTCGGCGCGCTGCTGCAGAATCCGGCGCAGGACGGCAGCGTGCACGATCTGACCGACATCATCGGCGCGCTCAAGGCCACGGGCGCGGTGGTCGCCGTGGCCTGCGACCTGATGGCGCTGGTGCTGATGAAATCGCCCGGCGAAATGGGCGCCGACATCGCCTTCGGCTCGGCCCAGCGCTTTGGCGTGCCGATGGGTTTCGGCGGCCCGCACGCGGCCTTCTTTGCCACCCGCGACGCGCACAAGCGCGCCGTGCCGGGGCGCATCATCGGCGTCTCGGTCGATGCCCGCGGCAACACCGCGCTGCGCATGGCGCTGCAAACCCGCGAGCAACACATCCGCCGCGAAAAGGCCAACTCCAACATCTGCACCTCGCAGGTACTGCTGGCCAACATGGCCGGCTTCTACGCGGTCTATCACGGCCCGCAGGGGCTGGCGACGATCGCCGGGCGCATCCACCGCCTCGCCGCGATGATGGCGGCCGGGCTGCGTGAGGCGGGCTTTGCGCTGGTCAGCGAGCGCTTCTTCGACACCGTGCTGGTACGCAGCGGCGCGCGCACCGCCGAACTGGTCGACGTGGCCTGCGCCGCCGGCTACAACCTGCGCCAGGTCGACGACGAAACCCTCGGCCTGGCCTTCGACGAGACCCACGACGGCGACGACGTGGTGGCCTTGCTGACCCTGCTCACCGGCGAATGCGCCGACGCCGACGTGCTCGATGCGGCGGTCACCGCCCGCGAAGGCGGCGACGGCGCCGCGCTGCCCGCCGCACTGCGCCGCAGCGACGCGATCCTGTCGCACCCGGTGTTCAACACCCACCACACCGAGCACGAGATGCTGCGCTACCTCAAGCGCCTGCAGAACAAGGATCTGGCGCTCGACCATTCGATGATCTCGCTCGGCTCGTGCACCATGAAGCTCAACGCCACGGCGGAGATGATCCCGGTCACCTGGCCGCACTTCGGCAACATCCACCCCTTCGCCCCGATCGATCAGGCCGAAGGCTACATGGCGATGATCGACGCGCTGACCGACTACCTCAAGGCGGTCACCGGCTTTGCCGAGATCAGCATGCAGCCCAACTCCGGCGCGCAGGGCGAGTATGCCGGCCTGCTGGCGATCCGCCGCTACCACGACAGCCGCGGCGATACGCACCGCACGATCTGCCTGATCCCCAGATCGGCGCACGGCACCAACCCCGCCACGGCGCAGATGTGCAGCATGAAGGTGGTGGTGGTCGACTGCGACGACAACGGCAACGTCGATGTGGCCGACCTCAAGGCCAAGGCCGCACAGCACGCCGCCAATCTGGCCTGCCTGATGATCACCTACCCGTCGACCCACGGCGTGTTCGAGGCCGCGATCCGCGAGATCTGCGACACCGTGCACGCCCACGGCGGCCAGGTGTACATGGACGGCGCGAACATGAACGCGCAGGTCGGGCTGACCTCGCCGGCGCGGATCGGCGCCGACGTGAGCCACATGAACCTGCACAAGACCTTCTGCATCCCGCACGGCGGCGGCGGTCCGGGCATGGGGCCGATCGGGCTGGCGGCGCATCTGGCGCCGTTCATGGCCAACCACGTGGTGCAGCCCATCGACGGCCCGCACGCCGGTCAGGGCGCGGTGAGCGCCGCGCCGTGGGGCTCGGCCAGCATTTTGCCGATCAGCTGGATGTACATCGCGATGATGGGCGGCAGCGGCCTCAAGCGCGCCACCGAGATCGCGATCCTCAACGCCAACTACATCGCCGCGCGGCTGAAAAACTATTACCCGGTGCTGTACAGCGGCGAGAACGGCCGCGTGGCGCACGAGTGCATCATCGACATACGCCCGATCAAGGCGGCCTGCGGGGTGAGCGAGGTGGACATCGCCAAGCGGCTGATGGACTACGGCTTCCACGCCCCGACGATGAGCTTCCCGGTGGCCGGCACGATGATGATCGAGCCGACCGAGTCGGAGTCTCAGGCCGAGCTGGACCGCTTCATCGAGGCACTGATCAGCATCCGCGCCGAAATCGGGCAGATCGAAAACGGCACCTGGAACAGCGAGGACAATCCGCTCAAGCTCGCGCCGCACAGTCAGGCCGACGTCATCGGTGAATGGACCCGGCCGTACTCGCGCGAGCAGGCGGTGACGCCGCTGGCGTCGGTGGCGGAGAACAAGTTCTGGCCGAGCGTCAATCGCATCGACGATGTGTACGGCGACCGCAACCTGTTCTGCGCCTGCGTGCCGATGGACGCCTACGGCGAGGACTGAGCTGCCGCGCGGCGCGCTCAGGGCGCGTCGCGCAGACTGCCCACGGGGCGCGCATCGCCGCTCGACAGCACGACCCGGTTGCGCCCCGCGGCCTTGGCGGCGTACAAGGCCTCGTCGGCGCACTTGAGGAGCTGTTTGGCGTCGAGCCGCCCCCCGGCGTCGACCGCGATCCCGACCGAGAAGGTGCATTGGCTGAAGCTGTCTTCACCCGCCTCGAACACCCGCTGCGCGAACAGATGCTGCAGGCTCACGAAGCGCGTATAGGTCGCGTCCGGGTCCGGGTCGGGCAGAATCACCACAAACTCCTCGCCGCCGAAGCGGCACACCGTGTCGGTGGTGCGAAACCAGCCGCTCAGCGCCTCGGCCATACTCTGGAGCACCACGTCGCCGACGTCGTGACCGTGCTGGTCGTTGATCCGTTTGAAGTAATCGAGATCGACGATCGCGCAGCCCAGCGATCCCTGACTGCGGCCCGCGCGGCGCACCTCGCGCTGCAGCGTCTCTTCCATGTAGCGGCGGTTGTAGAGCCGGGTCAACGGGTCGCGGATGACCTGATCGCGCAGCATCTCGCGCAGCGCCAGGTTCGACAGCGACAGGTTGATGCTCTCGCTGAGCGTCTCGAGCAGACGTCGCTGCTCGATCCACGCCGCGTCGTCGACATCCGGCAGATTCAGGGAAATCAGCCCGTGGGCATTGCCCTGCACCACCAGCGGCACGCAGATGCACGCCCCCACCGACGCGCCGACATGCTTGCAGCGCAGGTCGACATCGTGATGGCGGAACTCGTGCGGCCGCCCCTGCCGGATCGCCCAGCATTCCTTCTCGCGCACCTGCGGCGCCAACCCGGACACATCGCCCCAGATCGCCAGCTGCCGCAGCTCGCCGCGGGCCTTCTCCTCGCTGGTCACGGCCAGCATACCGCCCAGACCGGGGAACAGTTTTTCCATCGCCGAGCGCACCACCTCGGCCGCCTCCTCGCGGTCGTTGCAGGCCATCAGCTGCTCGTTGATGCGCGCCAGCGCGGTCAGCGCGCGGTCGCGCCGCTCCAGCGTGGTCACCAGCTGGCGCAAGCGCGCGTTGATTTCCTCCACCTGCGCCGCCGAGGCCACCCGGTCGGAGACATCGCGCACCACGCCGACAAACATCCGCCGGTCATCGAGCACCAGCTCCGACACCGCCAGATCGAGCGGGAAAACCTGGCCGTAGCGGTGCTTGCCCTCCACGGTTCTGCCGGCACCGATCACACGCTTCTCGCCGGTGTTGTGGAAGTGGGCCAGATAGCCGTCGTGCGCGCTGTGATACGGCTCCGGCATCAGGATGTTCACATTGCGCCCGATCACCTCGTCCGCGCGCCAGCCAAAAATACGCTCGGCGGCCGGGTTGAAGGCGTCGATGATGCCCGCGCGGTCGATGATCACGATGCCGTCGAGCACCGTGTCAAACACCCCGCGCATGCGGGCCTCGCTGGTGCGCACGACCTCCTCGACGCGGCGCCGCTCCTCGACCTCGGCCTTGAGCAAGGCCGTCCCCGCCGCCACCTCGCGGGCGACCTCCTCGCGCTGACCGGTCATCATCAGCAAGAAACCCTGCAACAGGGCCAGCAAGGCCACCCCGCCGCCCATGGTCACCCACAGCGCCGGAAAGCGCGGGGTGTCGAGAAATGCCGCCGTCGCGGCAACCACCATGCGCCAACGCCGCTGACCGAATTCGAACACGAACGCGTTTTGGTAGCCGGCCATCGCCGGCGCCGCGGCGCTGGCATAGAGCCGTTGCGGCTCCGCAGCGTCGGTGATGTCTTCGAGGGTCAGATGCATCCCGCGGGCGAGCACGTCGGGCGCCAGCGCGCCAATCAGGCGCGGCACCGACACCACCCCCAGCGCCAGTCCGCTCACCGCCGGCCCGACGCCGCGCCGGGTGTCGCCGCGATACACCGGGGCAACCACCAGCACCGCCGACTGCGCAACCGTCATCTGCACCAGCTGCACCGGCGCCGTTACCGCCGGCGTGCCGCTGCGCTCGGCATGGCGCACCGCCGCCCGCCGGACCGCTTCGGAGGCAACGTCAAAGCCCACCGCCGCTTGATTGCCGACATAGGGCTCAACGAAATACACCGGATAGTAGGCCTCGCGGCTGGCCGCGCTGACCAGCGCGCCATCGCGACCGCGCTCGCTGATGATGAAGTCGCCGGCGCCCTCGTCGCGTGCACGCTGTTCGAAGCGCGTGCGCTCGGCATGCCCCACCTTGGGGACCCATTCGAGCGCCTGAAGACCGGGGTTGGCCTCAAGCAGGTGGCGTACGAAGTGACCGAATCGGGCACGGTCCAGCCACGGGTTGGCTTCCAGAAAACGGCGCGTGGAGAGCACTGCGTCCAGATGACTCTGCAGCAGATGCTCGGCGGTGTGTTCGATGGCTTCGCTGGCCTCGGCAAAGTGCTGCGTACGCTGCCCTTTTTCGGTGTAGATGGCGAACTGCAGCAAGCCCAGGCCGACCACCAGCATCACCGCCGTCGGCAGTGCGACCGTGCCCAGACGGGCGCGCCACAGGGCCTGGCGGCGCAGCCACAGCGCCTGCGCAATCGGCAGCACACCGACCGTTCCCAGCATCTGTGCCACCCACGCGGCGGCCAGAACCGCCATCGGCGATACCGCCGCGTCGCCGGCCAGCGCCACCCGCAGCACCATGCGCAGCAATGCCCACGGCAAGGTCCCCAGCGTTACCGCGCACACAAACATGCGCACCCCGTCGATGCCACGCGTCAGCACCCGCCATTGGGGCACACAGCGCTGCACCAGCGTTGCACCGACGGCCGCCTGCAGCACCGCCCCCAACGCCATCACCGCCGAGGCCACCAGTGCCATGCTGTGCGACAGCGACGCCCACCCCGGATCGCAGGCCACGCCAACGAAGAGCGCGCCCACGAACAGCGGTACAACGGCATACATCCCGAGCCACATCCAGCCGACGATGCCAATCGCCGCGCCCGGCAGGATCGCCAGCTCGCCCGCCACCGGCCCCGGGAAAAAGCACGCGACAACCCCGGCCGCTGCATAGAGCAGTGCCAGCACCGACATCTTCAAGCTGTGTGAACGTGCCACCCGTTTCCCCGTACGCGCATGGCGTATATAACTATCGGCGTAGGGGCTGGATTCTTGAACTCAGGGCACGAAGGGCAGCACGATTTCGTCGCTGCGGGAGAGACCCTCGGTAATTGTCCGGCACATGTCCAGGAACGCGCTCATGCCGGGGGTCTTGAACTTCTGCCGGTGCCACACGAACTGGAAGTGGCGCGACAGGTCGACCCCGACCACCTCCACCGGCACCAGCGAGCCGCGACGAAACGCATCGCGCAGCGCGAGTCGCGAGATGCAGCCGATGCCGAGGCCGAATTCCACTGCCCGCTTGATCGCCTCGGTGTGCTCCAGCTCCAGGCGGACCTTGACCCGCCCCGGCAGTTTGCGCATCGCCTGATCGAAGCTTGCCCGCGTGCCGCTGCCCCGCTCGCGCAGGATCCACGCCTCGTCCGCCAGCGCGTCGAGCGCCACCGGCCCGCACTGCGCCAGCCGGTGGCCGGGCGCGCAGAATACCACCAGCTCGTCGGCGATCCACGGCTCGACTTCCAGATCGGGGTGATCGCACACCCCCTCGATCAAGCCCAGGTCGAGCTCGAACGCCGCCAGCCGGGCCACGATGTCGACCGTGTTATGCACGTGCAGATCGATCTGGCTGTGCGCGTGGCGCTGCAGGAATTCGGCCACGATCAGCGTCGCCAGATAGTTGCCGATGGTCAGCGTGGCGCCGATGCGCAGGTGGCCGAAGCCGTGGCCGCCGGCCAGAAACGACTCCATCGCCCGCGCGCGATCGAGCAGCTCCGCCGCCATCGGCAGCAATTGCTCGCCCAGCGCATTGAGCCGCACGCTGCGCCCGACGCGGTCGAACAGGCGCAGGTCGAACTGGCGCTCCAGCTCTCCCACCGCCGAGCTGGCCGCCGACTGCGACATCGCCAGCACCTGCGCCGCCTGCGACACGCTGCCCTGACGCGCCACTTCGAGAAACACTTCCATCTGCCGGAGACTGATTTTCATATCGATAAAATCGAACGTAATTATCTAAATTATTCGCTTTATCGAATATAGAACAGTCCCTAGACTGGCGCAAAGCCCATCCTCTCCGGAGCCCGTCATGAGCCAGCTTGCCACCGAACGCGTTCTCTCCGTCCATCACTGGAACGACACCCTGTTCAGTTTCCGCACCACCCGCGACCGCGGTCTGCGCTTCGAGAACGGCCAGTTCGTGATGATCGGCCTCGAAACCGACGGCCGCCCGCTCACCCGCGCCTACAGCATCGCCAGCCCGAACTACGAAGAACATCTCGAATTCTTCAGCATCAAGGTGCCCGACGGCGCGCTCACCTCGCGCCTGCAACACCTCCGGCCCGGCGACCCCATCGTCGTCAGCCGCAAGCCCACCGGCACGCTGGTGCTGCACGACCTGCGCCCGGGGCGCAACCTCTACCTGCTGTCGACCGGCACCGGCCTCGCCCCCTTCCTGAGCGTGATCCAGGACCCCGAAACCTACGCACGCTTCGAAAAGGTGGTGCTGATCCACGGCGTCCGCTGGAACGCCGAACTGGCCTACAGCGACTTCATCGAAACCGAACTGCCGAAGAACGAATTCTTTGGCGAGGCGGTGCGCGAGCAGCTCATCTACTACCCCACCGTCACCCGCGAGCCGTCGCGCCACAACGGCCGCATCACGCAAGTGATCCCCACCGGAAAACTGATGCGCGACACCGGCCTGCCCCCGCTCGACCACAACGTCGACCGCGCCATGATCTGCGGCAGCCCGGCCATGCTGGCCGACTGCTGCGAGATGCTCGACGGCGTCGGCTTCGAGATCTCGCCGCGCATCGGGGTGCAGGGCGATTACGTGATCGAGCGCGCGTTTGTGGAGAAGTGAGCCGGCAACCAGCCTCACCTCCGTGATTTTCGCGCTCGCCGCTGGCGGGGGTGTCGGAAAAATTGACAGCCCCCACAACGGCATCGCTCGGCGTGCGTCGAATGGTTTCTAATCGCCTGTTTTTGTAACGAAATCTTATTCACAAAAACCGGGCGCCCGTTTTGCTTCACCGCCTTCATAAAAACAGATGATGGAAGGTGAAGAGATGACAAAGCCCCGTATTTTCTGTGCCAGCGCGCTGGCGCCGGCCATTGCTTACACGACGCCGGCGGGAGCCTCCGTAGTGGGCGCCGGCGACCTGCAACTGAACGTCAGCGGCGAAGGCGTGGGCTATGCCCGTTACACCTATTCCAACCGCGACTACGGTGCCCTCCACAACTGGGATGGCGTCCTCCACGAGCAGTACACCTATCTGGATGCCAGCACCCTGACCGATGCCTCCAGTCAGGGGCCCTCCGACCTGTCGGGCTACTTCGTGGTGCATTCCGACTACGGCACCGGCACCTCGTACTTCGACCCCAACCTCGACCCCAACAGCCTGTACCTGACCAGAAAGACGGGTCAATTCGCTACGACTTGACCACCGGCGGTGTCGATCGCGCCGGCGCCGTCATGGCAGCCTCCGTGCCGGCACCGGCCGCCCTGACGCTGCTCGGGCTCGGCCTGTGCGCGCTCAGGGTATCGCGGCGGCGCTAAGGCAACCGCCCGTTGCGAAACCCGCACCGGGGTGACCCGGCCGGGCTTCGTCGCGTTCAATCCAGCGCGGCCACTCGCGCAATCGCGGCCTCGACCCGCTCCACCGCAATCACTTCAATCCCCTTCACCCCGCCTTTGGGGGCATTGGCCTTGGGCACGATGGCGTGGGTGAAGCCGAGTTTGGCGGCTTCGCGCAGGCGCTCCTGGCCGCGCGGGGCGGGGCGGATTTCGCCGGCGAGGCCGACTTCGCCGAACACCGCGAGCTGGCGCTGCAGCGGGCGATTCTTGAGCGAGGAGACGATCGCCAGCAGCACCGCGAGGTCGGCCGCCGGTTCGCTGATCTTGACCCCGCCCACGGCGTTGACGAACACGTCCTGATCGGCGCACTGGATGCCGGCGTGGCGGTGGGCGACGGCGAGCAGCATGGCGAGGCGGTTCGGGTCGAGCCCGACGCTGAGGCGGCGCGGGCTGGGGGCGTGGCTGCCATCGACCAGCGCCTGCACCTCGACCAGCAGCGGCCGGGTGCCTTCCTGGGTGACCAGCACGCAGGCGCCCGCAACCTGCTGGCTGTGTTGCTGGAGAAAGATCGCCGAGGGGTTGGAGACCGGGCGCAGGCCGCGGTCGGTCATGGCGAAGACGCCCAGTTCGTTGACCGCGCCGAAGCGGTTCTTGAAGGCGCGGATCAGGCGGAAGCTCGAATGCGTGTCGCCTTCGAAATAGAGCACCGTGTCGACCATGTGTTCGAGCACGCGCGGGCCGGCCAGCGCGCCGTCCTTGGTGACGTGGCCGACGAGGATCAGCGCGGTGCCGCTTTGTTTGGCGAAGCGGGTGAGCTGGGCGGCGCATTCACGCACCTGGGTGACCGAACCGGGCGCGGGGTTGAAGGCCTCCGAGTACAGCGTCTGGATGGAGTCGATGACGGCGATCTGCGGGCGCGCCGCGCCGAGGGCGTCGAGGATCGCTTCGAGGCCGATCTCGGGCAGCAGTTGCAGGCCGTCGGTGGCAAGCTGCAGGCGCTGGGCGCGCAGCGCGACCTGCTCGGCCGACTCCTCGCCACTCACGTACACCACCGCGTGCCGGCCAGCGAGCACCGACAAGGCCTGAAGCAACAGCGTGGATTTGCCGATGCCGGGGTCGCCGCCGATGAGCACCACGCCGCCGGCGACCAGCCCGCCACCGAGCACGCGGTCGAATTCGTCGATGCCGGTGGGGATGCGCGGGGTTTCGGCCGGCGCGATGTCGGCCAGCGCGCGCAGGCCGCCGCTCGCCCCGGCCAGCGCGGCGAAGCGTCTGGGGCTGGTAGCGGCCACGGCAGGGGCGGTCTCGACAATGGTGTTCCACTGGCCGCAGTGCGGGCACTGGCCTTGCCAGCGCGGGGTGTTGCCGCCGCATTCGGTGCAGGTGTAGGTGTTGCGTTGCTTTGCTTTTGTTGCCATGAGTCAGCGCTGGGCGCGGGTTTTGAGTTGTTCGGCGGCGAAGTCGGCGAAGGTGGTGATCAGGCGCGAGCGGAATTTGTCTTTGGGCAGAATGACTTCGAGCGGGGTGAACAGGCGCGGGCGCATCGGCACCGCGGCCAACCGGCCGTCGGCAATGTCGCGCTGGATGGCCATGTACGAGGCCATCGCATAGCCGAAGCCTTCGCTGGCGAGCTGCTTGACCGCGGCCAGGCTGCCCAGCTCGGCGGCGATGGTGACGTCTTCGAGCGCAATGCCGGCATTGGCGAAGTACAGATCCGCCAGGTCGCGGATGGCGTTGCCGGGCTCGCGGGTGATGAAGGGATGGGGCAGCAGGTCGGCCGCCGAGAGGGTTTCGGCGCGCGCCAGCCGGTGACCGGGGTGGCAGATCACCATCAGCTCGTCCTGCGACGCGCCGCGCCGTTCCAGCGCCGGGTCGTCGGTGATGATCTCGATCAGGCCGAGATCAAGGTCGCGGTTGGCCACGCGGTCGGCGATCAGCTGCGAATTGCCCACCGTGACCCGCGGCACCACCCGCGGGTAGGCGCGCTTGAAGCCTTCCAGGATGTGCGGCAGCCAGTAGGCGGCGATGGTGGTGCTGGTGCCGACGTTGAGCGTACCGCCGAGTTCGTCGGTCAGCTCGCCGACGCGCGCCTCCATCTCGGCGTTGAGTTCGAGGATGCGCTCGGCGTAGTTGGCCACGATCTGCCCCGCCGCGGTGGGGGTGGCGTGCCCGTGACCGCGCTCAAGCAGGCGGGTATTGAAGTGCTCTTCGAGTTGCTTGATCTGGAAGGTGACCGCCGGCTGGGTCATGAACAGCCGCTCGGCAGCGCGCGTGAACGAGCCATGTTTAACGACGGCGGCAAAAACCTGGAGACGACGATCAGCCATGGGGAACAATCAGTTTGATTTATTCACACCGATTGGACCACAAATTGCCGGCTGCGCGTGCAGCATGGCCGTCAATCGACCAACAATTGATCGCCCACGGGGGCCGGCACCGGGGCTTCGTGGTATAAACCGCCTTCCGCTTACCTCCTGCTTCGGCCCACTCCACGATGCCGTTAGGTTTCTACATCATCATGGCGGCCCAGTTTTTTTCCGCGCTGGCCGACAACGCGCTGCTGATCGCCTCGATCGCCCTGCTGCGCGACATGCAGGCGCCGCAGGAATACGAGCCGCTGCTCAAGCTGTTCTTCACCGTCTCGTACGTCGCACTGGCCGCCTTTGTCGGCGCTTACGCTGATTCGATGCCCAAGTGGCGGGTAATGCTGATCGCCAACACGATCAAGATCGGCGGCTGCGCGATGATGCTGCTCGGCGCCCATCCGCTGTTCGCCTACGCCGTGGTCGGGCTCGGTGCGGCGGCCTACTCGCCGGCCAAATACGGCATCCTCACCGAATATCTGCCGCACCGTCAGCTGGTAGTGGCCAACGGCTGGATCGAGGGGCTGACCGTAGGCGCGATCATTCTCGGCACGGTGATGGGCGGCGCACTGATCCGCCCCGACGTGGGCGAAGCGCTGATGCGCCTCAGCCTGCCGGGCATCGACACCACCTTCGCGATGTCCTTGCTCGTCATCGGCCTGCTCTACGTGCTGGCCGCCTTCTTCAACTTCTTCATCCCCGACACCGGCGTCGACCACAAGCCGCTCAAGAACAACCCGCTGTATCTGCTGCACGACTTCAACCACTGCCTCAAACTGCTGTGGCGCGACAAGCTCGGCCAGATCTCGCTGGCGGTGACCACGCTGTTCTGGGGCGCCGGCGCCACGCTCCAGTTCATCGTCATCAAATGGGCCGAGCACGCGCTGGGGCTGGAGCTGTCTCAAGCCTCGATGCTGCAGGGCGTGGTCGCCATCGGCATCGCGCTCGGTGCGGTGCTGGCCGCGCGCTATGTCACCCTGCGCAAATCGCTGAAAGTCATCCCGCTGGGCATCGCGATGGGCCTCACCGTGCTGGTCATGACCCTGGTCCACGACAAAGCCATCGCCATGGTGCTGATGGTCGTCATCGGCGCGCTGGCCGGCTTCTTTGTGGTGCCGATGAACGCCCTGCTGCAGCATCGCGGCCACATCCTGATGGGCGCCGGGCACTCGATCGCGGTGCAGAACTTCAACGAAAACCTGTCGATCCTGATCATGACCGGGCTCTACGCCCTGCTCATCATGTGGGGCCTGTCGATCAACACCGTGATCGTCCTGTTCGGCCTGTTCGTCGCCGCCACCATGCTGCTGGTGCAAAAAGTGCACAACCTCAACCAGGCCCAGTTCGACAACGTCGCCCTGCTCGACGACTCGCGCCACTAAGCCCGATTAGAGAATCACCGGCCGGTTGGGCAACTCGTCCGGATTGTCGTCCGTTTTGGGGAAGTGGGTGGCAATCAGCGCGCCGATCTCATCGACCGCGCTCGCGCAGCCGGCGGCATACTCGCCAGCGCGAAAGCGCGCCTCCAGCGCACGGCAGATTTGCGCCCAGCGCGCCGCCGGCACATGCCGCGCGATCCCCCGGTCGGCCACGATTTCGACCGCGTGGTCGGCGTACTGGATGTACACCAGCACGCCGGTATTCTCCTCGGTGTCCCAGATGCCCAGCGCGGCAAAGGCGTCGAGCGCGCGCTGGCGCGGGGTCACGCCCTGCCACAGCGCGCTCAGCGCCAGCCCGCCTTCGATGGCGATGCCGATCTCGCCGCGATGGCCGGATTCGGAAGCGCGAATCGACGCTTCGATCCGCGCCAGCATCGCCTCGGGAAAACGCCGTTTCACCTGCCAGCCCGGCAGCGCCAGATGGCGCAGCATGCGTTTGAACTCCATCACCAGCCTCCCGACGCACCGCCGCCGCTGAACCCGCCGCCTCCGCCGCCAAAACCACCGCCGCCGGACGACCACCCGCCGCCACGGCTACCGAAGCCGCCGCCGTGCCCCGAGCCGGTGGTCCACGGCCCGCCGCCCCGCCCGCTGCCGATCATCAGCACCGCCAGTCCGGCCACCAGCGCGCCGAGCCCGCCCAGCGCCAGCGCGCCGGTCTGCACAAACCACAGCGCGCCGCCCGCCGCCGCGCCGGCACCGGCGCCGAACAGCCGGCCGAACATGGCGCGCAGGATCGGCGCCGCGAAAAAAGCGATGAAGACGGTCTGCACCAGCAGATCGCCGATGTCGGCAGCGCGTTCTCCGCGGCCGGCCTGCGGCGCGGGCAGCGGCTCGCCGTCGATGCGCGCGACGATCGCGTCGACCCCCAGCCGCAGGCCGTCGGCAAAACGCCCGGCGCGAAAGGCGGGCGTGATCTGCTCGGTGATGATGCGTTTGGCGATGGCGTCGGGAATCGCCCCTTCCAGCCCTCGCCCGACCTCGATGCGCAGCTTGCGGTCGTTTTTGGCGACCAGCAGCAACACGCCGTCGTC
>JAGRFQ010000013.1:52110-140122 GCA_020445945.1 Rhodocyclaceae bacterium
CCGGTCAGATCGGTCACCCGCGCCGTGAGCGGCGGCACGCTCTGCAGGCCCTGCGCCGCCAGCGGCGCGGCCAGACACACCCACAGCAGCAGCGCAAACGCGCGCAGCAGCATTACTTCGACTTGCCGAAGTCCACCGCCGGCGGCTGGCTGATGGCCGCCTCGTTCTCGACCGTAAAGCTCGCCTTGGGCGCATAGCCGAAGACCATCGCGGTGAGGTTGTTGGGGAAGGTGCGCACCGAGATGTTGTAGGTCTGCACCGCCTCGATGTAGCGGTTGCGCGCCACGGTGATGCGGTTTTCGGTGCCTTCGAGCTGCGCCTGCAACTCGCGGAAGTTCTGGTCGGCCTTGAGATCCGGGTAGCGCTCGACCACCACCAGCAGGCGCGACAAGGCGCTGCTCAGGCCCGCCTGCGCCTGCTGGAATTTGGCCATCGCGGCCGGATCGTTGATCAGCTCCGGCGTCGCATTCACGCCCGCCACGCCGGCGCGCGCGCGGGTCACCTCGGTGAGCACTTCCTTCTCGTGATCGGCGTAGCCCTTGACCACGTTGACCAGATTGGGAATGAGGTCGGCGCGGCGCTTGTACTGGTTGAGCACCTCGGCCCAGCCGGCGGTGACTTTCTCGTCGTTGATCTGAATCTGGTTGTAGCCGCAGCCGGACAGCACGGAAGCGATCAGGCCAAGCAAGGCAAACAGGCGAAGGTGTTTCATTGGGATTCTCCATCAATCAACTGCTGCATCCGGCGGCGCGCAAAGCACAGGTCTTCCCAGGCTTTGGCCTTGTCGAGCGGATTGCGCAGCAGATAGGCCGGGTGGTAGGTGACCACCACCGGAATGCCGGCGTAATCAAAACATCGGCCGCGCGCCGAGGCAATGCGGATATCGGTATTTAACAAACTTTGTGCCGCGGGCCGGCCGAGGGCGACGATCAGCCGCGGCTGGATCAGTTCGATCTGGCGCGCCAGAAACGGGAAGCACGCCGCCAGCTCGCCCGCCTCCGGCGTGCGGTTGGCCGGCGGACGGCATTTGACGGTGTTGGCGATGTACACCCCCTCGCCGCGCCGCAGACCGATGGCCGCCAGCATGGCGTCGAGCAGCTTGCCGGCCTTGCCGACGAAGGGCTCGCCGCGCGCGTCCTCCTCCGCCCCCGGCCCTTCGCCGACGAACAACCAGTCGGCCTGCCGGTCGCCCACGCCGGGCACGGCCTGCTTGCGTTGCTCGCACAGCGCGCAGGCACGGCAGGCCAGAATCCGCTCGGTGAGCGCCGCCCAGTCGAGCCCCGCGACCTCACTGACCGGGGCGGGGGTGTCGTGCGCAGCGGCCGGCGGCGGCACGACGGGCGCAACATGCGCACGGGGCGGGGGTGGCGCGGGGGGTTCGATCGGCGCGGGGGGAGCCTCGGCGGCGTCCGCCGGCGCTGGCTCGCGCAGACGCCACACCGGGCCGAGCCCCATCTCGCGCAGGATGGCATCGCGCCGCGCGCTCATGGCGCCACCCGCATCACGATCGCATCTTCGCGCCCCTCACGGGCCGGATAGTAAGACTGCCGCCGGCCGATCGAGGCAAAGCCGCTGCGGGTGTACAAGGCCAGCGCCGGCGTGTTGGAGGGGCGCACCTCAAGAAAGAGCTGGATCACGCCGAGCAGGCGCAACTCCTCGCGCAGATGCGCCAGCATGGCGGCACCGGCGCCGCGCCGCTGGGCCGCGGCGATGACGCTGAAATTGAGCAAGTGCGCTTCGTCGAGCACCACCATCAACACCGCATAGCCGATCGGCGTCTCGGCGTCGAGCATCACCCGGCACACATAGCCGGCGCTGAGCGAATCGGCAAAGTTGCCGCGCGACCAGGGAAACGGATAGAGCTGCGGCTCGTGGGTCATCACCCAGTCGAGGTCCGCCGCCGTCATCGGCCGATAGCGGTAGTCCCCGCTCACGCCTTGCCGCCCTGGGCGAGCCGCTCGGCCACGGTCTGCGCCACCTTGTCGCGGACGTACAGCGGCGCCACGCGGGCCGGGTCGAGCGCGGCGCCGCGACCGCTGGCGGCGGCCAGACGCACCAGCACATCGGCGCGCGGCACGGCAGCGGCGTCGCACCCGGTCAACCCCGGCGCGTCGACCAGCAAGCGCGGCGCGTAGGCCGCAAACGCGTTGCCGGCACCGAACCATTCACCGGCGGGCAACACCACATCTTCGGGCGGCGTGCACGTCGGCGCGACCACCGCAACCGGCGCCGCGCCCTCGCGTCGATAGGCGGCGCAATACACCTCGCCCATGCGCGCATCGGTGGCAACCAGCACATGCTCGGCGTCCTGCGCGGCGGCGATCAGCGCCAGCGAGCACACCGGGATGACGCCCAGATCGGCCGCCAGCGCCAGCCCCTGGGCGACGCTGCAACCGACCCGCAGGCCGGTGAACATGCCGGGCCCGACGCCCAGCGCGATGGCATCCAGCGAGGCCAGCGTGAGGCCATGCGCGGAGAGTAGCTGCATGAGCTCGGGGATCAGCGTTTCGGACGGCGCCCTGCCGCTGCCGACCGGGCGCTGGACGACCTCGCCATCGCGCCACAGCGCGATGCTGACCGCTTCGCAGGAAGTTTCAATACCGAGGAGTTTCATCGAGACGGGATTGTACCCGTCGGGACCGCGCAGGGGTTCAGTCGCGGTCGCGGTGCCGGCGGCCGTAGGCCTTGCGGATGGCTTCGTCGATCTGACGGCGCATTTCGAGGCGCTCTTCGTCGCTCAGGGAGCGGCGGCCGCGCGTGTCGCTCTCTTCGATGCGCACGAAATCGCTGACCGAGGCACGGATGTCGGCGCGATGGAGGCGGTCCTGGTCCTGGCGTTCGACCCGGTCCACCCCCTGTGCCGCCGCCGGGGGCGCCGCACAGGCCAGCACGACGCCGCAACAGGCGAGCACCGAGGCGGCCAGTGAGGGCATCGACGACAGGTGTTTGAACGCAGGCTTCATGGCGGATCGCAGCACGAATTGACTGGATTGATTCATACTCGGATTCTAGTCACTGACCAAATGCCGTGTAAGCCTTTGTTGCGCCGAGGATGTGATCTTACTAACAGTTACGCTTGATCTGTTCCGCGGATCGCCGGGCGCTGGCTTCGTGCTGGCGTGGTCGCTAGGATGCTGCCCATGAATATGCTCAACAATGCCAAAACCCGTTATCGCGTGCTGGTGGTCGATGACGACGCGCGTCTGCGCGACCTGCTGTCGCGTTATCTTTCCGAACAGGGCTACGCGGTCAAGGCGGTGGTCGACGGCACGGCGATGGATCGCGCCCTGCACCGCGAGCACTACGACCTGATCGTTCTCGACCTGATGCTGCCGGGCGAAGACGGGCTGGCCATCTGCCGCCGTCTGCGCGCCGCCGAAGACGCCACCCCGATCATCATGCTCACCGCCAAGGGCGACGATGTGGACCGCATCATCGGGCTCGAAATGGGCGCCGACGACTACCTGCCCAAGCCCTTCAACCCGCGCGAACTGGTGGCCCGCATCCAGGCCGTGATGCGCCGCCAGCCGCAGCAGCTGCCGGGCGCGCCGGCGCAGGAAGGCGATATCGTCAGCTTTGGCGCGGTGACCGTCAATCTGGGCAATCGCACCTTGCTGCGCGGCGAGGAGGAGGTGACCCTCACCACCGGCGAGTTTTCGCTGCTCAAGGTGCTGGTCCAGCATCCGCGCCAGCCGCTGTCGCGCGACAAGCTGATGGAGCTGGCGCGGGGCCGCGAGTACGGTGTGTTCGACCGCGCCATCGACGTGCAGATCTCGCGCCTGCGCAAGCTGGTGGAAGAAGACCCCGGCAAGCCGCGCTACATCCAGACGGTGTGGGGCTTCGGCTACGTCTTCGTTCCGGACGGCGGCAAGGCAAACGAGTAGTGACCACCTCCGCCGGCCGCCGCCTGCTGCCGCGCACGCTGCTGTGGCAAACCTTCGCGCTGCTGGCGCTGATGCTCGTCCTCGCCTTCATCGGCTGGTCGCAGATGGTGCGCCACTTCGAGCAGGCGCCGCGCGCGCGCGATCTGGCACAAACGGTGAGCAGCATCGTCAACCTGACCCGCACCGCGCTGATCAACGCCGACGCCCGGCGGCGCCTCGAACTGCTCATCGACATGACCGCGCTCGAAGGCATCCGGGTCTATCCCGCCGAGGCATCCGACCACGTCGAAGCCCTCCCCGACACCCGCGCGATGCGCCTGCTCACCGCCGAGATCCGCCGCCAGCTCGGGCCGCAGACACGTTTTGCCGGCAGCTGGGAGGAGCTCAAGGGCTTCTGGATCAGCTTCCGCCTCGACCCGGCCGACGCCGAGGAATACTGGGTGATGCTGCCGCGTGATCGCATTCAGCGACCGCAGGCACTCGAATGGCTGGGCTGGGCCGCCGCGATCATGCTCATGGCGCTGCTCGGCGCCTATCTCATCGTCTTTCGCATCGGCCGCCCGCTGCGCCGGATTGCCCGCGCCGCGCGGATCGTCGGCCAGGGACAACACCCCGCCCCGCTGCCGGAACAAGGTCCGGGCGAGATTGCCGAGGTGGCCGCCGCGTTCAACCAGATGGCGGGCGATCTGGCACGCCTGGAGAGCGACCGGGCGGTGATTCTGGCCGGCGTATCGCACGATCTGCGCACCCCCCTGGCGCGGCTGCGGCTGGGGGTGGAGATGAGTGGCGCGCCGGACGACGACGTGCGCGCAATGGTCAGCGACATCGAGGAGATGGACCGCGTCATTGGCCAGTTCGTCGACTACGGCCGCAACGACCAGGCGCCGCCGGAGGCGGTGGCGCTGGCGCCGCTGATCGAAGACGTCGTCGAGCCCTACCGCCTGCGCGGCCTCGACATCGCATCTCGCATCGCAGCGCATGCCACCGTGCGCGTACGCCCGCTGTCGCTACGCCGCGCGCTGCGCAACCTCATCGATAATGCGGACCGCTACGGACCGCCCGGCCAGCACTTGCAGCTCGAGGCCCGCGCACATGACGGGATGTGGCAGATCGCCTTGCGCGACGAAGGCCCCGGCATTCCCGAAATCGAGATGGAAAACATGAAGCGCCCCTTTGCGCGCCTCGACGCTGCACGCGGCAATTCTCAGGGCGCCGGCCTCGGGCTGGCCATTGTCGATCGTGTCGCACGCGCTCACGACGGCCGCTTTGAGCTCGCCAACCACCCCGACGGCGGGCTGATCGCGACCCTCTCGCTCCCCAGCGCAGCAACCAACACCACCCAATCCGGCTAGAATCGGGTCAACCGCCTTCGGAGCCCGCTCATGAGCCTCATCTTCAGACAGTTTTTCGATCAGGACAGCTGCACCTACACGTATCTGCTCGCCGACCCGCTGACCGCCGACGCGGTCCTCATCGACAGCGTCCGCGAACACACCGGCGGCTACTATGCGCTGCTCGAAGAGCTCGGCCTGCAGCTGCGCTGGGTGCTCGAAACCCACGTCCACGCCGACCACATCACCGGCGCCGCGGCGCTGCGTGAAATGACCGGCGCGCAGACCGTCACCGGCGACATGGCCGGCGCCGAATGCGCCGACGTGAAGGCCTCGCACGGCACCGTCATCGCCTTTGGCGGCGAAGTGCTGCGTGTCATCGCCACCCCGGGGCACACCCCGGGCTGCGTGAGCTATCGCTGGCGCGATCGGGTGTTTACCGGCGACGCCCTGCTCATTGGCGGCTGCGGGCGCACGGATTTCCAGGGCGGCGACGCCGGCACGCTGTACGACAGCATCACCCAGCGCCTGTTCTGTCTGCCCGACGAAACGCTGGTCTATCCCGGCCACGACTACAACGGTCACCGCGTCTCGTGCATCGGCCAGGAAAAGGCCACCAATCCGCGCCTGGCCACGCTCGACCGCGAGGCATTCATCGCCCGCATGGCAGCGCTCAAGCTGCCGCCGCCACGCGCCATCGACACCGCCCTGCCCGCCAATCAGGCCTGCGGCAAGGAAATGGAACTGATCGATGTGCAAGGCGTCTGATCCGCCATGACCGATGCTCTGTACGATGTGCTCGGCGGCGCGGCGCCGCTGCGCCAACTGGTCGACCGCTTCTACCAGCTGATGGACACGCTGCCCGAAGCGTGGGACGTGCGCAAACTGCACCCGGACGATCTTGGCGGCTCGGCCGACAAACTGTTCATGTTCCTGTCCGGGTGGCTCGGCGGCCCGCCCTTGTTCGTCGAACGTTATGGCCACCCGCGGCTGCGCGCGCGCCATCTGCCGTTCTCCATCGGCGTGCGTGAGCGCGACCAGTGGATGCTGTGCATGCGTCAGGCGATGGACGAGCAGATCGACGACCCTCGCCTGCGCGCCGCCGTACTCGACGCACTGGCCTCACTGGCCGATCACATGCGCAATCGCGCCGAAGCCCCTGTCACTACGCCGCAGGAATGAAGCCGTATAATCGACGCCCATGAAAGTCCTCTTCGACCTCCTGCCCGTCATCCTGTTCTTTGCCGCCTACAAGCTCGCCGGCATGAACGAGGCGGCCGCCGCCGATCTCGCCGCCACACTGCTCGGCGACGGCATTGCCGCCAAGCAGGCACCGATCCTCATCGCCACCGCGGTGACCATCGTCGCCACCTTCTTCCAGATCGGCTGGGTGTGGCTACGTCACCGCAAGGTCGACACCATGCTGTGGGTCACGCTGTGCATCGTCACCCTGCTGGGCGGCGCCACGCTGGTGTTTCACGACCCGCTGTTCATCAAGTGGAAACCGACCGCGGTCTATTGGGCCTTCGGCATCGCCCTGCTCGCCTCGGCGATGCTGTTCGGCAAGAATCTGATCCGCGCCGTGCTCGAAGCCCAAATCCGTCTGCCCGAGCCGATCTGGGCTTACCTCAATGCAGCATGGGCCGCGTTCTTCGTGCTGATGGGCGTGCTCAACCTGTACGTCGCCTTCAGCTTCTCCGAAGAGGCGTGGGTCAACTTCAAGCTCTTTGGCGGCATGGGCCTGATGCTGCTGTTTGTGCTCGGGCAAGGCTTCTTCCTGTCCCGTCACATCGAAGACGAACCAAAACTGGAACAAGAACCGAAATGATGTTTTATGCGCTGATTGGCGAAGACGCCCCCGACTCGCTCGAAACCCGCCTCGCCGCCCGCCCGGCGCACGTCGCCCGGCTCGTCGCCCTCAAGGATGAAGGGCGCTTGCTGCTCGCCGGCCCCTGCCCCGCCATTGACGCGCCCGACCCCGGCCCGGCCGGTTTTTCCGGCAGCCTCATCGTGGCCGAGTTCGCCTCGCTGGCCGACGCCGAAGCGTGGATGGCGGCCGACCCCTACGTGACCGAAGGCGTGTTTGCGCGCACCACCGTCAAGCCCTTCAAGAAGGTATTGCCGTGAGCGCCACCGTCGCCCAAATCGAATCCCGCCTCACCGCAGCGCTGGCGCCCGTCTCGCTGCACATCGACGACGACTCGGCCAAGCACGCAGGCCACGCCGGCGCACGCGACGGCGGCGGCCATTACCGTGTCACCATCGTGGCCGAGGCATTCGCCGGCAAGAACACACTGGCCCGCCACCGCCTGATCTACACCGCGCTGGGCGATCTGATGCCCGCGGCCATTCACGCACTGGCGATTCGCGCCACTGCACCCGACGAAGTCTGAATCACTGCCCACAAGGAACTCGCTGAATGAACCGTTTTTCCAAGAAATTGATGATCACCCTGATTGCCGGGCTGTCGACCCAGATCGCAGTCGCTGCGGCCAACGTTGCCACGGTCAACGGCAAGGCCATCCCGCAAAGCTACGCCGACGCGCTGATGGTCGAGCAGAAAGCCAAGGGCACGCCGGACTCCGACCAACTGCGTGGCGCGGTGCGTGAAGAGCTGGTGCGCCGCGAGATTCTGCTCCAGGCGGCCAGCAAGTCGGGGATCAACAAGAAGCCCGAGGTGGCAACCCAGATGGAACTGGCCAAGCAGGCTGTCGTCATCCGCGCCTACCTGCAGGATTTCGTCGCCAACAATGAAGTCACCGACGCCGACGTGCGCAGCGCCTACGACGAGCTCAAGGGTCGCATCGGCAGCACCGAATACAAGGTCAACCATATTCTGGTCGAAGACGAGACCGAAGCGCGCGCACTGATCGCCAAACTGCAAGCCGGCGAAAAATTCGATGAGCTGGCCAAGGCGCACTCGAAAGACCCCGGCTCGAAAGACAAGGGCGGCGAGCTCGGGTGGAGCAATCCGGGCATGTACGTGCCGGCGTTCTCCGAGGCGATGGTCAAGCTCGGCAAGGGGCAGATGACCACCGAGCCGGTCAAGAGCAACTTCGGCTATCACATCATCAAGGTCGAGGACACGCGCACCCTGGCCGCGCCGGAATTCGACAAGCTCGCGCCGCAGCTCAAGCAACGCCTGCAGGCCCAGCGTCTGGAGCAGCACATTCTGGAGCTGCGCACGGCCGCCAAGGTCGAATAAGTCCGGTTTGCCGGATCACAAAAAAGGGAGCGCCACGGCGCTCCCTTTTCTTGTAAACGGCGCACGCCTCAGAACGCGTCGTCCTCCAGCGCCAGCGCCCCGGCCGCGCCATTGACCACCGCATAAGCCAGCCCCGGCGCCTGCGACAGCACGTGATCGGCGTAGAAGCGTGCGGTGTGCACCTTGGTGCGATAGAACGCCGCGTCGGCAGCGCCCGCATCCAGCTGTTGCTGCGCCACCAGCGCGGCGCGCGCCATCTGCCACCCGCCGGCGACGATGCCGAACAGTTTGAGCATCGGCACCGACCCCACCGAGGCTGCCTTGATGTCGCTGTTGTAGGTGGCAAGAATGTAGGCCGTCGCTTCTTCAAGCGCGCTCACACCCGCCGACAGCGACGTGCGCAGCGCCGCAAAACCTTCGTCGGCGACCTCGCCGAGGCGGGCTTCGACCTCACGCATCTCGGCGATCACCTTGCCGATGGTGACGCCGTTCTCGCGCGCGATCTTGCGCCCGATCAAGTCGTTGGCCTGGATCGCGGTGGTGCCTTCGTAAATGGTGGTGATGCGTGCGTCGCGCAGGTGCTGCGCCGCGCCGGTCTCTTCGATGTAGCCCATGCCACCGTGCACCTGCACGCCGGTCGACGCGATGTCGATCGAATTTTCGGTGCACCAGCCCTTGACGATCGGGATCATCAGATCGACAAAGGCCTGCTTCTCGGCGCGCACGGCCTCATCGGGGTGGGCATGCGCCATGTCGGTCGCGGCACCCACCACGTAGGCCAGCGCGCGCATGGCTTCGGTTTGCGACTTCATCGACATCAGCATGCGGCGCACGTCGGGGTGGCGAATGATCGGCACCTTGGGCCCGCCGCGCACGCCGAGCTCGGTGCCCTGCACGCGCTCGCGCGCGTAGCTCACCGCCAGCTGATAGGCGCGCTCGGACAAGGCCAGGCCTTCCATGCCGACCGCAAAGCGCGCTTCGTTCATCATGATGAACATGTACTCGAGACCGCGGTTTGCCTCACCGACGAGGTAGCCCGTGGCACCACCGTGGTCGCCAAACGCGAGCACGCAGGTCGGGCTGGCGTGAATGCCGAGCTTGTGTTCGATCGACACGCAGTGCACGTCGTTGCGCGCGCCGATCGTGCCCGCATCGTCGACCAGGAACTTGGGCACCAGAAACAGCGATATGCCCTTGACCCCCGCCGGCGCATCCGGCAGGCGGGCGAGCACCAGATGAACGATGTTGTCGGTCAGGTCATGATCGCCGTAGGTAATGAAGATTTTCTGGCCGAACACCTTGTAGCTGCCGTCGGCCTGCGGTTCGGCGCGGCTGCGCACGGCGGCCAGATCGGAGCCGGCCTGCGGTTCGGTGAGGTTCATGGTGCCGGTCCACTCGCCGCTGACCATGCGCGTCAGATAGAGCGATTTTTGCGCGTCGGTGCCGCGCAGCATCAACGCCTCGATAGCGCCGGTGGTGAGCATCGGGCACAGCGAAAACGCCATGTTGGCGGACTTCCACATCTCCATCACCGCGGTGCTGACGATCTTGGGCAAGCCCTGGCCACCGTATTCGGGGTCGCACGCCAGCGAGGTCCAGCCGGCCTCCGCGAACTGGGTGTAGGCGGCCTGCCAGCCGGCCGCGGTCGTCACTTCGCCATCGGCCCAGCGCGCGCCCTGCTGGTCGCCACTGCGGTTGAGCGGCGCGAGCACGCCGGTCGCGAACTTGCCGGCTTCTTCGAGCACGGCATCGACGAGGTCCTCCGAGGCGTCCTCGCAGCCCGGCAGCGCGGCAACCTCCGACAACCCGGCCAGTTCCTTCATCACAAACTGCATGTCTCGAATCGGTGCGGCGTAATCACTCATTTTTCGGTCTCCACGTCGTCTCGGCGCATTGGCAACTGCGCACTGCGTTTTACTTGTTTCTCAGATATATCCGGTCATCGAAGCAGGTCACCCAGCCGGGTCGATAGACCACCATCAGCGTCACCGCCATGCCGGACATCCACGCTTCGGCAAAGCCAAGCAGCAGAAAATACGGCAAATAGTTGGCGGCCAGAAATTCGAAACTGTAGGCCCCGGCGGCCACCAGCACCAGCGACGCCACCACACCTTGCAGCAACACCGTCAGCGCACTTCCGAAGAAGGCGATGACGAACACGAAGATGAAGAAGTGGCGTGGCAATACATGTTCGACCACGCGCCGCACCGTGTTTGCAAACAGCACCGGCACGACCGCCATCACCAGCCAGTTGAGCGCAAAGCTGTGCCACGACGCACCGCTGTTGAACGTAACCCCGGCCAGCGTCAGCCCCAACACGCCAACCGCCAGTTGCGGACCGAACACCAGCGTCGCCACCATCGCACCAAGCATATGCAGATCGAGGCCGGGGTTGACCCCGGCCTTCATGCGCCACACCAGCATCAGGAGTACGCCCATGCCGAGCCACAGATTCAGTCGGCCGCTCTGACCAAGGCTGCGCCACGGACCGCTGCGCAGCGACCACACCAGCACCGCCAGCGCCAGGGCATCGGCGCTCCACAGCCATGCGTCGGGAAACAGTCCGGCGCTGAAATTCACGGCCGAACCCCTCCGGCCTCACCCCAGCGCGTCAGTCAGTGCCGGCACCGCCTCAAACAGATCGGCCACCAGACCATAATCGGCCACCTGGAAGATCGGCGCCTCTTCGTCCTTGTTGATCGCCACGATCACCTTCGAGTCCTTCATGCCCGCGAGGTGCTGGATTGCACCGGAAATACCGACCGCCAGATACAGCTGCGGCGCCACGATTTTTCCGGTCTGGCCGACCTGGTAGTCGTTCGGCACGTAACCGGCGTCGACGGCAGCGCGGCTGGCCCCGAGCGCAGCGCCGAGCTTGTCGGCCAGCGGTTCGAGCAGCGCATGGTAGTTCTCCCCGCTGCCCAGCCCGCGGCCGCCCGACACGATGACACCAGCCGCGCCGAGCTCCGGCCGCTCGGACTTGGTGAGTTCGCGCCCGACCAGGGTACTCAGGCCGGTATCTGCGGCCGCATCCAGCGCCTCGACAGCTGCGCTGCCGCCCGTACCGACGGGCTCGAAGGCAGTGGTGCGCACCGTGATCACCTTGACCGCATCGCCGCTTTGTACCGTGGCGATGGCGTTGCCGGCATAGATCGGGCGCTTGAAGGTATCGGCCGACGCCACGCCAATGATGTCGGAAATCTGCGCCACATCGAGCATCGCGGCCACGCGCGGCATCAGGTTTTTGCCAAAGGTGGTGGCCGGCGCGAGGATGTGCGTGTAGCCCGCGGCGTTGGCCAGCACCAGCGCTGCGAGGTTTTCGGCGCCATGATCGGCGTAATGTGCGGCGTCGGCGACACGCACCGTGGTCACACCGGCCAGCGCGGCGGCCGCCTGCGCAGCCGCATCGCAGCCGCTGCCGGCGAGGAGGATGTGAACTTCGCCACCAATCGCCTGCGCGGCGGCCACGGTGTTAAGGGTACCGGCCTTGAGGGCGGCGTTGTCGTGTTCTGCAATAACGAGAATGGACATGCTCAGATCACCTTGGCTTCGTTTTTGAGTTTGGCCACCAGTTCGGCCACATCGGCGACTTTGACCCCGGCGCTGCGCTTGGGCGGCTCTTCCACTTTCAGGGTGGTCAGCCGCGGCGCGACGTCCACGCTCAGATCCGCTGGCGTGACGGTTTCAAGCGGCTTCTTCTTCGCCTTCATGATGTTCGGCAAGGTCGCGTAGCGCGGCTCGTTGAGGCGCAGGTCGGTGGTCACGATGGCAGGCAGCTTCATCGACAGCGTCTCCAGGCCACCGTCGATCTCGCGCGTCACCGTTGCGGTACCGTTGGCCACCGTTACCTTGGAGGCAAACGTCGCCTGGGGCAGGTTCATCATCGCAGCGAGCATCTGGCCGGTCTGGTTGGCATCGTCGTCAATCGCCTGCTTGCCCAGCACCACCAGTTCGGGCTGTTCCTTTTCGCACAAGGCCTTGAGCAGCTTGGCGACCGCCAGTGGCTGCAGCGTTTCGTCGGATTGCACCAGAATGCCGCGATCGGCCCCGATGGCCATCGCCGTGCGCAGGGTTTCCTGGCACTGCGCCACGCCGCAGGAGACGGCCACCACTTCGCTCGCCACGCCGGCTTCCTTGAGGCGGACCGCTTCTTCGACGGCGATCTCGTCGAAGGGGTTCATGCTCATTTTGACGTTGGCAATCTCTACGCCGCTGCCGTCGGCCTTGACACGCACCTTCACGTTGTAATCGACCACCCGTTTTACGGGAACCAGAATCTTCAAGGCTGCACTCCTTTTCCTGATCTTCAATGACGGGGGGCTAGGAAGCGGCCACCCCGACCCGCGGCCATTATGGCATCGCCTCCGGGATTTGACATTGCGCCGTGCAACACGGCCCCGGCGCTGCGGGATACATTTCCATACGGTAGCGTATGGCGATATATTTTGTCAATACTAGTACGTATGGAAAAAACTACTCGCTCGACAAAAGCACGGGCTCAACTCGACCGCAACGCGTGGATTCTCGCTGCCATTGAACTGCTCGCCACGGGCGGCGTTTCGGGCCTCCGGGTCGAACTGCTCGCCAAGCACCTGAAGGTCACGAAAGGCAGTTTTTACTGGCATTTCAAGGACCGCAACGACTTGCTTCAGGCGATCCTGAGCACCTGGAAAGAGGGGCGGATTCGCGACGTAATCAAACAAACCCGCGCCACCCCCGGCAATGAGCTGAACCAGCTCCATCACGTCATCGAGGTCTACAGCGCGAGCCGCAGCCGCAAGGGCATGATGATCGAGCTGGCGGTGCGTGACTGGGCGCGCCACGACAGCGCTGCGGCGGCCGTGGTCGAGGCGGTGGACACCGCCCGCCTCAATTGCACCCGCACCCTGTTCCTCGACTGCGGCCTGCCCGAAGCCGAAGCGGCGAGCCGCAGCCTGCTGCTGTACGCCTACGTGTTTGGCGCCTCGCTGATGTTCTGCGGACGCTATTCCGACGACGTCGCGGCGCTCAAGAAGGACATTGCCGGGCTGATTGCCACGTCGGCCTCAGACGCTGCCTGAGCACGTCGCCAGCCGCGGCAAGGCCTGGTGTGCGTTGCGGCGCGTGAGCCGCGCAATCGTGGTCACGTCCTGCCCGCGCAAAACGGCCAGTTCTGCGGCGATGCGGGCAATCGCGGCCGGCTCGTTGCGCTGCCCGCGGGCCCACGCCGGCGGCATGTCGGGGGCGTCGGTTTCGAGCACGATCGCATCGTCCGGCAGATCGCTCGCCAGAGCGCGAATGCGTCGCGAGCCGGCAAAGGTAATGGTGCCGCCGAACCCCAGCTTGAAGCCCAGCTTCAACAACTGCTCGGCCTGTTGCCGGCTGCCGTTGAACGCATGCGCGATGCCGCCGCACACGCGGGCGCGACGCAGCGTCTGGATGATCGCGTCGACGGCGTGACGCACGTGGAGAATCACCGGGAGATCGAATTCGCGCGCCAGGTCGAGCTGCACCTCGAACCAACGCCGCTGGACGTCCAGATCGGGGCTGTCGACATAGCCGTCGAGGCCGATCTCACCCACCGCCACCACGGTCGGCGCAGCCAAGCGATCGGCCAGCAGATCGAGGTCGTCGCTCCGCGCGCGATCGACAAACATCGGATGCAGGCCGAAGGCGCGCGCCACGCCGGGGGTCGCATCGGCCAGCGCGTCGAGCGCCGCGAAGCCGGCTGCGGTGACCGCGGGGACGACAAAACCATCGACGCCTTCGGCCCGCGCGCGGGCGATCACGGCTGCACGATCGGCCTCAAATTCGGCCGCGTCGAGATGGCAGTGGGTGTCGATGAACACGGCCGCAGCCTCGTGTCAGCGCCCTTTCCACACCGGTGCGCGCTTGGCCACGAAGGCGTCGATGCCTTCGCCGGCGTCCTCGGTCATCATGTTGCAGGCCATGGTTTCGGCGGCGCTCTGGTAGGCCGCCTCGATGCCCATTTCGAGCTGCTGATAGAACAGTTGCTTGCCCATCTTGACCGCCACCGGGGTCTTGGCGCAGATCGACGCGGTCAGCGCCGCCACCGCGGCATCGAGCTGGTCCAGCGGCACGACGCGATTCACCAGCCCGCGTCGCTGCGCCTCGGCAGCGCCGATGAACTCGCCGGTCACGAGCATTTCGAAAGCTTCCTTGCGCCCCATGTTGCGCGACAGACCGACCGCCGGCGTCGAGCAGAACAGACCGACGTTGATGCCCGACACGGCGAAGCGCGACACCTCGGCGGCCACCGCCAGATCGCACATCGACACCAGCTGGCAGCCGGCCGCGGTGGCGATGCCGTGCACCCGCGCGATCACCGGCTGCGGCAGGCGGATGAGTTTGAGCATCAGCTGGCCGCACAGGCGGAACAGGCCCTGATGGAATTCGAGCGCGTGATTGGCGCGCATTTCCTTGAGGTCGTGACCGGCACAGAAGGCTTTGCCCGCGCCCGACAACACCACCACGCGCACGCTGTCGTCCGCCGCGATGGCGTCGAGCCGGGCGATCAGGGCAGTGAGCATGGCCTCGGACAAGGCGTTGAATTGCGCCGGCCGGTTCAGCGTCAAATGGGCAACGCCGTCGGCGTCTTCGCGCAACACCATTGGTGTGTCGTCACGGTTCGGTAGTGCACTCATCTTCCCTCTCCTAGCACGCCGGGCGCTCGTACGGCGCCTCGACTTTCCGTGTGTAATGAAACTGGCCGATCCATGGTAGCGCGTCGCACACGGATCGGCCAGACGGTTGCGTATGGAAAAGCCTACTTGATGGCGTCGGTCGATTTCATCTGGTCGCGCAGCACGAACTTCTGGATCTTGCCGGTCGAGGTCTTCGGCAATTCGCAGAAGGTGACCACCTTGGGCGTCTTGAAGCCGGCCAGGTGGGTGCGGCAATGGGCCACGATCTCCTCCACCGTGGCGCTGGTGCCTTCGCGCAACTCCACAAACGCCGCCGGCACCTCACCCCACTTCGGATCGGGTGCCGCGACCACCGCCGCCGCCATCACCGCGGGATGCTTGTAGAGCGCGTCCTCGACTTCGATCGACGAGATGTTCTCCCCACCCGAGATGATGATGTCCTTGGAACGGTCCTTGATCTTGACGTAGCCGTCGGCCTGCATCACCGCCAGGTCGCCGGTGTGATACCAACCGCCGCGGAATGCCTCCTCGGTGGCCTTGGGGTTCTTGAGATAGCCCTTCATCACCAGGTTGCCACGGAACATGATCTCTCCCATGGTCTCGCCGTCCCACGGCACCGGCTGCATGTGCTGCGGGTCCATCACGGTGATGCCTTCCTGGGCGTGATAGCGCACGCCCTGGCGCCCGTTGAGCGTCACCTGCTCGGCCAGCGGCAGATCGGCCCAGTGGTCGTGCTTGGCGCACACGGACGCCGGACCGTAGGTTTCGGTGAGGCCATAGACGTGGGTCAGGTCGATGCCGATCTTGGCCATGCCCTCGATCACCGCCGCCGGTGGCGGTGCCGCCGCGACCAGGCCCGAGACCTTGTGATCGATGCCCTCGCGCCACCCCGCCGGCGCGTTGGCCATCAGCGAATGGACGATCGGCGCGCCGCAGTAGTGGGTTACCTTGTGATCGCGGATTGCCGCAAAGATGAGCCGCGGATCAACCCGCCGCAGGCACACATTGACCCCGGCATTGGCAGCCAGCGACCAGGCGAAACACCAGCCGTTGCAGTGGAACNNGGAACATCGGCAGCGTCCACAGGTACACCGAATGCGGCGGCATGCCCCACGACACGATGTTCGACATCGCGTTGAGATACGCGCCGCGGTGGTGGTAGACCACGCCCTTGGGGTTGCCGGTGGTACCCGAGGTGTAGTTCAGCGAAATCGCCTGCCACTCGTCGGCCGGCATATCGAAGGCCGCCTCCGGATTCCCCTCGGCCAGCAGCGCCTCGTAATCCATGCTGCCGATGCGCTCGCCCGGCCCGTCGTATTCGGGGTCGTCGACGTCCACCACCAGCATCTCGTCTCGCCCCGCCAAGGCCACCGCCTTGGCCATCACCGGCGCGTACTCGCGGTCGGTGAGCAGCACCTTGGCCTCACCGTGGTTGAGGATGAAGGCAATCGCCTCGGCATCGAGCCGGGTGTTGATGGTGTTGAGCACCGCACCGGTGGCGGGCACGCCGAAGTGGGCTTCGTACATCTCGGGCGTGTTGTTGAGCACCACCGCCACGGTATCCCCCAATCCCACGCCGCGCGCGCGCAGCGCCGAGGCCAGGCGCCGGCTGCGCGCATCCACCTCGCGCCAGCTCAGACGCCGCTGGCCATGGATGACCGCCACCCGATCGGGGTAGACATAGGCGCTGCGCTCAAGAAAGCTCAGCGGGGTAAGTGGCACGTAGTTGGCATCGCATTTGTCGAGGCCTTCGGCGTAGGGGCTGTGCGGCGTATCCGTCATGGTGCAATCTCCGTGATCATGCTGCGGTGTGCGGGCGACTCAGCTGGAGCAGCGTTCGCCCACGTTGAGCCGGGCGGTATCGCCGCGCTCCAGGCTGGTCAACCACTGCGCCAGCGTCACGGCGAGCTGATTGACGCCGCTACGCAGCGCCAGCACCCCGCCGGGCGCATCGGGGCTCGGGGCCGGCGTCTCGACAAGAAAAGTCTTGTAGGCGATGAGCACGTCGGTGCGCGGCGCGAGGACGCTGGCGCGCAACTCGATCAGCCCGGCGCTGTCTTCGGCCGTCGCAAAACGCTGGATGAATTCGTCGAGATCGATCCGCAGCCGGCAACCCGAACCGTTGTCGGCGGGCTGGGTCTGGATCACGCGACTGAACACCACTTCGATCATCTCCGCCGGCATCCCCGCCCAGCGGCTGGTGGCATACACGCGGCGCTCCAGCGCACTGGCCGGCTCGAGCCGGTACTGCATCGCCGACGACGACAGCCACGATGGCGCCGCCACCTCGAGATCGGCCATCGGCACGCGTACCGCGATCGGGCTCACGCCCTGCGGCGCGATATCGAAAATCGTGGGCGGCGTATCGGGCCGGGAAAAGGACGTACACCCGCCCAGACTGAGCGCCATCGCCAGCGCCCCCCCCATGCACCGCATGCGCGCACCCATGCCGGTTGTGCGTCGTCTCATCATCTCGTCTCCGGCGCGGCGTAGCCATCCTCGCCCGGCCCAGGCAGCAGCGCACCCCGGCCAAGCAACAGCATTTGCGGCGCTGCATCCACTTCTTCGATCAATCGGGTCAGGCGTGTCGAGGTCACGGTCAGATCCTTCATCAAGGCATTGAGACGCGGCAAGGTGCCATTGAGCAGGCCGTTGCCGGTGGCCACGGCGGCCTGGTCGATGTGCGCGCTCACCGTCTGCAGTTGCACCAGCAGCTTGCGTGCCTCGACCACCGCCGGCGCCGCCTCGCCGCTGACCTTGTCGAGATTGGCCAGCGTCGCGGCCAGATGGCGCTGGTTCTCCGGCCCGAAAAAGCCGCGCGCCGCAGCCAGCGCGGCCGGCGCTTCGCGGAAGGTATCGTCCAGCCCCTTGGCTGCCGACTCCAGGCGCACCAGGGTTTTCGCCATGCGATCCACATTCTCGTCGGCAAACAGGCGCCCCACCTGCGCAGCCACGATCTTGAACTGGGTCAGCGCCTGAACCGCCACATCCGACAACTCATCGAGCAGGCCCGGCGACAGCGCAATGCGCGGCAACGCACCGTCGGCGGCAGTCAGCGGCGCGGGATTGTCGCCCTTGTCCTCCAGCTGCACAAAGGCCAGCCCAGTGACGCCTTGATAGCCAAGCGAAGCCGTCGTGCCCTCGGTCACCGGCAGGTCGGCGCGCAGACTGATGCGCACGAGGATGTTTTGCGGATCGCGGGGGTCGATCGAGATCGCCTCCACCCGCCCCGCCGCGATCCCGCGAAAACGCACCGCCGCCTGCAGGTTCAGCCCGGTGATGTTGCCCCGGCTGACCAGTTCGAGCTGCCGCGAGGCCTCCCGTTCGCCCGAAAACCACCACACCGCGACCGTTGCCGCCGCGCCGAGCAGCAGCACAAACAAGCCGGCCATGATGGCGTGTGCCCGATTTTCCATTCCCTATGTCCCTCGACCCCGTTCGAGCGCGCGCGCGCTGCGCTCGCTGAGAAAAAACTCCTGAATGAAAGGATGCTCAAGCTGCATCACCGCGTCCAGTGTGTCATACGCCAGAATGCGCTTCTCGGCCAGCACCGCCACCCGCGAGGATAATGCCGCCAGCGTATCAAGATCGTGCGTCACGAGCACCACCGTCAAGCCCAGCTGACGCTGCAGATCCTTGACCAGATCGACGAACGAGGCGCTGCGCGTGGGGTCGAGCCCCGCCGTCGGCTCATCGAGCAGCAGCAGCTCCGGCTCCAGCGCCAGCGCCCGCGCCAGCGCCACGCGCTTGATCATCCCGCCCGACAACTCGGCCGGCATCAGCGCCGCATGGTGCGGCTGCAACTCGACCATGTGCAGCTTGAGGGCCACCAGATCGCGAATCTCGGCCTCGCTCGCCACCCGGCTCTCGCGCAGCGGAAACGCGATGTTGTCGAACACCGTCAGCGCCGAGAACAACGCACCTTGCTGGAAACACATCGCAAAGCGCCGGCGGCGCAGCTTCTGCTCATGGCGGTTGCCGGCGAACAGCGGCTCGCCGAACAGCTGCACCTCACCCTCGGCCGGCTGCAGCAGGCCGACGATCTGACGCAGCAAGGTCGTCTTGCCGCTGCCCGAGCCGCCGACCAGCGACACCACCTCACCGGCAGCCACGTCGAGGTCGAGCCCCTTGTGCACCCAGATTGGCCCGAAGCGCGTCGACAGGCCGCGCAGGCTGACCACCGGCGTGGCGCTCACGTCGGCACCCCGATCGCGCGCGTGGCGATGGCGAACACCGCGTCGACCAGAATCACCATCGTGATCGCGGTCACCACCGAGGCGGTGGTGTTGGCGCTGAGGCTCTCGGTATTGGGTTTGACGCGCAGCCCGAAGTGGCACGCCACCAGCGCGATCAGCAAGCCGAACACCGCGCCCTTGCCCATCGCAATGTAGAGGTTGGCGGGCGGCACGACCTTGGGCAGGGTCTCGATGAAGAAGCCGTAGTTGAGCCCGAGCTGCAGTTCCGCCGACATCATCCCGCCGATCAGCGCCACTGCCGAGGTCCACAGCACCAGCAGCGGCATGGCCAGCGTGAGCGCGGCAACCTTGGGAAGCACCAGCCGCACATACTTTGAAATGCCCATCACGCTCAGCGCATCGACCTCCTCGGTGACCCGCATCACCCCGAGCTGGGCGGTCATCGCCGAACCCGAGCGCCCTGCCACCAGCACCGACACCAGCACCGGACCGAGCTCGCGGATGATCCCCAGCCCCAGGATGTTGACGATGTAGATATCCGCACCAAAGGCCTTGAGCTGAAGCGCCGACAGATAGGACAGCACCACCCCGATCAGAAAGCCGACCAGCGCGCTGACCGGCATCGCGCGCACCCCGACCTTGTGCAGGTTGGCCGAGAACTCCTTCAGCGGCCAGTCGCGCGGGCGCACGCTGAGATAGGCCAGATCGAGCGCCAGACGGCCGATCAGGGCAATGAAATCAACCAGATGCGAGGCCAGTCCGAGCACCGTGGTGCCCAGCAACGCGACCGCGTCGAGCACCCCGAAGCGCGTGCGCGGCGGGGGCGCGGCGGCGGATTCGGCGAGGCGCGCAAAATGCCCGGCCAACGCCTCGGGGACGATCGCCCCCTCGGGTATCCGCCCGTTCCAGGCGCGCCACAGCAGCAGGGCGCCGAAGCTGTCGAGGCGGTCGATGGCGGACAGATCCCACCCCGCCGCACCCGCCTGCGCCAGCGCACGCCGCAGCTCGCCGACCCGCGGCGTGAGCGCGCTGAGGGTCCATTCGCCGGTAGGGCGGACCGCGCCGTCACCGTGCTGGAGGGCGGGGGGATGCATGGGCGTTCAGGCCGCGAGGGTGGGACGCTTGACGGTCTTGACCGTCAATGGGTGGCCGATGGCGTTCCATTGACGGATCTCGTCGTTGAGCGTGGCCGCAGTGAGCGGCAGCGCGTCGAGCCATTCGGCATCGGCCTCGACCGAGAACCCGTCGCCATTGCGGGCAATGCGTACCGGCGGCAGATCGCGCCCGTCGCGCGCGCGGTGGAACACGACGGCAAGCCGCAGACAGGCGATCAGCTGCCAGTCGCTGCTCGCCGGGTCGATCGACGCCACCCGCGCGAGCTTGCCGCGATGCGCCAGCACGAGCCGCGCCAGCCGCCCCTGATCCATGCGCGAGAAGCCCGGCATGTCGGCATTGCCCAGCACGTAGGCGCTGTGCTTGTGGTAGCTCGAGTGCGCCACGGAGATGCCGATTTCATGGAGCGTGGCCGCCCAGACGAGATAGCGGCGGTCGATGTGGGTGCTGTCGGCGGTGGCCGGATCGAGCATCTCGAGCAGATGACAGGCCGTGCCGGCAACGCGCTCCGCCTGCCCGCGATCGACCGCATAACGGGTCGCAAACGCCTCGACGGTGGCGTCGCGCAGATCGTCGTGGTGGTAGCGACCGAGCAGGTCATAGAGCACGCCGAGGCGCAGCGCGCCCTCGGAGAACACCATGGTATCGAGCTTGAAGGCCTTGAACACCGCCAGCATGATTGCCAAGCCGCCGGGCAGCACGGGCAGGCGGTCGCCCTTGACGCCATCGAGCGTCACCGCATCGAGGCTGCCGGTCTTGATCAGTGTTTGCTTGAGCTTCTCGAGCCCCTGGCGGGTGATCGTGCCATCGGTGAGCCCGTTGCTGCGCAGGATGTCGGACAGCGATTTGGCCGATCCACTGGAGCCCACGGCCAACTCCCAGCCAACCGCCGAGAAGGGATTGACGATCGCCTGCAGCTCGCGCTGGGCGGCCAGCTCGGCCTCCTTGAAGCCGCGGCGGTCGAGCTTGCCGCCGGGGAAATAGCGCAGGCTGAAACCGACGCATCCCATGTACAGCGATTCGAGCTGGAGCGACTGGAACGAACGGCCGATGATAAATTCGGTCGAGCCGCCGCCGATGTCGACCACCAGCTGCTGGCGGTGCGGATCGGGCAGCGTATGCGCCACCCCGACGTAGATCAGGCGTGCTTCCTCGCGCCCGGCGATGACTTCGATCGGGAAGCCCAGCGCGGTTTCGGCGCGGATCAGAAACTCCGGCGCGTTCTTGGCGACCCGCAAGGTGTTGGTCGCCACCGCACGCACCTGGTGAGGCGCAAAGTCGGCCAGCCGCTCGCGAAACCGGCTCAGCGCGATCATGCCGCGCTTCTGGGCGGCGACGTCGAGATACTTTTCAGATGACAATCCGGCCGCCAGCCGGACCGGATCCTTCAGCCCGTCGAGGGGGTAGATCTGGTCATTGACGATGCGCCCGACCTGCAAGCGAAAGCTGTTGGAGCCAAGATCGATGGCGGCGATCAATTCTTCGGACATTGAACGATGACCCGGGTGCAAGTGGTTCGGCGGAGCAACCCGCGGATTCTAGCACCCGCAGCACGGCCCACCGACCCGTTCGACGCGACCGGCGTCATCGCGATGTAATATGAATGTCACAAACTAGCGCCCCGCGCCCGATCTTTGACGACGAAACAACCATGACCCAGGAAGCCACGCCGGCCGTCACCTTCATCAACCGCGAGCTGTCCCTGCTGCAGTTCCAGTGCCGCGTACTGGCGCAGGCGGCGGACCCGGAGATGCCGCTGCTCGAACGGCTGCGCTTCCTGTGCATCGTGTCCAGCAATCTCGACGAGTTCTTCGAAGTGCGCGTCGCCGGCATCAAGGAGCGCATCCGCCTCGGCATCCGCGACGCCAGTGTCGAAGACGGGCTGACCCCGCAGCAACTGCTCGACGCGGTCAGCAGCGAGGTGCACAAGATCATCCACGAGCAGTACCGCCTGCTCAACGAAGAGATCCTGCCGGCGCTGGAGCAAGAAGGCATTGCGGTGCTGCGCCGCGACCGCTGGAACGAGGCGCAGCGCGCGTGGGTGGCCGACTACTTCGAGAACGAGGTCTCGCCGGTGCTCACCCCGATCGGCCTCGACCCGGCGCACCCTTTTCCGCGGGTGCTCAACAAGAGCCTCAACTTCGCGATCGAACTCGACGGCCTCGACGCCTTCGGCCGCGACACCGACGCCGCCATCGTGCAGGCGCCGCGCGCGCTGCCGCGGGTGATTTTGCTGCCGCGCGAGATCTCCGGCATCGACTTCGGCTTCGTCTTCCTGTCGTCGATCCTGCACGCCCACGTCGGCAAGCTGTTTCCCGGCATGTCGGTGCTCGGCTGCTACCAGTTCCGTGTCACCCGCAACTCCGACCTGTTCGTGGATGAAGAAGAGGTCACCGATCTGCGCAGCGCGCTCAAGGGCGAACTGCAGCAACGCCACTACGGCGACTCGGTGCGCCTCGAAGTGGCCGACAACTGCTCCGACACCATGGCCGGCTTTCTGCAACGCCAGTTCAACCTCAGCGCGGAAGACCTGTACCGCACGCCGGGCATCGTCAATCTGGTGCGCCTGATGCATCTGCCCGACCGGGTGAGCCGGCCCGACCTGCTGTTCGCGCCCTACAAGCCCGGCGTATCGGCCGCGCTCGACGGCGACAAGCGCGACCTGTTCGCCGCAATCCGCGGTCAGGACATCCTGCTCCACCACCCATTCGAGCGCTTCGCACCGGTGGTCGAGCTGCTGCGCGCCGCGGCCGACGACCCCTGCGTGCTGGCCATCAAGATGACGGTGTACCGCACCGGCACCGAGTCGATCCTGATGGAGCACCTGATGCGCGCGGCGCAAAAGGGCAAGGAAGTCACGGTGGTGCTGGAGCTGATGGCGCGCTTCGACGAAGAAGCCAACATCGGCTGGGCGGCACGCCTCGAAGAGGTCGGCGTGCATGTGGTGTACGGCGTGTTCGGCTACAAGACCCACGCCAAGCTGCTGATGCTGGTGCGCCGCGACCGCGACCGCCTGCGCCGCTACGTGCATCTGGGCACCGGCAACTACCACCCGCGCACCACCGCCTTCTACACCGATTTCGGTCTGCTCACCTGCAACCCCGAAATCGGCGAGGACGTGGCCGAGCTGTTCAAACAGATCACCGGCGTCGGCAAGGCCACCGCCCTCACTCACCTGTGGCAGGCGCCGTTTGCGCTGCATGCCAACGTGGTCGCCCACATCCGCGCCGAGGCCGAGGCCGCGCGCGCCGGACGCAAGGCCCGCATATTGGCCAAGATGAACGCGCTGCTCGAACCCGAGACCATCCAGGCGCTGTACGAAGCCTCGCAGGCCGGCGTCGAAATCGACCTGATCGTCCGCGGTCCGTGCGCCCTGCGCCCCGGCGTGGCGGGCTTGTCGGACAACATCCGGGTACGCTCGATCGTCGGGCGCTTCCTCGAACATCACCGCATCTTCTTCTTCCACGCCGATGGCGAAGAAAAGATGTATCTGTCAAGCGCCGACTGGATGGACCGCAACTTCTTCCGCCGCATCGAGGTCGCGTTTCCGGTCCTCGACGCACGGCTCAAGCGCCGGGTCATGAAGGAAGGCTTCCGGGTGTATCTGGCCGACAACTGCATGGCGTGGGAGATGCAGCCCGACGGGCAGTACCGCCGCAAAGCGCCGCGCGGCGAGCGCCGCTCGGCGCAACAAACCCTGATGGACAGTCTGGTTCAGGCCGCCAAGCCCTGAGGCATCCGCGGCTACCAGAACTTCCAGCGCCGGCGCGTGGTCGCCATGCTTGAGGCCACCTGCGGCGCCCACCCGGACGACCCGCCGATACTCAGGAAATACGCTCCGAAGCGGCGATCGGCCTCGTCGATGTGGTTGCTCAGCCACACCTTGAGAAAATGCAGCAGCTCGAAATTGATCGTCCCCTCACCGCGATCGAGCCGCTCCTGCAACGCCAGCATCTGCCCCATCAACGCCTCATGCAGCTGCTTGTGGGCCTGAAACTCGGGGTAGTTCGAGACCCGCATGAGCGACTCTTCGAGTGCGAAATGGGTCCGCGCGTCATCGGCCAGATCGTCCAGAATCGGCCGCAGCGCCGCCATCTCGCTGTTTGCGCCGACCGCCTCCGCGAGCGCGTTGAGGTGATCGGACAAGGCGCGATGCTGCTCATCGACTTCCTGAATGCCCACGTTCAGCGTTTCAGACCATGCAAAGAGTTCGGTCATGACGTTCTCAATCAGCCGGGAGTGTCACGCAAAACCATATCACTCAAATGGTTTTATCGTCTTGACATAGCCCAATGACACGGCTTTTTCATTCCAAGGGGATTGCCATGGCGGCCCCCGCTCAGGTGGGTGCGCCCGGCAAGATCGCCCGAATCGGGTCCGAGCGCCGCAGCGGCACCGGCGGCGGCAAATCATCCTCGACCAACATCGACTCGATGAGCAAGGTCACCCGGCGGTTGCGCGAGCGCCCCTCGGACGAGAAATTTTCGGCCACCGGGCGTTGATCGCCATAGCCGGCCGCGGTCAGCCGCGCCGGCTCGACGCCCGCATCGACGAACAGGCGCACCACGCTCGATGCGCGCACCGCCGACAGCTCCCAGTTAGAGGGAAAACGCGGCGTGTTGATGGGCACATTGTCGGTATGCCCTTCGATCACAATCGGAAAGTCCGCCACCGACAGCACCCGCGCCACGGCTTCGAGCGCGTTGATCGCGCCGCCGCCCAGCGCAGCCTCGCCGGGTGAAAACAAGACCTCAGCGTTGATCTCCACCTTGATCCCGTGCGCCCCCTCGGTAACGCTCACCTGGCCGCCGTCGGCCAGCGGCTGAAGCACGTCGCGGATCTCATCGGCCATGTTGCGCATGCGCTTGACCGCCGCCTCGCGAGCCAGCTGCTTGGCCGGGTCGACCTGCGGTTTCTGCACCGGCGGACGCTGCGGCATGTTCACCGGCTGGACCACGATCTGCTGGCCGGCACTGTTGACGCTGATGCTGCGAAAGGACTGCACGATGGAGTCGGACAGCACCCGGTACTTGCCTTCGTTGATCGAGCTGAGCGAGTACATGACCACGAAAAAGGCGAACAGCAGGGTAATGAAATCGGCGTAGGACACCAGCCAGCGCTCATGATTTTCGTGCTCTTCCGCTTCCTTCCGCCGACGCGCCATGACCCCACCCTTCCCGTTCGCCCTCAGCCACACCGAAGGCGCGCCGCGCGCGCCATCGTCCGGTAGACATCAACGGCAGCCACTGCCGCGGGCTTGAGCCGAAAACCGTGCGTCCGGCGCTAAAGAACGACGCGCCCAAGCCGTACTTTGGTCGCATATGGCTCAGCGGAAATCACGGCAATGCGCTTCATCCTCTCCAGCATCCGCAACAAGCTCCTGCTCATCTGCGGCGGCGGCACCACCCTCCTCCTGATCGCGGCCAGCATCGGGCTGTTTCTGCAGTGGCAGGCGATCACCACCCTCACCGGCGAAGTCGACACCCTGCACCGCGACCAATTCACCCTGGCCGAAGACAAGGCGCTCTACTTCGGGCAACTGCTCGACTGGAAGAATCTGACCCTCGCCCTTGCCGACGCGGGCGCGGTCGGCACCCACTGGGCCGCCTATCAGGAGAAAGGGCAGCGCTTTCGCGCCTCGCTCAACCGGTTTTCCGAATCATCATCCACCGACGCGCCGAGCCGCGCGCTGGCAGAACAGCTGATCGACGCGCATCAAGCCCTCGAAGCGCGCTACGCCAAAGCGCTGGCCGACTACCGCAGCCGCTACGACAGCGATGCGCTCGCGCAACAGGTGCGCGACTCCGACAAGCGCGTCGGCGAACTGCTCGACCAGCTGATGAGCGCGGTCAACACCCGCATCGACACCCAGACCGGCGCCGTCAATGGCGACGCCCGCCAGGCCATCACGATCACCGTCACCCTCATGGCCATCGCCTGCGTGCTGGCCTTTGCGTTGTTCATGTGGCTGCTCAACAGCCAGCTGGTCAAACCCGCGCGCGAGCTCGAAGGCGGGCTGCACGCGCTGGCGCGCGGCGATTTCAGCGCACCGATCACTGCGCATACCCAGGACGAACTGGGCCGCATCGCGCGCAGCGCCGAAACCCTGCGCAGCGATCTTGGCACCCTGATCGGCCGCGTCGCCCGCTCCGTGGGCAGCGTCGACCAGGCCGCCAGCGAAGTCGCCGACGCATCGCGCAGCGCCGCCGAATCGGCGCGGCGCCAGTCCGACGCAGCGGGCTCGACCACCGAAGGCGTGGACAGCGTCACCGAAGCCATCGGCCGCATCAGCGGCAACACCGAACGCGTCAGCGCCCTGTCGCAGCAAGGCATGGCGGCCTCGTCGAACGCCCTGGAGCGGCTCGAAACCCTGGCCCGCTCGGTCGACAGCACCGCCACCGTGATGCACGGCGTCACCAACACCGCGCAGGCCTTCTTCAAGAGCGCGCAGGAAATCACCCACATCACCCAGCAGGTGCGCGAGATCGCCGAGCAGACCAATCTGCTGGCGCTCAACGCCGCCATCGAGGCCGCGCGCGCCGGCGAACAGGGGCGCGGCTTTGCGGTGGTGGCCGACGAGGTGCGCAAGCTGGCCGAAAAATCCGGTCAGTCGGCGAGCGAGATCGACGCCATCACGGCCACGCTCGGCGAGCATGCGCGCACGCTGGAGAAGGAACTCGGCAAAGGGCTGGAATCGCTCGACGCCAGCCGCAGCGGCATGCAGTCGGCCTCGCAGGCGCTGACCGACGCCAACGCCTCGGTCAGCCACACCACCGCCGAGGTCGGCGAAATCACCCGCGCGGTGCGCGAGCAAAGCGACGCCAGCGGTGCCATCTCGCGCAACGTCGAAGACATGGCTCAGATGGTGCGCTCCAACCAGGATGCGCTCGGGCGCATGGCGCGCACCGCCGATCAGCTGCGTTCGCTGGCCGGCGAGCTCAAATCGTCGGTGAGCAGCTTCAAGCTATAGCACCTGGTGCCCTGCCCGCCGCGCGCCGGCCTCGTACCACGCGCGGCTGCGATTGACCACGCGCACCAGCGCCAGCATCACCGGCACCTCGATCAACACGCCCACCACCGTCGCCAGCGCCGCGCCGGACTCGAAGCCGTAGAGCACGATCGCCGCCGCCACCGCCAGTTCGAAGAAATTGGACGCGCCGATCATGGTCGACGGCCCGGCCACCGCATGGGCCACCCCGAGGCGCCGGTTCATCCAGTAGCCAAGCGCGGCGATGAACAGCACCTGGGCCAGAATCGGCACCGCCAGCATTGCGATGATCAGCGGCTGGGCGACGATCGCCCCGCCCTGAAACGCAAACAGCAGCACCAGCGTGGCGAGCAGCGCGAGCAGCGAAAACGGCGCAAAGCGCGCCAGCGCGGCGTTCAGCGCCGCCTCGCCACGGCGCAGCAGCGCATGGCGGATGGCCTGCGCGATGGCCAGCGGGATCACGATGTACATCACCACCGACAACAGCAAGGTGTCCCACGGCACCGGAATCGCCGACACCCCGAGCAACAGCGCGACGATGGGCGCAAAGGCGAAGACCATCACCAGATCGTTCAACGCCACCTGGGTGAGCGTGAAGTTAGCGTTGCCGCGGCACAGATTGCTCCACACGAACACCATCGCCGTGCACGGCGCCGCCCCCAGCAGGATCAGCCCCGCGATGTAGCTGTCGAGCTGCCCCGCCGGCAGCCACGGCGCAAACACATGGCGGATGAACAGCCAGCCGAACAGCGCCATCGAGAACGGCTTGACCGCCCAATTCACGAACAGCGTCACCCCCATCGCACGCACATGCTGACGTACCTCGTGCAACGCGCCGAAGTCGATCTTCATCAGCATCGGAATAATCATGCACCAGATCAACACCCCCACCGGCAGATTGACCTGCGCAATCTCCAGCCGCCCGAGCAGCACGAACGGCGCCGGCAGGAACTGGCCCAGCAGCGTGCCCGCAACCATGCACAACGCCACCCACAGCGTCAGATAACGCTCGAAAAATCCGATCGGCGCCCCACGCATCTGCGCCGCCGCCACTTCGCATTGCGCGCTCATGCGGCCCCCTCGTCGATTCTGCCGATGGCATCGAGCTGGCGTTGCAGTGCCACCGGATCGCCCCCCGTCAGCGGCAGGCGCAGCAACAGGCTGATGCGCCGGCGCAGCGCCTGCAGGGTGTCCACAAACGCCGCCCGACGCAGCGCCTCGCTGCCCTCCACCGCCGCCGGATCGGGCAAGCCCCAATGCGTCGCCAGCGGCGCACCGCGCCACACCGGGCACACCTCGCCCGCCGCGTTGGCGCACACCGTCACCACCAGATCGAAGCGCGGCGCATCCGCCGCCGCGAACACGTCCCAAGACTTGCTCGCCAACCCCGCCGTATCGACCCCCTGCTCCGCCAGCACCGCCAGCGCCAGCGGATTCACCCGCCCCGCCGGCTGACTGCCCGCGCTCCACGCCCGCACCCGACCCGCACCCATCGCATTGATCAGCGCCTCGGCCAGAATCGAACGCGCCGAATTGCCGGTGCACAGCACCAGCACCTTGAATACACCGGCAGCGCCCGCCGCCTCGGCCAACGGCCTCAGCAAGGGCGCCACCCGCGCACCGTCGCGCATCGACGCGCAGCACGACGGATCTTCCTCACAGCACTCGGCGGTGAGAAAGTCGAGCAGCTCGAGCATCGCCGGAATGTCCGCCGCGTAATGCACAAACCGCCCGTCCTGCGTCGCCCGCACCAAGCCCGCCTCGACCAGCGTGCGAAAGTGAAACGACAATGTATTGGGCGCCACATCAAGCTGCACCGCCACCTCGCCCGCCGCCACCCCGCCCGGCCCGCGCCGCACCAATAACCGAAAGATCGCCAAGCGCGTCTCCTGCGCCAGCGCCGATAGCGCCTTGACTGCCTGCATCACCACCTCAACATTTCGACAAATATTGAACAATTCTACAAAAGAAACGGGCATTGGAAAATGCCCGCAACGCGCGGCTGGCCGTGCCCTTGTCAGGGCATGTACAAGGTCTCGTAGAACCCGCTGGCTTTCAGGCGAATCGTCACCACCGCCTCGCCCCGGTTTTCCCAGTACCAGCCATGCGCACCGCTGAACGGTGCACTAAACGTGCCGCTGTCACGCTCTTGGGCATCACCGATCCAGAAGCTCGTAAAAACATCCTTGCCGGCATTGGGCGGCTCGCCGTGCATGTCGACATAAACCGGCCCGCCTTCGGCCACCCACTCGAACACAAACCCCTGACCTTGCGCCATCACGGCCTTGATCTCAGCGCCCTGACGTGGCTGCAACACCACGCTGAGCGTGTCCGCGCGATACGGCGTGGCGCTCGGCCGGCGCGGCTCGCTCATTGCACCCGGCACCACAGGCTGCGGCGTATCCGCATCCACCGCATCCACCGCATCCACCACATGCAGCGCCGTCAGCCCCATCCGCGCACCGAGGCCGGTCGGGTCGACGCCGTATTCGGCGGGCAGGATGGCAACGATGAGCAACACCGCCGCAATCGCCAGCGCCACCCCACACGCCTTGAGCAGACTGCGCCGGGACGGCAGCCCGTCCGGGTCGAGGTCGGCGATGTCGTGCAATTCGTGACGGGGGGACGGTTCGTGCATGGCGGCTCACTCAGGAATTAACGATATAGCCGGTGAGTTGAAAACCCATCAGCGAAAAACCGGCCGCCATCCGGGCAACATTCGACGCAAAAGCCTGGCGGGCGAACGCGTGGTGCAGGCGCCAGAAATCCATCAAGATCAGGATCGCGCCCAGCGCCAGCACCTGACCTATCTCGACCCCCACGTTAAAGGCCAGGATGTTCGCCACCAGCCCATCATCGGGCAACGCAAAATCCTGCAACTTGGCCGCCAACCCGAAGCCGTGAAACAAGCCAAAAACAAGCACCGCCGCTTTGGTGTTGGGCTGAAAACCCAACCACACCTTGAACGCCCCCAGATTGTCGAGCGCCTTGTACACCACCGACAACCCAATGATTGCATCCACCAGATAAGCGTTCACATGAACGCCACTCAACACCCCGAACAGCAAGGTCGCGCTGTGGCCGATGGCAAACATCGTCACATACACCGCCACATCCCGCATCCGGTAGAGAAAGAAAATCACCCCCACCAGAAACAGCAAATGATCGTAGCCCGTCGCCATGTGCTTGGCCCCCAGATACACAAAGGGCAGCAACTGCGCACCGCTGGCCTGCTGCATGAACTGCGCATCCCCCTCCGCAACCCCATGCGCAAACGCCACAGACACCGCCCCCAGGCCCAACACAAAAAACAAGCGCAGATGGCCAACGAAACGGTGGCGAAACGACAACAAAGGGAATCCTCGCAGAACGGGCATGGACGAAAACGGCAAGACCGGCAGCTTACCGGACCGCCCATCGCGACATCAAGAATCGCCCGCCCAATCCGAGCCCCCCGAATCCGCGCAACGCGCCACCGCCGTCACCTTCGCCCCGCCCGCAACGTCGGTGCTCCACGACCGCACGGCTGAACCTTGGGCTTCGCTGCGCTCAACCCAAGCTACATGATGCCGTCGCGCACATACGAGAGACGGCTCCAGGTCGAAAGCAGCCCCGCGTCAATACCCCCCGCTCCAACCAGCACGCCGCTTAAACGGCATACCCCTGCAGCCGGCTTTCGATGATGCGCGGGTTGTCGCCGTTGGCGATGCCGACGAGGCCGTCGACCAGCAGTTCGCGCTGGGCGACGAGGCGGCCGACGTGGGCCTGGAGTTTTTTGGCGACGGGGAGGAAGACGAGGTTGGCGGAGCCGACGCCGTAGATGGTGGCAACGAAGGCGACGGCGATGCCGGAGCCGAGTTTGGAGGGGTCGGAGAGGTTTTCCATGACGTGGATGAGGCCCATCACGGCGCCGAGAATGCCGACCGTGGGGGCGTAGCCGCCGGCGGCTTCCCAGATTTTGGCGCCGAGTTTCATGTGGCTTTCCCAGGTGTCGATCTCGACTTCGAGCACTTCGCGCAGGCGGTCGGGCTCGACGCCGTCGACCAGCAGCTGGATGCCTTTGCGGGTGAAGGGGTCTTGCACGGCGTCGATCTGGTTTTCGAGGGCGAGCAGGCCTTCGCGGCGGGCGATGTTGCTCCAGCCGACGATTTGTTCGATGAGTTGGGGGTAGGAGGCGATGGGCGGGATGAAGATCCATTTGATCATCCGCATGCCGTCCTTGAACACTTGCAGCGGGCTTTGCAGCATGACCGCGCCGAGGGTGCCGCCGATGACGATGAGGAAGGCGGTGGGCTGCACCAGCGAGCTGATGTGTCCGCCTTCGAGCACCTGCCCGACGAGAATCGCCGCCAGGCCAACGGTGAGGCCGATCAGACTGATGCTATCCATGCCTGCGCCTGTTGTCGTTCATGGGGGGCATGCCGCGCGGCCGTTCAGGCCGACGAGCCGGCCTGCTTGGGCGGGCGGCCGCGCCGTGGCTTGGGGCCGGCCTTGGTGCCGTGAATGCGCGAACGCAGCCGCGCCACGGCCTGGCTGTGGAGCTGGCACACGCGCGACTCGGACACACCGAGCACTTCGCCAATCTCGCGCAGGTTGAGGTCCTCTTCGTAGTACAGGCCCATGACCAGTTTTTCGCGCTCGGGCAGGTCGTCAATCGCGTTGATGAGGGTGTCGCGCATGCTTTGGTCGAGCAGCGCTTCGAGCGGGTCGCCCTCCTCGCCCACGGAATGGCGTTCGAGAAAATCGTCGTCGTTGCCGTCGGTGTAGTCCTCGAAATACACGAGCTGGTGGCCGCGCGCGTCCTGCAGCATCTTCTGGTAGGTGGCGAGCGGGAGGTCCATCGCGGCGGCGAGTTCTTTTTCGGTCGGCGCGCGGCCGTGTTGCTGTTCGAGGTCGTGGATGGCGGCTTCGATGCGGCGCATGTCGCGGCGCAGGCTGCGCGGCAACCAGTCGTTTTCGCGCAGGCCGTCGAGCATCGAACCGCGGATGCGTTGCACGGCGTAGGTTTCGAACTGTGCGCCGAGCCCTTCTTCGTAGCGCCCGATCGCGTCGAGCAGGCCGATCATGCCGTTCTGAATGATGTCGTCGACCATCACGCTGGCGGGCAGCTTGGCCATCAGGTGATAGGCGATGCGCTTGACCAGCGGCGCGTACTGCGTCACCAACTGGTCTCGATCAAGTGTGCCGGAAGCGGTATACATGCGCTGACCCGTCTAGTTATGTGGTGCCGGTTCGGGTGGACTTATCACTTCATGGCAGATGCCACGAAGCCCGATGATCCCCATTGTCCGCCGATGCACCCAAGTGTGCTGAAAGAATAGGCGGCTTTCTTCCCGGTTATTCACGCGCTTACCCCCCGGCGATCGTCGCGGCGGCGTGTCGCCATCCGTTGAGGCGACGCAGGAACGCGGCCTCGGCCTCGCGCGGTGCCTGCGTGCCCAGATCGGCAAGCAAGGCGTCGGCGATATCGTCGCGCTCAACCTCGCCGGCCCACGCCAGCGGCAGACCGACACGCTGGCGCACCAAGGATTCCAGCCGCTGGAAAAATGCCTTGGCGTCGGCGCGATGGCGCGCACTGGCCACCGCCACGTGCAGCGAGCCGATGCCCAATGCGGCCAGCGATTTGATGCACGCGTAGGCTTCGGTCGCGCCGCGCCCGCTCGCTTCGGCCACCACCAGCCGGCGCGGCGCGGCAAACACGAAGGGCGACGGCCCGTCGAGCGAGGCGGTGGCGGCATGGACGAGCATGAAGCGGGTGTGGCGCTGTAGCGTCTGGATCTGTTCGAACAGCCGCACACGGCGCGCATCGTCGAGCAGCGGCAGCGCCAGCGCGGCGGCGGTCACCGGCAGGCGGCCCATCAGCCCGGCCACCGGCTGCACCAGCGCGCCAACGCTCTGGCGGTCATCCAGCGCGTGGAGCAGATCGCCGCCGGCGGTGTGCCCCCACACGCCCGCGAGGCTGGCCTCGCCGGCCGCTTCGTCGAGCACCAGCACGCGGTGCGCCTGGCGGCCGATGCGTTCGATGCAGCGCGCCGCGGTGGCCTGCGCGCGATGGCCGGTCGAGAACAGGGCCACCACGGTGGGCGGCGCCTTGCGGAACAGCCGGCGCAGGCCGGCCGCCTGGTCTTCGCGACCGTCGATCATCTCAGCGCCCCGCGCCGGCGGCGGCCATCAACTGACCGGCCTCGTCGGCGTCGAGGTGATAGGGCGAATCCTCCGGCACCGCCTTGAGCGCGCGATGCAGCAGGTAGGCGCGGTTGGGCAGGTGCAGGTCTTCGGGCACACGCTGGCCGTTGGCGACGTAGTACACGTCGATTTCGTGGCGCACCGCCACGTCCAGCGCCGGGGCGAGCGAGGCGGCCTCGTCCACCTTGGTGAGCACGCAGCCGGCCAGATCGGGGCCGTCGTAGGCGCGCACCACGTCGTCGAGCGTGTCGCCGCGGGTGGTGGCGTTGAGCAGCAGCAGGCGCTTGACGTGGCCGGCACCGAGCAGCATCGCGGCCTGCTCGGCCACCATCTTGTCGCGCTGGCTCATGCCGACGGTGTCGATCAGCACCATGTGCTTGTGCTTGAGTTCGGCCAGGGTCTGGCGCAGGTCGGAGGCATCGCGCACGACGTGCACCGGCACGCCGAGGATGCGCCCGTAGATGCGCAACTGTTCGTGCGCGCCGATGCGGTAGCCGTCGGTGGTGATCAGCGCCAGCTTGTCGGCGCCGTGGCGCACCACGCAGCGCGCGGCGAGCTTGGCGGCGGTGGTGGTCTTGCCTACGCCGGTCGGCCCGACCAGCGCGTACACGCCGCCGCGGTCGATCAGGTCGGCGTCGCTGGCCAGCGCGCGCAGGCCGCGATTGAGCGCGGTGCGCACGGTGGCGCGGGCGGCGATCAGGTCGGCGTCGGCCTCGACCGCGGCGCACAGGCTGCGCGCGAGTTGGGCCGAGAAGCCGGCTTCGAGCAACTCGCCGGTCATGCGCGTGCGCGCCGGCGCCTGCCGGCCGGCCTCGCCCCAGGCAAAGCCGGCGAGCTGGCGTTCGAGCATGCCGCGGATGCCGCTCATCTCCTCCATCAGCCGGGCGTTGGCCTCCTGCAGTGCGCGGATGCGGGCGGATTCTTCCAGCCCGCGCGGCTCCACCGCGGCGCTACCGGCGGCGCGCGCCGGGCGTTGCGCGGGCGGATTGCTCGCAGCGGGCGGGCGGCTCTCCCGCGCCGGCGTGGCGGGCAGATTGCGACCGGTGGCGGCGTCGACGCGCGGCGGGTTGAAGGGGCGGATGCCGGCAGCGGCCTTTTGCACCGGCGCGGCGGCCGGTGCCGGACGCCGCGCGGCCGAGAGCAACACGCGATAGTCGTCGTCTTCGCCGTCTCGTTCGACCGCCGGCGCGGCAGGTTTCGCCACCGGCGCCGGCGCGCGGGGCGCGGGCGGAGGCGGCGGTGTGGGCTGCGTGCGCTGGTGGATCAGCTCGACCGCGTCCGCCGGCAGGGCAACGATCTCGACGCCGTCCTCGACCGAGCGGTTGGACAGCACGATGGCGTCGGCGCCGAGCTCTTCCTTGAGCTGGCGCAGGGCCTCGCGGGCGGTGGGGGCAAAGTAGCGCTTGACGTTCATGGGGCTCTCCACAAGCCGCCGCCCGGACATTGGACGGGGGTTTCATGGCCCCATTATGCAAAACCGCGGGTCAAGCACATCGCCGGAATAAGGGGATTCTGCCCCCGTATTTCTTGCCGGCAACACGTGCCGGCCGGCGCTCAGGCCGCCGCGCCGACCATGCCGGTGACGCGGATCATGCGGTTTTCCGGCACTTCGGAGTTGGCCACCACCTTGAGCGCGGGCACCGAGCGGCGCAGGAAGCGCGCCAGCAGCCAGCGCAGCGGCGCGGGCACCAGCAGCACCGGCGGCAGGCCGATGCTCTCCTGACGCTGCGCCAGCTCGGCGGTCTGCTTGAGCAGGCCGTCGGCCAGCCCCGGTTCGATCGCGCCGCCTTCCGGCCCGCCGCTGGAGACGGCCTGCATCAGCACCCGTTCGAGCCCCGGATCGAGCGTCAGCACCTGCACTTCGGCGTCGCCCGGGAACAGGCCCTGGATGATCGCCCGGCCCAGCGCCTGGCGCGCGCGCGAGGTCAGTTCGAGCGCGTCCTGCACGTGCGGCGCGTGCTCGGCGAGCACTTCGATGATGGTGCGCATGTCGCGGATGTTGACCCCCTCTTCGAGCAGGTTCTGCAGCACCCGCTGGACGGTCGACACCGGCAGTTGCTTGGGCACCAGATCCTCGATGAGCTTGGGCGATTCCTTGCCGATGTGGTCGAGCAGCGACTGGGTCTCCTGCCGGCCGAGCAGTTCGGCGGCGTGTTCGAGGATGAGGTGGTTGAGGTGGGTCGCCACCACGGTGCTGGCATCGACCACCGTGTAGCCCAGCGCGTGGGCCTGTTCGCGCTGGCCGCCGTCGATCCACACCGCCGGCAGGCCGAAGGCCGGGTCGGTGGTGTCGCGGCCGGACAGGGTGCCGGACACGCGCCCCGGGTTGATCGCCAGAAACTGCCCCGGATAGGCTTCGCCCTTGCCCACCTCGACGCCCTTGAGGGCGATGCGGTAGGCGTTGGGCTTGAGTTCGAGGTTGTCGCGGATGTGCACCGGCGCGGCGAGGAAGCCGACGTCCTGGGCGAACTTCTTGCGCAGCCCGCGGATGCGTTTGAGCAGTTCGCCGTCCTGCCCCTTGTCGACCATCGGAATCAGCCGGTAGCCCACTTCCAGCCCGAGCACGTCCACCGGCGACACGTCGGCCCAGCTTGCTTCCTGCGATTGCTCGGTGGCCTTGGCGATGGCTTCCGGGCTCGGCGCCGCGACGTCTTCGTCGGGCGCCTCGCCCGGGTGCTTCTGGCGCCACCAGGCCAGCCAGCCGAAAGCGGCGGCGAGCAGGATGAAGACCAGGTTGGGCATGCCGGGAATCAGCCCGAGCACGCCGAGAATGGCGGCGGTGAGCATCAGGATCTGCGGGTTGGAGAACACCTGACGCAGCACCTGACCGCCGATTTCGCCGTCGTCGCCCACGCGCGACACCACCAGACCGGCGGCCACCGAGATGATCAGCGCGGGAATCTGCGCCACCAGCCCGTCGCCGATGGTCAGCAAGGTGTAGTTTTCGGCGGCCTGACCGAGCGCCATGTCGTGCTGCATGACGCCGACCACCAGCCCGCCGGCGATGTTGATGAGCAAAATCAGGATGCCGGCCACGGCGTCGCCGCGGACGAACTTGGAGGCACCGTCCATGGCGCCGTAGAAGTCCGATTCCTGACCGATCTGGGCGCGCCGGTGCTTGGCTTCCTTGTCGTCGATGAGGCCGGCGTTGAGGTCGGCGTCGATGGCCATCTGCTTGCCGGGCATGGCGTCGAGGGTGAAGCGCGCGCTCACCTCGGCGATGCGCCCGGCGCCCTTGGTGATGACCACGAAGTTGATCACCGTGAGAATCGTAAACACCACCAGCCCGACCGCGGTGTTGCCGCCGACCAGAAAATGGCCGAAGGCTTCGATGACCTTGCCGGCGGCGTCGGGCCCGGTGTGACCGTCGAGCAGCACGATGCGGGTCGAGGCCACGTTGAGGCTCAGCCGCAGCAAGGTGGTCATCAGCAACACCGTCGGGAACACCGAGAAATCCAGCGGCCGCTTGGTGTACATCGCCACCAGCATGACCATGATCGCCATCGAGATGTTGAAGGTGAAGAACAGGTCGAGCAGGAACGCCGGCAGCGGCAACACCATCATCGACAGGATCATGACGATGAGGATCGGCGCGGCGAGCTGACGCAGGGCGGTGGGCGAGAACAGCGAGCGCAGGGTGAAGGCGTTGGTCATGGGTTCGATGTGTCAGCGAGGGGTCACGCCTGCGCCGGGCGCGGGGTGGCGGGGTCCATGTCGGCGGGGACGGCGAGTACGGTCGGCGCTTCGGGCGCGGCGCCGCCGCGCGCCATCCATTCGTTGAGTTGATAGACGTAGGCCATCACTTCGGCCACCGCGGTGTACAAGGCGGCCGGCACGGGCTGCTCCAGCTCGCAGTGGGCGAACAGCGCGCGCGCCAGCGGCGGCGCTTCGAGCAGCGGCACCCGGTGCTCGGCGGCCACCTCGCGAATCTTCTGCGCGATCGCGTCGGCGCCCTTGGCGACCACCACCGGCGCGCCCATGCGCGCGGCGTCGTAGCGCAACGCCACGGCATAGTGGGTCGGGTTGGTGACCACCACGTCGGCCTTGGGCACCTCGGCCATCATCCGCCGGCGCGCCATCTCGCGCTGGGCGTTGCGCACCCGCGCCTTGAGCTGCGGGTCGCCTTCGGTTTCCTTGTTTTCCTGGCGCACCTGCTCTTTGGTCATCTTGAGCTTGTCGTGGTATTGCCAGAGCTGGAAGGGCACGTCGAGCGCCGCCAGCAGCGCCAGACTGGTCACCACCAGCAGCGCGGCGAACATCACCATCTGCGCAAAATCGGGCAGGCTCGCTTCCAGCGGTTGGGTCATCAGCGCGAGCATGTGGTCTTTTTCGCGCCAGATCGCCCACGCCCCCACGCCGCCCACCAGCAGCGCCTTGAGCAAGGCCTTGACCAGCTCGGCCAGCCCGTGCACCGAGAACATCCGCTCCAGCCCCTTGAGCGGGTCCATGCGGTCGAACTTGAACTGCAGCGCCTTGGGCGAGAACACCAGCCCGCCCATCAGGATCGGCGCACCCACCGCGGCGACCAGCAGGATCGCGAACAGCGGCACCACGGTGAGCAAGGCTTCGCCGAGCACGTCTTCGAGTTGCAGCACCATCTTTGCGGTGTCGAAGGCCAGCGCCGGCTCGAAGCTCAGCCCGCCCTTGACCAGCGCCACAATCCGCCCGGCGACCCACTGGCCGATCACCCACAGGCCGGCCACGCCGCTCATCATCACCAGAAAGGTGGACAGCTCCCGCGACTGGGGAACCTGCCCCTCCTCCCGGGCTTGCTCCAGCCGTCGTGGTGAGGCTGGTTCGGTCCGTTCGAGATCGCTCTCTTCGGCCACAGTGCGCTCCGCTCATGTCGCTCGGGCTGCTCGCACGGAGCAGCGGTTGCGAGCATTATCGGCTGCGCGGCCTGTCGATACGGTGGAGATAAACCCGGGAAAAGCGCGCCAATTCCGGGCGCTGTGCGACGGCTAGCGCGCCGGCGGCAGCGCGTCGATGCCGCGGATGCGCTGCCCGGCGGCGATGCCCTTGGCGGCAAACCAGCCGGCGTTCATTTCCAGCGCGAAGCGCGCCGGGCGGCGGGCGCAGTGGTTGGTTTCGGTCTGCGGCGCCATCTCTTCGATGTTGATGATGGTGCCGTCGGCCTCCAGAAAGGCGACCGACAACGGGATCAATGTGTTGCGCATCCACATGCAGTGGGTGGCCTCCTCGGGATAGACGAAGATCATCCCCGCATGGCCGGCCATGAAGCTGCGGCGCATGAGCCCGGTCGCCCGCGAATCGAAGGTGTTGGCCACTTCGGCGTCGATGCGGTACATGCCCGCCGACAGTTCGGCGCGCGGCATCTCGGCCTGCGCCGGCAGGCTGGCGGCCCATAGCGCCATCGCCAGCGCGGCGCGGCGCGCTACCACGGCAAGCATTCGGTATTCAGACATCGGTCGCCCGGTTCAGATATGTTTGTACAAGCCCTTGAGCACCAGATCGGCCATGCTGACAATGCCGACCACCTTGCCCTTGTCGACCACCGGCGCACGCGACAGCCCAAAGCGCGTAAACAGCCGCGCGCAGTAGCGGATGTCCATCTCCGGGTCGACGGTGATCACCGGCTTGGCCATCACCTCGTACACATTCACCCGCTCCGGCGCACGGTCCTTGCCCAGCACGTGGCGTGCGATGTCGGTGATGAGCAGCATGCCGAACTCGTCGTCGTCGTGACGCTTGTCGACAATCAGCCCGCGGGTTTCGACATGCTTCATGGTCTTCAGGGCTTCGGCGATGGTCGCCATGCCGTCGACCCGGTCGAATTCGTTTTTCATCACCTCGCGCACCCGCACGATTTCTTCGCCGCTCATATCTTCTCCTCCACCACCCCGGTCAGCTGTTTCATCTGACTGGCAACGCCGACCGCATCCTCGACATCGATCTGAAACGCGATCCCCGTCCCCGGCTTGTTCTCGAACTCGCCAACATCCTGAATCGTCTCCAGAATGTCGCGACTCAGATGCTGCTCGACAAGAAACAGCAGCACATCGCGCTGGGTCTCGAGCGCCAGCCCGAAAAAGGTCTTCGCCTTCTCCAGACCCTCGCCGCGCGCCTGATTGATGACCGTACATCCGGTCGCCCCGGCCTTGCGTGCCGCGGCCACCACCGCATCGGTCTTGTCGTCTTCCACCAGCGCAATCAGTAGCTTGAAATGCATGCTCACTCCCTCCCTTGTTCCGCCGGCACCTGCCGCCGGGCCCGCCAGTCGGACAGCTGCGCATAGCCCATCACCGTAATCATCGGAAACAGGCTCGCAAAGGCAATCAGCCCGAAGCCGTCGAGCAGGGCGCTGCGCCCCGGAATCGTCCCCGCCAGCCCGAGCCCGAGCGCGGTCACCAGCGGCACGGTGACCGTCGAGGTGGTCACCCCGCCGGAATCATACGCCAGCGCGATGATCATTTTCGGCGCCACCAGCGTCTGCGCGATCACCACCACATAGCCCGCCATGATGTAGTAGTGCAGCGACGTGCCGGTGACGATGCGGAAGGTGCCCAGCGCAATCCCGATGGCCACCCCGATGGCCACCGACACGCGCAGGCCCCACACGCTGATCGCCCCGCCCGACACCGACTGCGCCTTGATCGCCACCGCAATCAGCGACGGCTCGGCGATGGTCGTCGAAAAACCGATCGCCGCCGCAAACAGATAGACCCAGAAATAGTCGCGCCAGTTGAACGCCGCGCTCGCCTGCGCCCCCGCGCCATAGATGAAGGCCGGGTCGGTGAGCTGCTGCGCCATCAGCTTGCCGAGCGGAAACAGCGCCTGATCCAGCCCCTGTAAAAACAGCGCGAGCCCCAGCAGCACGTAGGCAAAACCGGTGAGCACCTGCTTGAGCTGCGGGATCGGCTGACGGATGACCAGAAACTGGAAGCCGAAAATCACCGCCGCAATCGGCAGCACGTCGAAAATCGTCTGCACCAGCACCGTGCCGAAATGGGTCAGCCAGGCCAGCATCAGAACAGCATCCCGTACGCCATCACGAAAATCATCGGCGTCAGCGACGCGAAGGCGATCAGCCCGAAGCCGTCGGTCATCGGGTTGCGCCCCTTGATCGACGAAGCCAGCCCAACCCCCAGCGCCGTCACCAGCGGCACGGTGATTGTCGAGGTGGTGACCCCGCCCGAGTCATACGCGATGCCGACGATCTCCTCGGGCGCGAAAGGCGTCATCACCACCACCGCGATGTAGCCCCCGATGATCAAGACCTGAATCGGCCAGCCGCGGATGATGCGCAACACCCCCACCACGATCGCAAAGCCCACCGACAGCGCCACTGTGTAGCGCAGCCCGTTCGCGTAATCGTCCATCGCCGCGTCGCTGCGCTCGATCACCCCACCCTCGGCCGCAATCTGCGACGCCTCCGCAGCCACCGCAATCAGCGCCGGCTCCGCCACCGTCGTCCCAAAGCCCAGCGCAAACGCAAACGCCAGAATCCAGAACAACGAACCCTTGCGTGCAAACGCATACGCCATGCGCTCGCCAATCGGAAACAAGCCCATTTCGAGACCGCGGATGAAAAACGTCAGCCCCAGCACAACGAGCACAACCCCGACCAGAATCTCGCCCAGATTCGGAATCGGCTGCTGCAGCACGGCCAACTGGAAAAAGGCAATCACCACCACGATGGGCGCGAGATCGCGCACGCTATCGACCAGCGACCGGAGAAACTGCTGAAGCTGCTTGCTCAAACGCCCCGCCTCTTGACTCGCCAGAATCGAATGCGCCCAGCGACACGCTCGCACGCAAGATTCCGCCCTCATACGACAATTGATTCTACGTGCGCGCGGCCGGCACCGTCACCTCAAGATGGCGGCAATTTACCGCTCGCTTCGGTAGATCGCGGCGCACCAGGCGGCGGGTTGTCGGTCGCACGGATCACCTGCTCGATCTCGCGGATGAGTCGCGCGCGCGTGCCCTCCCAGCCCGCGTTGTCGATCGACGTGGCCTGAAAGCGCAGCAGCGGACGCAGGTCGTCGGGCAGCGCCGACGCCTCCGGCAGAGCCGCGCCCTCGACCAGCAGCGGAAACACCGCCTTCCTCGCCTCGAGCAGGCCGCGAATTTCACCGCGCACCACATCGTCGTCGCGCCACAGCCGCGGCGTGCTGTCACCCGCGGTGGGCGCCAGCCAGTTGCGCCCGATCACCACCACGCCGGCGCGGGCGCAATCTAGCGCATCGGTAATCGACTGATCCCAGGCACGACTCGGCGCGATGTCCTGCACATCCAGAAACACCCGCCGCTGCCCGAAATGCTGCTCCAGATCGTGGGCGATGCGCCCCGCCGCTGCCGGCGCGTCACTGCGCCGGTAAGAGACGAACACATCCGGCGCCTCGGCCAGCGTGCCGCGCAGCAGATTGGCGAGCGCACCCGTGCCGCTCACCCACGGCTCGGCAAGCTGCAGAAACTGCCCCCGGCTCAGCCCCGGCACCGGAGAACTGTCCCAGGTCTTGAGGATTTCGCGGAAGGCCAGATCCGCATTGCCGGTGAGCCCGCCCATGAACGGCAGCGGAAACACCGGCCGACCGCGCTCGATGAAGCGCCGCGCAATCTCGAGCGCGCCGCGTCCGCCGCCGACCATCACCGCGGCGTGGCTGCGCGCCAGCGCCTCGCGCTTCCAGGCGTCGACACTGTGGCACACCACCTTGCAGCCGCTCGGCGCTGCATAGCCGGGCAAGGGCGCGCCGCCGCGGTGAAAGATGCGCCAGATTCCCAGCGAGACCTGGGTGAAGGCACCGGCAATCGGCTCGCCGCGCGTCTCGCGCTCACCGCAGTAGGCGCTGGCGACCCACTTATCCACCCCGGTCGAGTTGCCCGCAACCAGCCCCAGCCCGGCCTCGGCAAGCGTGGTGCCGATCATGCGCGCGGCCCGGCGGGTCGTCGGACCAGCCCAGCCGGTGCCGATCACAAGGACGTGTTTGGTGGGCTGCCCCGCCACGCGCGCTGGCCATGTCATGGTGGTCGTCCTGAATGTCTCGCCGCAGAAGTACGCCGCCGCAGCGCTATTTTTCGCGGAATCCGGACACGCTCATCAGCGCCAGCATCAGCGTCGCGACCAGCATGCCCATGGTGAAAATCACGGTGGCTTCGTACTCCTCGCAGACCGGCTTGAAGAGCATGAAGGCCGTGAATGCTCCGATCGCGCCGGCCCACGCCGCAGCCAGAAAGTAACCCCGACGCGTCGGGTCAATATGGCGCGCAAAGACAAACATCAGCGCGCTGGCCGGCACCACGACGAGGAAAATCACGCCCGACCACGCCGTGCTCAGCGGCACGAACCACGGCGCCGGCGGATTCACGCAGCGCCCGTCGGCCGCGCTCTCGAAGAGCTGATTCAGCGCCCAGTACGGCAGGCCGCGCCCATCGGTGAGCGTGCTGCTGGCGACGAGCAGATTGCCGATGACGGTCGCAACGGTGAGCGCCACCGCCACGACCAGCGCGGTGGCTATCAGCACATTCACGCGATGGAGCTGGCGCGCAGTGGCCGAGGGAATGTCGAGCGCGATGATCTTGGCCAGGCGCGTCACGTCGTCGCGCCAGCGGCTGTCGCCGATCGAGATCGCATTGAAACGGGTCAGCGGCCGAAGTGATTCGGGGAGCTCTTCGGCGCGCGGCATCGGCGTGCCCTCGACCAGCACCGGATAGACCGGCACCCCCGCTTCGAGCGCAGCGCACACCTCGTGAGCAACCCAGTCGTCGGCATCGTCGAGGCGCCGATTGCCCGCGTCGTCGCACGCGCTGAGCCAGTCCGGACCGATCAGCACCACCACCGCATCGGCGCTGCCGAGGGTGTCGCGGATCACATCACCGAAATCGGCGCCGCCGGCAATGCCCTCGACATCGCGAAAAACACGCGAATCACCAAAGTAGGCCACCAGCGAATCCGCCAACCGACCGGCAACCCACTGCGTGTCACCGCGGCGATAACTGATGAAAATGCGCTGCTCGCCCTGGCGCACGCCCGGCACCGCTGTCGGCATCGTGTTCTCCCCTCGGATGACGCGGCGCCCGCCTGCGATCAATCGCCGCGCAGCACACCGCCCGCATACGCTTACCTTAGCGTCATTCATCCCGTTTTTGTAATTTCGCGCCGCAGGTCGACCCCATCGGCAATCACCGACGTGCCGTACGCGTGTTCCCGCAGAATCCCACCTGCGCCAACTCCCGCGCGCCTTCACACCAGATGTTCCCCCGGTAAGCCAGAAAGCAAAAAGCCCAGTCCGAAGACTGGGCCAAGTGCTTGATTCTATTGGTCGGGGCGGCGGGATTCGAACTCGCTATCCCTTGCACCCCATAAAGGTAAGTTGATACACAACGATACGTGGAGAGATCAACATAAAGTTGATATCTTACTGTTTTTACTAAATTTTATTGACTTGACGTGTTCAGCGCGTATCATCATGTATCAGTGAAGCACAGGCATTTGGTGCCATCCGGGTGCCATCCAAAAGAACGAGGCGCCATCATGGGAAAACTTACGGACTCCGCCATCAAGAATGCTCACGCGAGTGGGCGAGACCTTCAAATCACTGACGGGCGGGGCTTGGTGCTTCGCGTAGGTCGCGGGGACGGGGAAAAGTCATTTTGGTATCGCTACAAGCGCGGGAACAGTTCGAAATGGGTGCGCATTGGCACCTATCCCACCATGTCCCTCAAAGACGCGCGGCTGCAGGCCGCACAGATAGACCTTCTGCGCAAGCAGGGTATCGACCCGCTCGAACAGCGCCAGCAGGAAACCGAGAAGCGAGAAGCCCAAGCACAAGCGAAGGCCCGAGCCGAAGCAGAGCAAGCCGCAAGGATCACGGTTTCCGACCTGTTCGAGCGGTGGGCAACGGTTGACCTGACGCGGCGAAAGGACGGCGGCGCAGAAGTGCGGCGCATGTTTGAAAAGGACGTGCTGCCAACGCTCGGCACGCGCCCCGTTGAGGATGTGCGGAAAGGGCACATAACCGGCGTGACAGACGCCCTTCTGGCCCGAGGTGTCCCCCGCATGGCGAAGGTGATTTTTTCGCTCATGCGCCAGATGTTCCGCTTCGCCGTGGATCGCGACATCATCGAATTCGATCCGACATCCGCCATTCGGAAAGCCAAGATCGGCGGCAAGGACACCGAGCGCGACCGCGTGCTGTCCGAAAGCGAAATCAAGGCCCTCGCCCGCCAACTGCCGACCAGTGCAGCCAGTGAGTCCGCGCAGTGTGCCGTGTGGCTCGCCTTGGCGACCTGCTGCCGGATAGGCGAACTGCTGGCGGCAAGATGGGAGCACATCGACCTGAACGCGGGCACGTGGCGCATCCCGGCTGAAAACAGCAAGAACAGCAAGGAGCACACCGTTTTTCTGTCCCCCTTCGCGCTGGCCCAGTTTGAGAAACTGAAGGCCACGGCAGACGCCAAGCTGGCAGAAGCACGGGAGCAATCGCCAGACATTCAGCCCTGCCCGTGGATTTACCCGAACCGGCGAGGGGATGGCCCCGTGTGCTCCAAGACCGTCACCAAACAGCTTGGCGACCGCCAGCGGGAAGGCAAAGCCCCCATGAGCCGGCGCGTCAAGGTGGCCCGTGCTTCGTCGCTTGTGCTTTCAGGTGGCAGGTGGACGCCCCACGATCTACGCCGCACAGGGGCAACGATGATGGTCGCACTCGGGGTGATTCCCGAGGTTGCCGAGCGCTGCCTGAACCACACCGAAGAAAACCGCGTGAAACGCACCTACCAGCGGCACAGCTATGAAAGCGAGATGTGCGAGGGGTGGCGCCTGCTGGGCGAGCGCCTTGAGCTGCTGACACGCACGGACGCTGACAACGTGGTGACATTCAGAAAGAGCAACGCGGCCGCCTGACCGTATCAGGCAAAGCGGGCCGTCCGGGTGTTGCAGCACTCAGACGACCCTCACCAATCAGTGAAAAGGAGTTTCACATTATGGCTACACAGAATCATACCCAGTTGCCCGAAGGTGGAAAGATTGACCATCAGTTTGGCCGCACCTCCCCCGAGTTGCGCGCCCTGGATGACGCGCTGTGTTCCATCGCCGTGGCCGCAGCAGATGCGGGCAACACCGATGACTCGGATTGGACATATGTCTATATAGCAATCGACGACGCGCACCGGCTGATTGCTGAACAGCGCAGCCAATAAAAAGCACTCAATTCAACTTGAAGGGCTGCCTACGGGCGGCCCGTCGATATATGCAATGCACACATCAACCGATTACGTGAGGGTTCCAGATGGAGGAAATCGAGATTTCGTTTTCACTTGATAGGCTGTTGAAGCACTTCGAACGCGATCACAGCAAACCGAGCAAGGAGCCCAAAGAGGCTCTGCGAGATGTTCAAGAGGGGGCATGGCTTTTCTTGAAAGCTTTGGCGGGTGGACGGCGGGACGAAGAAACACTGATTTACGCCCAGACCTTGGCTAAAGCCATTCTGAAAGCCTATGGCGACGCTGAAACCAAACAGCGCCCTCACGCCATCATGCGCGCAATTGGCATATCCGGGCGTCGGAGCAAATGGGAAGCGAACTCTTGGGAAATTGAGGTTGCCAAGTGCTTTGGTGCTTCCGAAGAGCAAGCCATTCGCGAGCTTCAGAAGGCCGGAAAAATCGCCGACCCGACTCGCAACCCGAACGTCGACGAAATGAACACCCGAAGGCAGTTGAACCGAGTCAAGAAGCGGTAAGTCTAGACAAGAGACTTAGACCCCACCTACACCCATCAGCAACGATGCTCCTGCCGCCTCAAACCGAGGCACAACAGCTAGGAGCATCGCATGCACACAGTCCCTCAAGCCTGGCGCTCTCGCCCCGTCCAATCGATTCAGGACGGGGTGTCGATCACGACCATGTCACGGGCGCAGCTCTACCGGCTCGCCAAGAAAGGTGAACTGGAACTCGTCAAGATCGGTGAGCGTAGAAGCGCAATCACCACCGCATCAATCGTCCGCTTCTTCGAAAAGCGCGGCATCTCGGTGGAGGGTTGAGCAATGGTGATCAGCTCCCCCCCAGGGACATACACCCGAACCCTGGAAAATGTGACAGCCACTTGCTGGCCGCACTCATGAGTAGCAGAAAACCCGTGCCGGTTGAATCGACGGGGAAAGAAAACAAAAACCCGAAGCAACTAACGGGCTACCTTGAACAGCACGGCAAGACCCTGACTGACCAGGGTTACCTGATCGTGCCGATCCAGGTCGGCAAGAAAGCCCCCGGCGTCGATAGCTGGCAAAAACTCCGCTCAACGAAATCCCAGGTCGACGACTGGCTCGCTGGCGGTCATCGCTGGTCGGGTGTTGGTATCCAGACGGCCCGGACCCCGGCGATCGACCTGGACATCCGGGACGAGGACGTTGCTGCCCGCATGGAGGCGGTCGTTCGCGAGGTGGCCGGTGACGGTCTGCTGCGGATCGGTAAAGCGCCGAAGCGCCTGCTGTGCTTCCGTACGGACGAGCCGTTCCGCAAGATGTCCTCGGCCAAGTACGAGGACGAGTGGGGTGATCAACACCAGGTTGAAGTGCTCGGCGACGGCCAGCAGTTCGTCGCGTTCCATCGCCACCCGGATACCGGCAAGCCGTACACATGGCCGACCGGGGACTCGCCGCTCAACATCGCACACGACCATTTGCCGGTCCTGACCGTCGACCAGGCGCAGGAGATCATCAGTCGGTTTGAAGAGATCGCCGACGAGATGGAATGGTCGTTGGTCCGGCGTGGTCGGCAGCGTGCGGTCGCGATCGACAGCGACAACCCGTTCGTCGAGGACACGGCCCCCGTCATCATCAGTGATGAGGAACTGCGCAGCCGCCTCATGATGATCCCGAATCCCGAGGACTACGACCTTTGGATGAACGTCGGGATGGCGCTCTATCACCAGTATGACGGTGACGACATCGGGCTCCAGGCGTGGCACGACTGGTCGGAGCCAGCGGACAACTACGACCCCGACGCTTTGGATCGCCGCTGGCCATCCTTTGACCATAGAGGAAAGAGGCGAGCACCACTTACGGCCCGATTCATTCTCAAGGAGTCCGAAAAAGCTGGATGGATCAGCGGAGTACCTAGCAAACGGCTTGACGCTCTTGAAGCTCGGTTCCCCGTCATCCCGGCACACCGGTTCGCCACAACGGCGGCGGCACGCTGGACTATTCGAGGTGTTCTTCCGCAGGCTGGAATCGTGGTGTTTTTCGGAGATGCGGGTTCCGGAAAGTCCTTTTTTGCCCTTGATGTTTCTATCGCCGTGTCTCGTGACACCGAATGGCATGGGCAGGAAGTCACAGGCGGCCCCGTTGTCTACATCGCCGCTGAAGGGGCTGGCGGCTTCAGAAAACGTCTGCGCGCCATTGCGAAGCATCAAGGCTTCCCGCTCGAAGGGATGCCGCTCGGCATCATCAGTGACGCGCCGAACATGCTCAAGGACGATGACAAAGCCCTCGCCCGCGCAATCGAGGCATCAGGCGGCGCAGTCCTGATTGTCATCGACACCCTTGCAAGCGTCACGCCCGGTGCCAACGAGAACAGCGCCGAAGACATGGGCGCCGTCATTGCCCGCTGCAAGCGCCTTCAGGAAGCGACCGGCGCAACGGTGCTACTGGTCCACCACTCCGGCAAAGACGCCTCGCGCGGCGCCCGTGGTTGGTCCGGTCTTCGCGGTGCAGTCGACGTGGAAATCGAGATCACCCGCAAAGGAGATGACCGGCTCGCCAAGGTCACGAAGCAAAAGGACGGTGAAGACGGCGCCCTATTCCCGTTCCGCCTCCTATCGGTCGACCTCGGGCAAGACGATGACGGCGTGCCGCTGACTTCCTGCGTGGTGGAGCACCTGAACACGGTTCCCGAGGGAAGCCGTCGACCGCCGTCCGGATCGAATCAACAAATCGTGTTCGATGTGGTCAAGCGCCTGGCTCCGTGCTCGGTGGACGATGTGCTGAAGTCGGCTATCGAGAAAATGCCCCATGACCCGGAAAAACGGGATAAGCGCCGCGACCACGCAAAACGCGCACTCGACGGCCTGATTTCCGCAAAGCACATCACCTGCGATAGCCAAGTAATCCGGCTATACGGCGACCGTAACCCCGTTTGGGACTTCCTCAGTGACGCGTACGAGGGGGATCAATTGTGATGCCCCAATCCCCCGATTTGCCCCAATGGGGGTTCCGGGACATGGGGCACAACCATGACCGGACATGCCCCAAATCCCCCACCCCCGTATACGGGTGGGGGATTGGGGCAGCGGGAGTGACGCGTTTTTCGGGGGATTCAACAACACCCCTTCGAACAGAAAAGCCGTCGCCGAGTAACCCGCCAACTGGTGCTATGGCCGGTTTCCCAATGTGTCTAATTCCGGGGCTCAGCGCCCTCCCGCCCCTCGAACCCCCTCGGGTAGTACCTGATGGGTTACCCGGCAATAGACGTTCCCGCCCCTACTCCCGGTTTATCCGGCAACAGGCGACGCGGAACGATCCGAAGCAATCCACTTTTTACCCGGCCATCACGGCCACCCACAGCAAGGAGAAGTCCACCATGGAATCACCCGAAAAAATCCAGCAAGCACGGGAGACCGTCGAACACCACAAGGCACACATGGCCGAACTGAAGTCTAGGGTCGACGCCTACAAGCACGAACGGGACGAAATCATCCGGCAGGCGCGAGCGGAAGAATCGCGCCTGCGCAGCGAGATCGAACCCTTGGACGAACTGTTGCGCAAGGGACGGGAGTTGAGCGACGACCAGCGAGCGTTTAGGCGCGATCTGCATGCACGGTTGTCACAGGCCGAAACGAAACGCGCCAAAGCCGGAAACGTCGGCATGGGCTCGCATGAGGCGACGCAGGTCAACGAGCAATACAACCGGATGTTGAAGGAACTCGATGACCTGGAGTTCGCCGCGACGCCTGATGACGAGCTTCGGGACGAGATGGACAAGGCCAATCAGCAACATGATTGGGCGACGAAAGAGCTTGCACACTTCGAAGAGTACCAAGAGACCCTTGAAGAAAAGCTTGTCAAAGCTCGCGCGAGTGTAGGCGAGGTGGGGGGCTGGGAAAGCGACTTGGCGGACGCCAAGAAGGCACATGACTCTTTGGTGGGCACTGCTTACATCGCGCAGAAGAAGCCCGACGCAAAGGCATTGGCAGCCGCTCAAAACAAGGTTGCCGACGCGGAAAGAGACCTTGCCGAGGCAAAGGACGAGGTGGACGCTGCGCGTGCAGCAATCCCCGCACTCGAAGGAATGATCAAGGACAACCGGCAATACATCGAAACCCTGACCGCCCGTCTGGCAGCGGCAGCGGAGGGTCGAGCCAAGGCAACACAACGATTTGCACGGCGTCTGAGGGACGACCTGGAAGCCGAATACGACGAAAAAAGGAGCGAGATCGAAGAGGGCAAGGTGAACCACTTCCGCAACTGGCAGCACACGGAATCGGCTGAACTGTGATGAACGGACACCGTTTTCAGGGGGTTCCCGTGGCCGAACAGGCACCGGGCAAGGGGAAGCCCCGCACAATGGACGCAAGACCCAAGACGCCCCCGAAAACGGCCCTTCCTGAGCGCCCCAGCCTCGTCGACCAACTTACGGCGCTACGTGCCGACTATGCCCGCCTGGAGCTACGGGAGATCGATCGGGGGTTAGCGAAGATGATGGGGCTCACCTTGCCGGCGTTGAAGGCACTGATTGCCTCGGGTGAGTTGCCGAGCGTGCCCTATGGGAAACGGGCAACGCGGGTGCACTGGCGGGACGTGCTGGAGTGGATGCGGGCGAACGGGCGCCAAACGTCATAGTTCATCATCAAGTGGAGAATGCTTCCACTGGATGAACTGACACACACCGGGTAAATCTGGAAACAGTGACGCCCTGTTAACACCACACCGATCAAGCTCCTCCCGAATGCCTTGAAAGGCGATCGACTCAATCGCCACGTAATGCAGGCACGAAGAGTACGCCTTGTTCCGTTCGAGGGGGATGAACCTATCTCCCGTCATGTACTTGTGCGCGGTGAACCAACCGTTCTGCGCCACGATACGGCGCGTCAAATGAGTCGGTTGAAAAATCTTTGTTCGCCTAATCGTGAAGGGTGACGCAGATTCGATATCCTGCACAAAATCCTGATCACTGGGAAAAAGCATCCACACAACCGCTCTACGGGTGCGCGGCTTCTCAACAGCAAACCAAAGTGCCGCGAGCGGGTTGGTTGTCCAATCGAGCAACCGGGTTGGAAGCCCGTGATGCTGAGCAATTGCAAGCCACTCCCATGGAGAGGAGGGTTTGAAATCAAGATACGGCAGCGCACGCCTTTGAAAGTCCTCAAACATGGACTTCTCGACGTCCGGAACCCTTCGCCCGTCGCGCCACCCCGTCCGGGCTATCTTTGGCTCAAGCTTATGCCCCTCTTCCTGTCCGCGAAAGAGAACGTTAGGAAAAGAATTGCAGCTCTGTTGAACGAACCCCAAGAACGACGCCACAGAGTTGACCACTTGACCGGGGAACCGTTCGTGTTTGTTTGGCACACCCATTTCCCTTGGTTTGATGGCACCCAATCACGCCGTCTAGTGCCATCCGGGTGCCATCCGTGACGCCGATAGCACTTAGCCCAGTCCGAAGACTGGGCTAAGTGCTTGATTCTATTGGTCGGGGCGGCGGGATTCGAACTCGCGACCCCTTGCACCCCATGCAAGTGCGCTACCAGGCTGCGCTACGCCCCGACACAAGCCGGCGATTATAGCAAAGCCGGGAAAAACTGCCAGCACTAACGTTTTAATTCTTGCAGCAGATCGGTCAATACCTGCCGCGCATGGGCGATCCGCTCACGCAGGACGGCAGCTTCTTCAGCCTCTTCGTGGGCGTGAATCGCGGAGGCGTTGAGTTGATTCCGGGCCCCCGAAATGGTGAAGCCTTCACGATAGAGCAATTCGCGGATGCGCCGGATCAACAGGACTTCGTGGTGTTGGTAGTAACGCCGGTTTCCACGGCGTTTAACGGGTTTGAGCTGGGTGAATTCCTGCTCCCAGTAGCGCAGGACGTGCGGTTTTACACCGCACAGTTCGCTGACCTCACCGATGGTGAAGTAGCGTTTTGCCGGAATGGGCGGCAAAACGACGTCGTCGTCGGGATTAGGCGTTTCCTGCATGACTCAGTGTTTCCACAGCGGCTTTGAGCTTCTGACTGGCATGAAAGGTGACGACGCGGCGTGCGGTAATCGGGATTTCTTCGCCGGTTTTCGGGTTGCGGCCGGGGCGCTGCGGCTTGTCGCGCAACTGAAAATTACCGAAACCCGAAAGTTTTACGCATTCGCCTCGCTCGAGCGCGGTACGAATTTCTTCGAAGAATCCTTCGACCATGTCTTTCGCTTCGCGCTTGTTCAAACCGACCTGCTCAAACAGCAGATCCGCCAGTTCGGCTTTTGTTAATGTCATTGTCGCGCCCCTTATCCGCGCAGGCTGGCGTCAAATTTGGCCTCGGCACATTGGACGAGTGCCGCTACGGCGGCGTCCACCTCGGCGTCTTCAAGGGTTCGTTGAGTATCTTGCATTAACACCCTGAAAGCAAGGCTCTTTTTTTCTGGATCTATGCCCTTCCCTTGGTATACATCAAAGAGTTCAATGGCTTTTACGATAGGCATGGCCACGGCTTGGAGGGCATCGAGTACGTGGGATACCGGAGTTTTCTGATCCATCACCAACGCCATGTCGCGGACCACGGCGGGCTGGCGCGAGATGGGTGCGTAGACAGGCAGGCCGGCGGCCTGAAACGCCGGGGCGTCGATTTCGCACACGATGGGGGCAGTGCCCAGTTCGTATTTCTGGACCCACTTGGGATGCAGTTCTCCGATGAAGCCGATCCCGACACCGTCGGCGAAAACTGCGGCACTGCGACCGGGGTGCAGCGCGGGGTGTGGCTGCGCCTGGAAACGCAGCGTGACCGGTGCGAACACGGCTTCGAGGTCGCCCTTGAGGTCGAAAAAGTCGACCTGGCGCGTGCTCACGCCCCATTGTTCGGCGCATGCCGGGCCTGCTGCGAGCAGGCCGATCCGGACCGGCTGGTGGTAGCCGGCAACCGGCTGCGCGTCGGTGTCGCGCAAGAAGCACCGACCGATTTCGAAGGCGCGCACGCGGTTGTTCTGGCGCTTGCGATTGACGCGCAGCGCGTTGACCAGCCCCGGCACCAGACTGCTGCGCATGACGTTCATCTGGCTGGCAATCGGGTTGGCGAGCCGGATGGGCGCGGCATTGGCGCAGAAATCCGCTTCCCATGCGTCTTCGACGAACGCGTAGGTAATCAGCTCCTGGTAGTCACGGTCAGCCACCAGGCGACGCACTTGCCATAGGTCGCGGCGGGCTTCCGGCCGCGGCAGCATGGAGAGCATACCTTTCGGCGTTTGGGCCGGGATGTTGTCGTAGCCGTGCAGGCGGACCAGTTCTTCGATCAGGTCGACTTCGATCTCGATGTCGAAGCGATACGACGGCGGCGTTACGAGGAAGGCGTCGCCGTCGCTGACGACGTTCAGGTGAACGCGGGTGAGCAAGGCTGCGATTTGCGTGTCATCGAGCGCAATCCCCATCACTTGGCGCGCACGCGCGGGGCGCAAACGCACGGCGGGTCGCGTAGGCAAATCGGCGGTGGATTCGACGGTGTCGACGGGGCCCGCCTGGCCTCCGCAGATATCGAGGATCAGGCGGGTGGCCCGCTCGATGGCGACCGGCGGCAGCGCGAAGTCGACGCCGCGCTCGAAGCGATGCGATGCGTCGGACGAGAAACCATACTGGCGTGCTCGACCGGCGATGGCGTCGGGCGCAAAGAATGCGGCTTCAAGGAACAGGTCGGTGGTCTCGAGCGAGATGCCGCTGTCCTCGCCCCCCATGATCCCCGCCATGCCAAGCACCGCGGCATCGTCGGCAATGAGCAGTGTGTCTGCATCGAGCGCGATGGTTTGCTCGTTGAGCAACAGCAGCGTTTCGCCGGGTTGCGGAAAACGGGCATGCACGGCCCCCGTCAACTTGGTGTTGTCGTAGGCGTGCAGCGGCTGGCCAAGCTCGAGCATGACGTAATTGGTGATGTCGACCAGCGCGCTGATGGCACGAATACCGCTGCGTTCGAGGCGACGCTTCATCCACGCCGGCGTTTGGGCGCGTGCGTCGACGCTGCGAATGACGCGTCCGCAAAAGCGCGGACACGCCTGCGGCGCATCGAGCACGATGGCACGCCGATCGTCGATCGTCGGCGCGACCGGTGCAACCTCGGGCAGCGTCAGCGGCGTATCGGTGATTGCGGCGAGCTCGCGCGCCACACCGGCCAGACTCAGGCAGTCGGCGCGATTGGGGGTGAGCTTGATCTCGAAAACGGTGTCATCAAGATCGAGCAGTTCGCGCACGTCGGTGCCGACGGCAGCGTCGTCTGCAAAGACATGCAGACCTGCGTGCTCGCCGCTCAGGCCCAGCTCGCGCGCCGAGCACAGCATGCCGAAGGAGGCCACACCGCGCAGCTTGGCTTTCTTGATTTCGAAACCCGGCAACGAGGCGCCGACGAGCGCGCACGGAACCTTCATGCCGGCCGCCGCATTGGGCGCGCCGCACACGATTTGCAGCGGATCGCCCTGCCCGACGTCCACCTTGCACACCTTCAGCCGGTCGGCATCGGGGTGTGCCTCGGTCGACAGAATCTGTCCGACCACCACCGAGGAAAACGGTACGCCGGCAGGCTTGGCTTCCTCGACTTCAAGGCCGGCCATGGTCAACAGCTGCCCAAGCGCGTCGCTATCGAGCGCAGGATCGACGAAACTGCGCAACCAGTGTTCTGAAAATTGCATCGTGGCTTACCTGAATTGGCTGAGGAAACGCAGATCGCCTTCGAAGAACAGGCGTAGATCGTTGATGCCGTAACGCAGCATGGTGAGGCGATCCGGCCCCATCCCGAACGCAAAACCGGTATAGCGCTCGGGATCGATGCCACCGTGGCGCAAGACGTTGGGATGGACCATGCCGCAGCCGGCGATCTCCAGCCAGCGGCCCTTCATTTCGCCATGCATGAAAGCGACATCGATTTCCGCACTCGGCTCGGTGAACGGAAAGAACGAGGGGCGGAAACGCACCTGCAAGTCATCGGACTCGAAGAACTTGCGCAGGAAGTCGCCGATCACACCTTTCAGGTCGGCAAAGCTGATGTTCTCGCCCACCCACAAACCTTCGACCTGATGGAACATCGGCGAATGCGTCGCGTCGGAATCGACCCGATACACCCGACCCGGCATGATGACCCGGATTTCCGGCATGTGCGCCCGATCGCCATACGCAGCCACATGGGCCCGCATCGTCCGGACCTGCACCGGACTGGTATGGGTGCGCAGCAGCACATCATCGTCGCCCTCCAGGTAGAAGGTGTCGTGCATCGAGCGCGCGGGATGATTCTCCGGCGTGTTCAGTGCGGTGAAGTTGAAGAAGTCGGATTCGATCTCGGGGCCGTCTGCAACGTCGAACCCGATCGACCGAAACAGGGTCTCGATCCGCTCTAGGGTACGGCTCACCGGGTGCAGACCGCCCTTGTCGGCACCACGACCCGGCAGGGTCACGTCCAGCGATTCGGCAGCCAGTTGCGCGGCAAGAAGTGCGTCACGCAGGGCCTCGCGGCGCGCTTCGAGCAGCGCTTCGATTTCCGACTTGGCCGCGTTGATGCGCGCACCGGCAGTACGGCGCTCGTCTGCGGCGAGCTGCCCCAGCGACTTGAGTTGTTGGGTGACCGCCCCGCTCTTGCCCAGAAATCGGGATTTTGCAACGTCGAGCGCGGTGGAGTCGGCGGCTGCAGCAAAATCAGCGCGCGCCTGCTGTACGAGAGAATCGAGATCGTTCATGAACGTATGCCGTGGTTCAATTCAGAAAAAAAAAGGAGGCCAAGCCTCCTTTTTTTACGCTGCTATCGCTTAAGCAGCCAGTTGGGCCTTGGCCTGATCCGCCAGCGCGGCAAATGCCGGCTTGTCGAACACTGCCAGATCGGCCAACACCTTGCGATCCACATCAATCGCAGCCTTCTTCAAGCCGTTCATGAAGGTGCTGTAGGTCAGGCCCAACTCGCGCGAAGCCGCATTGATGCGGGCAATCCACAGCGCGCGGAACTGGCGCTTGCGCTGGCGGCGGTCACGGTATTGGTATTGACCCGCCTTCATCACCGCCTGCTTGGCGACGCGATAGACGTTCTTGCGGCGACCGCGGTAACCCTTGGCCTGGCTCAGGACTTTCTTGTGACGCGCGCGTGCCGTCACTCCACGTTTTACTCGGGGCATCTTCTTCTCCTATCAGGCGTACGGCAACATGGCGCGAACACTCTTGGTGTCGGACTCATGAACCTCGATGACGCCACGGAGGTGGCGCTTAACCTTGGTTGTCTTCTTGGTCAGGATGTGACGTTTGAAGGCTTGACCGCGCTTGATACCACCTGACGCGCGCAGCTTGAAGCGCTTGGCAGCGCCTCGTTTGGTCTTCATTTTGGGCATGATTGCTCCTGTTATGTCATGGGGGCAGGTAACGCCTTGCGTCTTTTTGAACCCGCCACCACTTGTCCTGAAGGTGCCTCAGCACCTTCGCTTTCATTCCACCGCAGTGGAAATTCTTATGCTCCCTTCTTGACGGGCGCGATGATCATCACCATCTGCCGCCCTTCCATCTTGGGCATTTGCTCCACGTTGGCAACTTCCTCCAGATCGGATTTGATGCGCTGCAACTGGCGCATGCCGAACTCCTGGTGGGCCATTTCGCGGCCACGGAATCGCAACGTCACTTTTACCTTGTCACCATCGTCGAGAAAGCGCCGGATATTGCGCATCTTGATCTGGTAATCGTTTTCATCGGTACGGGGCCGAAGCTTGACCTCTTTGACCTGAACCTGCTTTTGCTTGAGCTTGGCTTCGTGCGCCTTCTTGGCCGTCTGGTACTTGAACTTGCCAAAATCCATGATCCGGCAGACCGGCGGCGATGCCAGGGGAGCGATTTCAACCAGATCCAGTCCGGACTCTTCTGCGGCTGCCAGCGCACCACGTATCGAAACGATACCGGCCTGTTCCCCTTCAGCGTCGATCAGACGCACTTCAGGCGCGGTAATGTCTTCATTAACGCGCTGCTTCTTTTCCTGAGCGATGGTTCAACTCTCCCGAAAACCGAACAATATCAGGCCGTGCCGGCACGCGCTTCGACTTCGCGCTGCCAACGCTCGATCAGCGAATCGAGAGACATTTGCCCGAGGTCTTGACCTCCCCGGATGCGCACGGCCACAAGGCCGGCAGCCTTCTCTTTGTCTCCGACAACAAGTTGATAGGGCAGCCGGCGTACGCTATGTTCGCGGATTTTATATGTAATTTTTTCGTTCCGCAAATCCGGAACGACCCTGAAACCCGCCTTTTGGAGCCGGCGCGCCACATCCAGTGCGTAGTCCGATTGCGGATCCGAGATATTCATCACAACGGCCTGCACCGGCGACAACCACAACGGGAAATTGCCGGCATAGTTTTCGATCAGGATACCGATGAAGCGCTCGAGCGACCCGAGAATCGCGCGGTGCAGCATCACCGGCCGCGCGCGACTATTCCCTTCCGTGACGTACTCTGCATCGAGCCGCTCGGGCAACACGAAATCGAGCTGCATGGTGCCGCACTGCCAGGAGCGGCCAAGCGCATCCTTGATCTGATATTCGATTTTGGGGCCGTAAAACGCGCCCTCTTCGGGCAACTCATCCCACGCCACGCCCGATGCGCGCAACGCGGCGCGCAAACCCGCCTCTGCCTTGTCCCAGACTGCATCAGTCCCGGCGCGCTGGGTTGGGCGTAACGACAACTTGATCGCAATATCCGTGAACCCGAAATCAGCATAGACCTTGGTCAACAGGGCATTGAACGCGGTCACCTCTGAGATCACCTGGTCTTCGGTGCAGAAAATATGCGCGTCGTCCTGTACGAAACCACGCACACGCATCAAACCGTGCAGCGCCCCTGAGGGCTCGTTGCGGTGGCAGGAGCCGAATTCGGCCAAGCGCAGCGGCAAGTCGCGGTAGGAATGCAGGCCGTGGTTGAAAATCTCGACATGCCCAGGACAGTTCATCGGCTTGATCGCGTAGTCGCGCTTTTCCGACTCTGTGGTGAACATGTTCTCGCGATAGTTTTCCCAATGCCCGGATCGCTCCCACAGGGCACGGTCCATCATCAGCGGGGTCTTCACCTCCTGGTAGCCGGCTTCGTTGAGCACGTTGCGCATGTATTGCTCGACCTGCTGCCACAAGGTCCAGCCCTGCGGATGCCAGAACACCATGCCCGGCGCCTCGTCCTGCAGGTGGAACAGATCGAGCTGTTTGCCCAGACGCCGGTGATCGCGTTTCTCCGCCTCTTCCAGCATGTGCAGATACGCAGCCTGCTCATCCTTGGTGGCCCACGCCGTGCCGTATATGCGCTGGAGCATTTCATTCTTCGAGTCGCCACGCCAATAGGCGCCGGCAACCTTCATCAGCTTGAACACCTTGAGCTTGCCGGTGGAGGGCACGTGCGGGCCGCGGCACAGGTCGATGAAGTCGCCTTCGCGATACAGCGAGACGTCCTCACCCTGCGGAATCGAGGCAATGATTTCGGCTTTGTAGTGCTCGCCAATCGACTTGAAGAACTCGACCGCCTGGTCGCGCGGCCACACCTCGCGCGACACCGGGATATCGCGCTTGGCCAGTTCCTTCATGCGCTTTTCGATCTTCTGAAGATCTTCCGGCGTAAACGGGCGCTCGTAAGAGAAGTCGTAATAAAAGCCGTTCTCGATCACCGGCCCAATGGTGACCTGGGCCTCGGGAAACAAGGACTTCACCGCATAGGCCAGCAAGTGTGCGGTCGAATGACGAATCAGTTCCAGCCCGTCTGCATCGCTCGCGGTTACGATGTCCAGCGCGGCATCGGCCTCGATACGGTGAGAGACATCGACGAGCGCGCCGTCGACCTTTCCGCCCAGAGCCGCACGCGCCAGACCTTCACCGATCGACTGGGCAACTTCCAGCACCGTCACCGGTTGATCGAAGTGGCGCACGGAACCGTCTGGTAGGGTGATTTCTGGCATGAGGCCGATCCTCTCTGGACAAAAAAAAAGCGCGGTCTTCACCGCACTTTTTTCGTTCGATAAGCAAACGCCGCGGAACCCGACCTTGTTTAGCAACCAACGCAGGTAGTTCGGGCAGTCACTGCTTAACGCTCCTTAGATAATTCTGGTAGGCGCGATTGGATTCGAACCAACGACCCCCACCATGTCAAGGTGGTGCTCTAACCAACTGAGCTACGCGCCTAAGGAGGCCGAATTATAGCCCAACCGGCCTTGCTGTCAATGTTTTTTCAGGCGCCCATCAGGGCTTCTTGAGCTTGGTGTAGAGGAACAGAATCAGAATTGCGCCGACGATGGCGCCGATGAAGCCCGCGCCCTGCCCCGCATGGTAAATCCCGAGAAACTGTCCCAGAAAGGAGGCCACCACGGAACCGGCGATCCCCAGCAGCGCAGTCATGATCAGACCCAGATCTTCCTTGCCCGGATGCAGGAACTTGGCGATCACGCCCACGACCAGGCCGATCAGGATTGTCCACAGAATTCCCATTGCGTTTTCATACTCCGTTCAGTGATTCAAGGGGCGTCCCACTGTGCCAGAAAGGCCGTCCAGTGATCCGCACCAATGGCCGACAAGGCCTCGCGCACCACGCGCAGTTCTTCCTCGTATTCCTGCGTACTCAACACGCCGCGCATCTTCTGGAAGCGCAGATAGACGAGATAAGTGTTGACCACGTCGGTCTCGCAGTAATCCCGGATCTCGTCAATCTTTCCGTCCCGATACGCGCCCCACACCGCCGAGCCGTCCATGCCCAGCTTGCCGGGGAAGCCCATCAGCTTGGCCAGATCGTCCAGCGGTGCGTTGGCGCGTGGCTGATACAAAGCCAGCAAGTCCATCAAGTCAAGATGACGGCTGTGGTAGCGGCTGATGTAGTTGTTCCACTTGAAGTCACGCGCGTCGTGCGCATCCCCTGCGCCCATCTCCCAATACCGCGGCGCGCTGACGCCGTGCAGCAAGCCCCGGTAGTGAAGCACCGGCAGATCGAATCCGCCACCGTTCCATGAAACAATTTGTGGCGTGAAGCGCTCTATTCCGTCAAAAAAGCGCTGAATGATGGCCGCCTCGTCGGCGTCGGGCTCCGACAGCGAAAACACACGGAACTGCTTTACGTCGCGAAACGCACACGAGATGGTGACGATGCGGTGCAGATAGTGCGGCAGAAAATCATTGCCGACCGCCGCCCGACGCATCTGGAACGCGTACTCCGCGACCTCGTCGTCGGCCAGATCGTCCGGCAAATCGTGCAGTCGGCGCAGTCCCGCGACATCGGGAATGGTTTCGATATCGAAGACCAGTACCGAACTCACTTCGGCGCCCACCCGCCGCCACGCTGCACCCACCAGCCACGCGGCGCCTTGTCGATCCAGCGCTGGGCGAAGGTATTCTGGACATCGCCGGCCCACTCCGGATGACCGTTGGCTTGCGCAATTTCGCGATACAGCGCCGCCCGATCGGCATTCTCCGCCGACACCAGACTGTTGACCTGGCCGCGCTGCGCCAGTGGCACGGCGTTGGCGTCGCGCAGCGCCACCAGACCGCGGTCGGTCAGCCCGACCGCACCCGACGCATAGAACGGCGCAAGCTGCGCGTGCCGCTGCTGCATCGACCCCTGCAGCGCCGCAATCGCCGGCGTGTTGATGTCCAGATTGCCCTGCGCCACCGCAGGGGCGCAACTCAGCATGGCCACACTGAGCACCAGCGCACGGAAAACGGCGTTCATTGAGCTTCTCCCTCGGGTGTTTTGGCGGCATCCGGCTTGAGTTGCCACACTTCATCGATGATGCGGTCCGCTGCTTTTTCTGCCGCGGCGGCCGGAAAATAGATATTGATTGTCACGCACCCACTCAGACCAAGCACGAGCAGGCTTGCAAGGGCCCAGTTCTGCATTTTGTTCATAGCTTCCTCATTGCACGATCGGCGTGGCATTGCCCGCCGTGACGCGCGTGATGCGTTCGACCAGTTCCTTCCAGTCCACGCGCCGATTGTAGCCGATGACATTTAGCGCCGGGATGCCGCCGCCGCGGACCACCATGAATGGCGCACCGGGCGCTTCGTTGTCGCCAAGACCACGCATCTCGCATACGTCGTTCCGCAAACGGCAGCTCAGCCCCAACTCGCGGTACCCGAAATCATTGAAGAAGCGCAGAAAACTGCGCTGCACCGCGGCCATCGCACCCGCCCCACCCAGCGCCGTGATGTGCTCCACTGCGCGCTGGCTGATACGGCGCGGGTAGTTGCCCGGCGAGCTGCGCACCGAGGCATCGAAACGCACCGGCACCCACGCCGCCATCTCCAGCCCCTTAACGCGCGCATCAACGAATCCGCTGACGGCGCCAAATGAAAAGGTCTCGGTCAGCTGACGCAGATCGAGGTGCGCCGCCTCCACTTCCGCCGTCAGCCGCGGCAACACGCCGAACGCATCGGTCACTTCCAGTTCGGTCGCCTGCACGTAGCCATCGAACACCGCGATGACGAGCGCACCGTCCAGCCCGATGCGCCGCGGCGACACGGTCACGCCGGGGATCGCCGCCGACAAAGTGCCGGCCATCGACGGCAGGTCGAGCGCGTCGGTGAGCAAGCCCATCGACACCGGCTCCATATAGAAGCTGCCCCTGCCCTGCCACGCGCTGTCCTCGCGGGCGAGGGTGAGCGCCTCGATGATGATCGCGCCGTCGAGCACTGGCAGGCGCGCGGGGGCCAGGGTGAGGGTATCGCCGTGCACTTCCGCCGCCAGCGCGAATGGTTTGAAGTCGAGCTTTTGCCAGTGCAGGCCGTCAACCTGCAGCCGCGCCGGCATCGGCCCGGTGCGCGCCCACTCCACGACGCCGGACATCGGCCCGACCCGGAAGCGCTGGCCCAGATAAGAGAAGCCCGCCTCATCCAGCGTCAACCGGGCCGACTGCAGCCCACCGTCGGCCCAGCGCACCATCCCGCTCGCCGCGCCCGCCACCCGCCAGCGCGCCAGCTGCGCGGGCACCACCAGCGGCAGTACAAAGCGCGGCACCAGCTCGGCCAGCTCCCCGCGTTGCAGGCGCGCAGTGCCCTCGCGCAGGGCCAGCGGCGTACGCGTGAACACGCCAGACGCGGTCAGGCCGCTTACGCCGGGCGCGGTCAACTGTGCCGAGGCGACCCGGATGTGCTGCGCATCGGCGTCGCCACGCGCACGCACGCTCAGTTCGGGCGAGACCAGCACGGGGGTCCAGAACACATCGCCCGTGTGCCAGCGCAACTCGGCCTGCCAGCTTGCGCGGCCACCGGGTTCAAAGCGAAGCGCGCCACTGAGCTGCCCCGCGAGTGCCTCACCAGCGTGCAAACCGTCGGCGTCCGAGAAGCGGCCCTCGGTGAGTTCCAGCGCAACCCGCAGGCCCCGCGCGTCGCCCCGCAACGTGCCATCGAGCAGCGCTGCGGGTTGCCACGGCGCGAGCGCGGGCACAAACGGCAGCAGCCGCGCCAGCGCAACGCGCGTGAGATCGAGACGATAGCCACCGCCGCGTCCGAGCCGCACATCGACGCGACCGCCATCGGCGAAGACCAGCCGCGCAACGCCCGTTGACGCGGCCGTGTTGTACGAAAAGCTCACCCGCACCGGCCCGACGCCGGGCAGCCCGGAGAGGCGGCCACCGCGACAGGCAACGATGCCGTCGGTCAGCGACAGGGTCGCGCAATCGAGCGTCAGCGGCCCCCACCGCTGCGCACCGATCTGCAGTCTGGCGACATGCAGCCGGCCCGCGCGCTGGCCAGCGTCGGGCAACGCGACGACCACCCCCTGCGCGCGGCCGGCGGCGAAGTCCAGTTCAGCGAATTCCAGATCGAGCCCGGCGTGGGCGCGGGCGCTGCACACCGCGAGCACCAACAGCGCCACCCAACGCCAGGCGCGCAGGCGCATTGCACGCAGGGCTTCAGGCGGGGAAGACACCTGTCGACAGGTAGCGGTCGCCGCGATCGCACACGATGGAGACGATCACCGCATCGCTCACCTGCTCGGCGATACGCACCGCCACGGCCATCGCACCGCCGGAGGAGATGCCGGCAAAAATGCCCTCCTCGCGCGCCAGCCGGCGCGTCATTTCTTCGGCGTCGGCCTGATTCACGGACTCGATGCGATCCACCCGGCTGGCGTCGTAGATGCGCGGCAGATAGGCTTCCGGCCACTTGCGGATGCCCGGAATCTGGGCCCCATCGGCAGGCTGGCAACCGATGATTTCGATGGCGGCGTTCTTCGATTTAAGAAAGCGGGAGGTCCCCATGATGGTGCCGGTGGTGCCCATCGAGCTGACGAAATGAGTGATCTGCCCGCCGGTCTGTTGCCAGATCTCCGGCCCGGTGCCATCGAAGTGGGCGAGCGGATTGTCGGGGTTGCCGAACTGGTCGAGGATCACCCCCTGGCCATCGTCGCGCATGCGTTCAGCCATGTCGCGCGCCAGCTCCATGCCGCCTTCCTTGGGCGTGAGCACCAGCTCGGCGCCGAAGGCGCGCATGCTCTGGCGGCGCTCGACGCTTTGATTTTCGGGCATCACCAGAATCATGCGATAGCCGCGAATCGCTGCCGCCATGGCCAGCGCGATGCCGGTGTTGCCGCTGGTGGCCTCGATCAGCGTGTCGCCCGGGCGGATCGCGCCGGCCTGCTCGGCACGCGCGATCATCGACATCGCCGGACGGTCCTTGACCGAACCGGCCGGGTTGTTGCCTTCGAGTTTGGCGAGAATCACGTTACCGGTCTGCGCGCCGATGCGCTGCAAACGCACCAGCGGGGTGTTGCCGACGTAATCCTCGAGCGTCTTGTAATCCATTGTTTTGGTCTATCCGGCGTTCAGGCGCTTGCCGCGCGCAGTTCATCGAGGGAAACCACGGCGGTCCCCAGTTTGCCCACCACCACCCCGGCGGCGAGGTTGGCCCAGTGCATGGCCGCAGCGCGGTCGAGCCCGCTGGCGAGCATGACGGCAAAGGTGGCGATCACGGTATCGCCCGCCCCGGATACATCAAAGACCTCGCGCGCGCGCGTCGGTTCATGCACCACGCCGGCATCGGAATACAGGCTCATCCCCTCCTCCGAGCGGGTCAGCATCAGCGCGTCGAGCGACAGTTCCGCGCGCAAGGCGTCGACCTTTCGGGCCAGCACTTCTTCCGACGTCCAGCGTCCGACGATGCCCTGCAACTCGCCGCGATTGGGCGTCAGGATGGTCGCCCCGGCGTAGCGCGAGAAATCGTCGCCCTTGGGGTCGACCAGCACCGGCTTGCCGGCGGCGCGGGCCAGCGCAATCATTTCATGGACATGATCGAGCGCGCCCTTGTCGTAGTCCGACAGCAACACCAGATCGTGCGCTGCGACCAGCGCGGCGTAGGTCTGCAACTTGGCGGCCAGCGTGTCGGCCTGCGGCTTTTGTTCGAAGTCGATGCGCAGCAGCTGCTGGCTGCGCCCGACCACGCGCAGCTTGAGCGTGGTCTGCAAGGCGGGATCGCGAAACAGATGGGCGGACACCGACGACTCGGCAAGCAGGCGGTCGAGACAGTTGCCGGCCTCATCTTCACCCACCACCGACAGCAGCGACACCTGCGCGCCAAGCGCGGCGGCGTTGCGCGCCACGTTGGCCGCGCCGCCGGGGCGGTCTTCGGTGCGGCTCATGCGCACCACCGGCACCGGCGCCTCGGGCGAAATCCGGCTCACCTCGCCGAACCAGTAGCGGTCGAGCATCACGTCGCCGACCACCAGCACGCGCGCCGCGGTGGTGTCCGGCAAGGGTTTGAGCGAGGGCACGCTCAGCTCACCCACGGCCGATCCCGAAATATTCGATCCCCTGCGCACGCACCAGCGCCGGGTCGTACATGTTGCGGCCGTCGAACACCACCGGCTGGGTCAGGCGCGACTTGATGGCCTCGAAGTCCGGGCTGCGGAACTCCTTCCATTCGGTGACGATGACCAGCGCATCGGCACCGTCGAGCGCGCTTTTCGGGCGCCCCGCGTAGGACAGCCGCGGCTCGTCGCCGAAGATGCGCTCGGCCTCCTGCATCGCCACCGGGTCATAGGCGGTGACGGTGGCGCCGCGCTTGAACAACTCTTCGATGATCACCCGGCTCGGCGCTTCGCGCATGTCGTCGGTGTTGGGTTTGAAGGCCAGGCCCCACAGCGCGAAGCGCCGGCCACTGAGGTCTTCGCCAAAGCGCGCGACGATCTTGTTGACCAGCACGTGCTTCTGCACGTCGTTGGCAGCCTCGACCGCGCCGAGCACTTGCAGCTCGTGGCCGTGCTCACGTCCGGTGCGGATCAGCGCTTTCACATCTTTGGGAAAGCACGAGCCGCCGTAGCCGCAGCCGGCGTAAAGGAAATGCCAGCCGATGCGCGGATCGGAGCCGATGCCGTGGCGCACGAGCTCGATGTCGGCGCCGAGGGTCTCGGCCAGATTGGCCAGCTCGTTCATGAAGCTGATGCGCGTGGCGAGCATCGCGTTGGCGGCGTACTTGGTGAGCTCGGCGCTGCGCACGTCCATGATCACGAGCTTGTCGTGATTGCGCTGAAACGGGGCGTAGAGCTGGCGCATCATGTCGGTGGCGCGTTCGTCGTCGGCACCCACGACGATGCGGTCGGGGCGCATGAAGTCGTCCAGTGCGGCACCTTCCTTGAGGAATTCGGGATTGGACACCACGCTGTATTCAAGATCGCTGCCGCGCGCGGCCAGCACTTCGGCCAGCGCGGCACGCACCTTGTCGGCAGTGCCGACCGGGACGGTCGATTTATCGACGATGACGCGGTAGCCGTCCATGTACTTGCCGATGTTGCGCGCAGCGGCGAGGACGTACTGCAGGTCGGCCGAGCCGTCTTCGTCCGGCGGGGTGCCCACGGCGATGAACTGGACGACACCGTATTGCGCGGCCTTCTCGACATCGGTGGTGAAGGACAGCCGCCCGGCTGCGACGTTGCGCCGCACCATCTCGAGCAGCCCCGGCTCGTGGATCGGGATGCCGCCATCCTCCAGGATCTTGATCTTGGCCGGATCGACGTCCAGGCACATCACATCGTTACCCACGTCGGCCAGACAGGCCCCGGAGACCAAGCCCACGTAGCCGGTACCAATGACGGTGATTTTCATCTGGAACAATCCTTTAATCAGTCAATGCCTGGCTGTCGCCCGCGCAGCACCCTAGGGCGACAGATCGTATTCTTCGGTGCGCTTCGGCGGCGTGGTCTCCCACCCACCGCAGGCCGGACAACGCCAATAGAACTGGCGCGCCTTGAAACCGCAGGCGTCGCACCGGTAGCGCGCCACCTGGCGGGTGTGCCCGTGCACCAGCTGGCGTACCAGTTCGACATCGGTGCGCAACTCGTCCGGCGCCGTCATCAGCGCCGCTTCGAGCAATTTGTCCAGCCCCAGCAGCGTCGGGTTGCGGCGCAACTCCTCGCGCACCAGATCATACGCGCCGCGCGCGCCCTGCTGTTTTACGGTCCACTCAAAGACCGTATCGAGCAGGTCGAGCGAGGGGTGACGCTCAAGGTAGGCACGCAGCAGCTGTACCCCCTGCGCGGCGCGGCCAGCACGGTCGTAGCTCGCCATCATGCGTTCGGCGGCGAGCGCGAGATACACGGGGTCCTGGGTTTCGATGCGCTTCCATGCCTCGATCGCACCGGCCTCGTCGCCCGAGCGCAGACACAGATCGCCCTTGAGCAGACTCGCACGGACCGCGCGCGGATTGACTTTGAGCGCACGCTCGACCGCCGCCAGAGCGTCGTCATCGCGCGAATCGGCGAGCGCATTTGCCGCCATCTCGCAATGGAAGTTGGCCATCTCCTTGCGCCACCACAGGCTCTCGTGGTCGGGCAAGGCCTGGGCAATCTCGATTGCCTTGGGCCAGTCTTTTTCCTGTTGATAGATTTCGAGCAGATAGCGCAGGGCCAGGTCGTCGAGCCGCGTGTCGCGCAGGCGCTTGAAAATCGCCTCGGCGCGATCGAGCAGACCGGCCTTGAGGTAATCCTGTCCCAATTCCGCCAGCGCCTGCGTACGCTGCTCGTCCTTCAGGTCGTCACGATCAACCAGATGCTGGTGCATGCGGATGGCGCGCTCGGTTTCGCCGCGCCGACGGAACAGGCTGCCCAGCGCAAAGTGCAATTCCACCGTGTCGGGGTCGATGCGCACCGCCTCGATGAAGGCATCGATGGCCTTGTCGGGCTGCTCGTTTAGCAGGAAGTTGAGACCTGAAAGATAGGAGCGCGGCAGGGTGCGCGACTCCTGGACCACATGACGAATGTCAATCCGCGCGGCAATCCAGCCGAGCAGGAAGAACAGCGGGAACGCCAGCAACCACCAGAGTTCGATTTCCATGGGCGATCAGGACGCTTGGCTTGCGTTCCCGTCTGGACGCGACACGAGCGCTGTCGTCTCCATGTCTTTCTTCGCCTGTTCCGCCTTGCGCAACATCCGACGCAGACGACCGATCTCGCGCCGCTGCCGGACCAATGACGAAAGCGTTGCCGTCACCCCCACCAGGGCGCCTGCCGCGAATGCCATGAGAATGACAAATACCAAGGGCAATTGCCACTCGCCACCCATGTAAAACTTCAGGGTCACCAGTTGATCGTTCTTGACGGCAAAGCCGAACAGAACGAAGAACACCGCGAGACGAATAATCCAGATCAAGATACGCATAGGGGAGGATTATGGCCGACTCGTGAACAAAAAAGAAGGCGGCCGAAGCCGCCTTCTGTATCAAATCGTCCTGACGGGTCAGTCGACCAGATCGACACGCTCGCGCAATTCCTTGCCAGCCTTGAAGTGGGGCACGTACTTCTCCCCCACTTTGACTTTTTCTCCGGACTTTGGATTACGGCCAATCCGCGGCGGACGATAGTTCAACGCAAAACTACCGAAGCCGCGAATCTCGATGCGGTCACCTCGCGACAGGCACTCGGTCATCGCATCGAGGATCATCTTGACTGCGTAATCGGCATCCTTGGCAACCAATTGCGGAAAACGCCCCGCCAGTCGCGCAATGAGTTCCGATTTCGTCATGGCAATCGATCTTTATTGCTTCTGCTCGTCCAGTTTGGCCTTGAGCAACGCCCCCAGACTGGTCGTACCGGTCGCGGCGGAGCCTTCGGCTGCCAGCTTCTGCATGGCGTCGGACGTTTCCGCCTGATCCTTGGCACGAATCGACAGGTTGATCGAACGGGACTTGCGATCGACGTTGATGATCAGCGCTTCGATCTCTTCGCCTTCCTTGAGCACCGTGGTCAAGTCCTCGATCCGGTGGGTGGCCGCTTCGGAGACACGCAGATAACCCTCGACATCGTCATTGAGGGCGATCACCGCGCCACGCGCATCGACCGACTTGACGGTGCCGCGCACCAGCGAGTTCTTCTCGTGGGTGGCGATGTAGTTGGTGAACGGATCCCCATCCATCTGCTTGATGCCCAGCGAGATGCGCTCGCGCTCGACATCGATGGCCAGCACCACGGCTTCGACTTCGTCGCCCTTCTTGAAGCGGCGCACGGCCTCTTCGCCCTGCTCGGACCACGACAGGTCGGACAGATGCACCAGACCGTCGATGCCGCCATCCAGACCGATGAACACGCCGAAGTCGGTGATCGATTTGATCTGACCGGAAACCTTGTCACCCTTGTTGAAGTTCATTGCGAACTCGTCCCACGGGTTGGCCATGCACTGCTTCATGCCCAGCGAGATGCGGCGGCGCTCTTCGTCGATATCCAGAATCATCACTTCGACTTCGTCGCCCAGCTGGACAACCTTGGTCGGGTGAATGTTCTTGTTGGTCCAATCCATCTCGGAGACGTGCACCAGGCCTTCGATGCCCTGCTCGACTTCAACGAAGGAACCGTAGTCGGTGATGTTGGTGACCTTGCCGAACAGGCGCGTGCCGTTCGGGTAGCGGCGGGCGATGCCCACCCACGGATCTTCGCCCAGCTGCTTGAGGCCCAGCGACACGCGGCAACGCTCGCGATCGAACTTGAGGACCTTGGCTTCGAGCTCGTCGCCCACGTTGACCACTTCCGACGGGTGACGCACACGGCGCCAGGCCAGATCGGTGATGTGCAGCAGGCCGTCGATGCCACCCAGATCCACGAACGCGCCGTAGTCGGTGATGTTCTTGACGATGCCCTTGATGACCATCCCTTCGGTCAGGCTTTCGAGCAGCTTGTCGCGCTCTTCGCCCATGGTCTCTTCGAGCACGGCGCGGCGCGACACCACCACGTTGTTGCGCTTGCGGTCGAGCTTGATGACCTTGAATTCGAATTCCTTGCCTTCGTACGGCGTGGTGTCCTTGACCGGACGCATGTCGACCAGCGAACCGGGCAGGAAGGCGCGGATGCCGTTGGTCATGACGGTGAGACCGCCCTTGACGCGGCCGCTGACCACGCCCTTGACCAGCGCGCTTTCGTTGAGCGCCTGCTCGAGATCGTTCCAGGCGGCAATGCGCTTGGCCTTGTCGCGCGACAGGCGGGTTTCGCCGTAGCCGTCTTCGAGTGCATCAATGGCAACCTGGACGTAGTCGCCGTCTTTGACTTCAAGCTCGCCGTGATCGTTGCGGAACTCCTCGACCGGCACATAGCTCTCGGACTTGAGGCCGGCATTGACGACAACGAAATTCTGATCGATGCGGACCACCTCGGCGGTGATCACTTCGCCAATGCGCATTTCCTGCAGCGCAAGGCTTTCCTCGAACATTTCGGCAAAACTTTCCATGGACATTTCGGGGGTGGCAGTGGACATAAAAAACCTGATTGCAGCCACAAGGGCAGCGGGTTAGTTGATCAAATGGTCTGGCGGGTGCCAGATCGGTCAGTTTTCAAACGGCGGCCGGACCAGATCGAGGACGAACTGAACGGCCTCATCCACCGTCATTTCAGACGTCTCGAGCAGATGGGCCTCGGCCTGTTTTCTCAAAGGCGCGACCGGGCGGGACGCATCCCGCTCATCCCGCTCACGCAAGCTCCGGGAAAGACTGTCAATGTTAGCAGGCAATCCCTTTTCCTTCAACTGCTTATAGCGACGTTCTGCCCGCGCCTCGACCGAGGCAGTCAGAAACACCTTGGGCTGTGCGCCGGGGAAAACCACCGACCCCATGTCGCGTCCTTCGGCGACCAGGCCGGGGGCCGCGCGATAGGCGCGCTGCCGGTCGAGCAAGGCCTCGCGCACCGCCCCGATGGCCGCCACCCGCGAGGCCATCGCCGAGCAGGCCTCGGTGCGGATCGCGTCGGTCACATCTTCGCCGTCGAGCGTGACGCGATCTTCCGAAAAGGCCGCCGGCAGTTCGCGCGCCAGGCGTGCGATGGCCGCATCGTCGCTGTCGGCAATCCCCGCACGCATCGCCGCCAAGGCCACCAGCCGGTACAGCGCACCGCTGTCGAGATAGTGATAGCCCAAGGCCGCGGCCACGCGCGCCGCCACGGTGCCCTTGCCGGACGCCGACGGCCCGTCGATGGCGATCACCGGCACCGGCGTGGCGATGGACGCGAAGGCGTCGAAATACGTCGGGAAGGTCTTGTTGACGCAGGCCGGGTCGTTGATTCTCAGCTCGGTGCCGCCGAGCGTGACCAGCGAAAAGCACATCGCCATGCGATGATCGTCATAGGTGTCGATTGCCGCGTGGTGCAGGGTCTTGGGCGGAACCACGCGCAGTGCGTCGTCGAACTCCTCAACCTCGGCGCCGACCTTGCGCAGCTCGGTCGCCATCGCGGCGAGGCGGTCGGTCTCCTTCACGCGCCAGCTGGCGATGTTGCGCAGGTGGCAGGGGCCGTCGCAAAACAGCGCCGTCACGGCCAAGGTCATGGCGGCGTCGGGGATATGGTTGAGGTCAAGGTCGAAGGCCTTGAGGCGGCCATCGGCCGGCGCCCGCGCCTCGATCCAGTTCTCGCCCATCTCGACCTGCGCGCCGAGCGCTGTCAGCGCCTGGGCAAAACGCACGTCGCCCTGAATGCTGTCGCGGCCGACCCCTTCAACCCGCAACGGCCCGCCACCGATGGCACCCGCGGCGAGAAAATACGAGGCTGACGAGGCGTCGCCTTCCACATGGATCGTGCCGGGGCTGCGGTAACGCGCGCCGGAAGGCACGATGAAGCGCTGCCAGCCGGCGCGCTGCACGGTAACGCCAAAGCGCTGCATCAGCGCGAGCGTGATTTCGATATACGGCTTGGAGATCAGCTCGCCGACCACGTCGATCACCGTCTCGCGTCCGGTCAGCGGCGCGGCCATCAGCAGCGCGGTCAGGAACTGGCTCGAGACATCGCCGCGTACCGACACCGTGGCGCCCGGGCGCACCTCGCCAGGTGCGATGCCAAGCGGCGGAAAGCCCTCGGTGAGGTCGTATTCGATGTTCGCGCCGAGCTGGCGCAAGGCGTCGACCAGATCGCCGATCGGCCGCTCGTGCATGCGCGGCACGCCGGACAACCGATAGCTGCCCCCCGACAGCGCCAGCGCGGCGGTGAGCGGACGAAACGCGGTGCCGGCGTTACCCAGAAACAGCTCGGCCTGTTTGACCGGAAACGCGCCGGCAACACCGTGCACGCGGCACACCTCTGTGGCATCGTCGCGCTGCCAGTCAACGCCCAGCAGCCGCAACGCCTCGAGCATGCGCTCGGTGTCGTCGGAGCGCAGCAGATCGCGCACCTCGGTCACCCCGTCCGCGAGTGCGGCGAGCAGTAGCACGCGGTTGGAAATGCTCTTCGAGCCCGGCAGGCGCACGCTGCCAGCGGCCTGCATCATCGGCGGGAGATCAAGAAACACCATCGGGAGTACTCCGCAAATCAGGTCGGAAAGGCCTTGTCGGCCCAGCGGTTTCGCGCCTCGCGTGCCTCGGCGAACAAGGCTTCGAGCGCCTTGCCGTCGTTGCCGATGAGCAGCGCGCGCAGGTAGGCCAGCTCGGCCAGATACTGGTCGAGCTCGGCAGTCAGCGCATGCCGGTTGGCGAGGCAGATGTCGCGCCACATCTCGGGGTGGCTGCCGGCAATGCGCGTGAAGTCGCGAAATCCGCCGGCCGCAAAGCTGAACAACTGCTCGGCGTTGGCCCGCCCGGCCAGATCGTGCACCAAGCCGTAGGCCAGCAAGTGAGGCAAGTGGCTGACCGCGGCAAACACGCGATCATGCTCCTGCGGGCTCATCTGGCGCACCGTGGCGCCACACGCCTGCCAGGCTGCGGTGACCCGCTCGACGGCGTCCCGGTCATTCTCCGGCAGGGGCGTGACGACCACGTTGCGTTGCTGGTAGAGCGTCGCAAACGCGGCGTCGACACCGCTTTTTTCGGCACCGGCGATCGGATGCGCCGGGACCACGCGCGCCAGCTGACCGTCGAGCTTTTCGTAGATCGCCTCGATCACGTCGCGCTTGGTGCTGCCGGCGTCGGTCACGATCGTGCCGGGGGCCAGATGCGGCGCCATGTCGGCCATCACCTGCGCGATCTGGCCGACCGGCACGGCGAGCAGGACCATGTCCGCGCCGGCCAGCGCGTGCTGCCAGTCATCCGCGATCGAGTCGATCACGCCGAGCGCTTGCGCGCGCTCCAGCGCGGCGCGCGTGCGGCCGTAGCCGACCACGTGTCCGACCGCGCCCGCGGCACGCAGGGCGAGCGCGAACGAGCCACCGATGAGGCCCACTCCGCATACAACGAGGCGTCCAATCAAGGGCGTGTCAGTCATGCGTCGGCCAGTACGCCGCGCAGCGCGTCGATGAAGCGGGCGTTTTCTTCGGGCAGGCCGATCGAGACCCGCAGCCACTCGGGCATGCCATACGCGGCGATGGGACGCACGATCACGCCCCGGCGCAGCAAGCCGGCATTGACCGCCGCCGCGTCGCCGACCTTGACGGTGACGAAATTGCCGCGTGAGGGGAGCCAGGTGAGGCCCAGGTCGGCCAGCGCGGCGGTGACTTGCGCCATGCCACGGCGATTCAGTTCCACGCTGCGCGCCACGAACTCCTGGTCCGCCAGCGCCGCCACAGCCCCCGCCAGCGCGAGGCTGTTCACGTTGAAGGGCTGACGCACGCGATTGAGCAGGTCGACCACCGCCGCGCCGCCCATGGCATAGCCGACACGCAGCCCGGCCAGCCCGTAGGCTTTGGAAAAGGTGCGCGAAATGAGCAGATTGGGGAAGCGCGCGAGCCACGCGATACTGTCGTAGGCATCGACATCGGCGAGGTATTCGGTATAGGCCTCGTCAAGGACCACCAGCACGGTGTCGGGCACGCGCGCCAGGAAGGCCTCGATCTGCGGCCCCGCCACGAACGTGCCGGTCGGGTTGTTGGGGTTGGCGATGAAGACGACCCGGGTCCGGTCGGTGATCGCCGCGGCCATCGCGTCGAGGTCGTGGCCGAACTCGCGCGCTGCAACCTGCACCGGGGTGGCGCCGCTCGCGAGGGTGGCCAGCGGATAGACCGCGAACGCATGCGCCGACATCACCGCCTCGGCGCCGGGCGCGAGAAAGCTGCGCGCGACGAGTTCGAGCACGTCGTTGGAGCCATTGCCGAGCACGATCTGCGCCGCCGGCACGCCCGTCATCTCGCTGAGCGCGGCCTTGAGCGCGAAGCCGTTGCCGTCGGGATAGCGCGGCGCCTCGAACAACGCAGCGGAAATCGCGTTCTTGGCCAGCGGGCTCATCCCCAGCGGATTTTCATTGGAGGCCAGCTTGACGATGGCAGACGGGTTCAGCCCCATCTCGCGCGCCAGTTCGGAAATCGGTTTGCCAGGCTGATACGGCGAAATGCGCCGCACGTAGGGCGGTGCCTGATCGGCAATCCCCATGAAATGTCTCCTCGTTACGCTTTTATGGTGCTGCCCGCGCCGGCGGGCACAATTACAGCGCGGCCACCGGGTAGGAACCGAGCACCTTCACGAAGCTCGCGTTCTGGTCCAGCGCCTGCAGGGCCGCGGCCACCTTCGGGTCGCTCTCGTGGCCTTCGAAATCAATGTAGTACACATACTCCCACAGCCCCGAGCGGGCCGGCCGCGATTGCAGCTTGGTCATGCTCACCCCATGTTCGGCCAGCGGCTGAAGAAGCTTGTGCATGGCGCCGGCACGGTTGGGCGTGGAGCACACCAGCGAGGTCTTGTCCTTGCCCGAGGGGCCGGCGCCGTGCTGGCAGATGACCAGAAAGCGGGTGGTGTTGTTGGGGTCGTCCTCGATGTTGGCCGACAGGATGTTGAGGCCGTACAGTTCGGCCGCCGCCTCGCCGGCGATGGCGACCGATTCGGGGTCTTCGGCCGCCAGCCGCGCCGCCTCGGCGTTGCTCGCCACCGGCACGCGCGGCAGCGAGGGCAGATTGCGGTTGAGCCATTCCTGACACTGCGCGAGGCTCTGGGCGTGCGAATACACGCGCCGCGCGGCGCCCATGCCGTCTGCCCGGGAGAGCAGATGCTGGTGGATGCGCAGCTTGACCTCGCCGCAGATCTTGAGCGGATTGGCGAGCAGCAGATCGAGCGTGCGGCCGACCGCACCCTCGGTGGAGTTCTCGACCGGCACCACGCCGTAATCCACCGTGCCGGCCTCGACCGAACGGAACACGTCGTCGATGGCGAGCGTTGGCATGAAGGTGGGCGCGCTGCCAAAATGCTTGCGCGAGGCGCTCTCGGAGAAGGTGCCGGCGGGGCCGAGATAGGCCACCTTGAGCGGCTGCTCCAGCGCCAGACAGGCCGACATCAGCTCGCGGAACACGCGCTGCACCGCGGGCGCCGGCAAGGGGCCGGGGTTTTTCTCGGCCAGCCGGCGCAGCACCTGCGCCTCGCGCTCGGGGCGGTAGATGTTGCCGTGCTTGATTTCGCCGATGCGCTGGGCCAGTTCGGCGCGACGCGAAAATTTGGCGAGCAATTCGTCATCGATGGCGTCGATGGCATTGCGCAGCTTGAGCAGTTCCTGTTCTTCGCTCATCTCTCCAACCTCACCCCTTGCGTCTTGCAAAATCTTGCATGAAATCGACCAGCGCCTCGACCCCCGACATCGGCATGGCGTTGTAGATCGAGGCGCGCATGCCGCCGACCGATTTGTGACCCTTGAGCTGGATCAGCCCGGCCGCCGTGCTCTCTTCGAGAAAGGTGGCGTTGAGCGCCTCGTCGCGCAGGAAGAAAGGCACGTTCATGCGCGAGCGGCTGTCGGGCGCAACCCGGTTTTCGTAGAAATCGCTGCCGTCGATATAGGCGTAGAGGCGCGCGGCTTTTTCGATGTTGCGCGCTTCCAGCGCAGCCACACCCCCTTCGCCGAGCAGCCATTGAAAGACCAGCCCGGCGATGTAGATCGCGTAGGTGGGCGGGGTGTTGTACATGGAGTGGTTGTCGGCCACGAGCTTGTAGTCGAAGGCCGACGGGCAATCCTTGTGGGCGCGACCGAGCAGGTCTTCGCGCACGATCACGAAGGTCAGCCCGGCCGGGCCGATGTTTTTCTGCGCGCCGCCAAAGATCAGGCCGTAACGCGACACGTCGATGCGCCGCGACAGGATGTGCGAGGACATGTCGGCCACCAGCGGCACCTCCGGCCGCCCGAGCGCCGCCATGTCGGGGTCGAAGCCGAACTCGACGCCGCCGATGGTCTCGTTGGTGCACACGAACAGATAGGCCGGATCGGCCGACGGCTGCCATGTCTCGATGGCCGGCACATGGGTAAAGCCGCCCGCCTCGCCGCTGGCGGCGATGTGCACCTCGCCGTACTTGCGCGCCTCCTTTTGCGACTTGGCCGACCATGAGCCGGTCACCACGTAATCGGCACCGCGCCTGTCGCCGAGCAGGTTCATCGGGATCAGCGCGTTCTCGGCGATCGCCCCACCCTGCATGAACAGGATGCGGTAGTTGGCGGGCACCCCCAGCAAGGCGCGAAAATCCGCCTCGGCCTGGGTGTAGATCGACTGGAAAGCCGGGCTGCGATGGCTCATTTCCATGACGCCGAGCCCGTGGCCGTGCCAGTCGAGCATTTCGTCGGCAGCCTGGCGCAGCACGGCTTCGGGCAGCGCGGCCGGCCCGGCGGCGAAATTGAACACGCGCGCCATTACGCTTCCTCGTCGGGGGCAGTCTCTGCGCCGCCCGCCTCCGCGGCGCCGGCGTCGCCTGCCGCGCTTTCGCCGGCTTCGAGCGCGCCCTCAAGGAAGGCGTCGTCGTCATCCGACTCGGCGACCGGCTCGATGCCCGCCAGGGACGTACCATCGTCGAGCGAAATCAGCGTGACCCCCTGGGTCGAACGGCTCATCTCGCGGATGTGCTCGACCTTGGTGCGGATCAACACCCCGCCGGTGGAAATGAGCATGACCTCGTTTTCCGGCTTGACCAGCACTGCGCCGACCAGCTTGCCGTTGCGCTCGGAGGACTGGATCGCGATCATGCCCTTGGTGCCGCGGCCATGGCGGGTGTATTCGACGATCGAAGTGCGCTTGCCGTAGCCGTTTTCGGTGGCGGTGAGCACCGACCACGACTCGTCGTCGGCCACCAGCATGCTGATCACCTGCTGGCCGGGCTCGAGCATCATGCCGCGCACGCCGCGTGCGGTACGCCCCATCGGGCGCACGTCGGTTTCCGCGAAGCGCACCGCCTTGCCGGCGTCGGAGAACAGCATCACGTCGCAATCGCCATTGGTGATGGCCACCCCGATCAGGTAGTCGTCCTCATCCAGCCCGACGGCGATGATGCCGGCCTTGCGCGGATTGGCGAAGTCGGACAGCGGGGTCTTCTTGACCGTGCCGCGCGAGGTAGACATGAACACGTAGTGGTCGTCGTCGAAGGCCTTGACCGGCAGCACCGCGGTGATCTTCTCGCCTTCGAACAGCGGAAAGAGATTGACGATCGGCTTGCCGCGCGAGCCGCGCGTGCCCTCGGGCACCTCGTAGACCTTCAGCCAGTACGCCCGCCCGCGGTTGGAGAAGCACATGATCGTGTCGTGGGTGTTAGCCACGAACAGGCGGTCGATGAAGTCGTCTTCCTTCATCGCGGTGGCCTGCTTGCCGCGCCCGCCGCGGCGCTGCGCGCGGTAGTCGGTGAGCGGCTGGCGCTTGAAGTAGCCGGTGTGCGAGAGCGTGACCACCATGTCTTCGGGCGCGATCAGGTCTTCGATATTGATGTCGGCGGTGTCGAGCACGATCTCGGAGCGGCGCGCGTCGCCATATTGCTCGCGCACCGCGGTGAGCTCGTCGCCGATGATGGCGGTGACCCGCTCGGGGCGCGCCAGGATGTCGAGCAGATCGGCGATCACTTCCATGATCTCGCGGTATTCGCTGACGATCTTGTCCTGCTCCAGCCCGGTCAGGCGCTGCAGGCGCAGTTCGAGAATCGCCTGTGCCTGCGCATCGGACAAGCGGTAACCGGCATCGCCCAGCCCGAATTCGGCGGCCAGCCCGTCGGGGCGGAAGCTCTCTCGATCGGCCACCGCGCGGGCCAGCATCTCCTCGACCAGCGGCGAGCGCCAGATGCGCGCCATCAGTTCCTGCTTGGCCTCGGCCGGCGTGGGGGCGGCCTTGATGAGGGCGATGACTTCGTCGACGTTGGACAGCGCCACCGCCAGACCTTCGAGCACGTGGCCGCGCTCGCGCGCCTTGCGCAGTTCATAAATGGTGCGCCGGGTCACCACCTCGCGTCGGTGCTGCAGGAAACAGTCGAGCAGCTCGTGCAGGTTGAGCACCTTGGGGCGGCCATCGACCAGCGCCACCATGTTCATGCCGAAGGTGTCCTGCAACTGGGTCTGCTTGAACAGCTTGTTGAGCACCACCTCGGGCACTTCGCCGCGCTTGAGCTCGATGACCACGCGCATGCCGGATTTGTCGGATTCGTCGCGGATCTCGGAGATACCGTCGATCTTCTTCTCGTTCACCAGCTCGGCGATGCGCTCCAGCAAGGAGCGCTTGTTCACCTGATAGGGCAGCTCGTCGACAATGATCGCCTGGCGGTGACCCTTGTCCAGATCCTCGAAGTGGGTACGCGCGCGCATCACCACCCGGCCGCGACCGGTGCGGTAGCCGTCGTGCACGCCGGACAGGCCGTAGATCAGCCCGGCGGTGGGGAAGTCTGGTGCCTTGACGATCTTGATCAGCGCTTCAATGTCGGTGTCCGGCGCGTTCAACAACAACAAGCACGCATCGATCACCTCGCCCAGATTGTGCGGCGGAATGTTGGTCGCCATCCCCACCGCGATGCCCGACGAGCCGTTGATCAGCAGGTTCGGAATGCGCGCCGGCAACACCGCCGGCTCGCGCTCCTTGCCGTCGTAGTTGGGGACGAAGTTGACCGTCTCCTTGTCGATGTCCGACAGCAACTCGCTGGCGATGCGCGCCTGACGGCACTCGGTGTAACGCATCGCCGCCGCGTTGTCGCCATCGATGGAGCCAAAGTTGCCCTGCCCGTCCACCAGCATGTAACGCAAGGAAAAATCCTGCGCCATGCGCACCAGCGTGTCGTAGATCGCCGAATCGCCGTGGGGGTGATACTTACCCATCACCTCACCGACCACCCGCGCGCACTTCACATACGGCCGGTTCCAGGCATTGTTCGCCTCATGCATCGCGAACAGCACCCGGCGGTGCACCGGCTTGAGACCATCGCGCGCATCGGGCAGCGCCCGCCCGACAATGACGCTCATCGCGTAGTCGAGATAAGCGTGACGCATTTCCTCCTCAAGGCTGATCGGAAGCGTCTCTTTAGCGAATTGGTCCATGGTGTCCGCAGCGCCTGAACAGGCGGCATTCAAAAGAGGAGAATATTACCATGCCGCCTGCCCGCATCCCCTCCCCTGCAATGCGTCCATGTCAGGCCGCCAACGCAGCGCACACCGCAATCCGGCAGCACGGTTGATCCACGGTTGATCTTTTGGTCCCGGCGGGATTGAATGCTCACCACAGCCAACCCCAACGCATATCAACCATGAGCGAACACGCCGATCTGCTGCTGAACGCCCGCTGGGTCATCCCGGTGGAACCCGACACCGTCGTGCTTGAACACCACAGCGTCGCCATCCGCGACGGCAGAATCCTCGCCGTTCTCCCCACCGACGAAGCACGCCAGCGCTTCTCACCCGATGCAGAGCAGAATCTCGCCGACCACGCACTGATCCCCGGGCTGGTGAACCTGCACACCCACGCCGCCATGACCCTGATGCGCGGCATGGCCGACGACCTCCCCCTGATGCAATGGCTGGAACAGGCAATCTGGCCAACCGAAGCACGCCACGCCTCGGCCGCCTTCGTACGCGACGGCACCCTGCTCGCCGCAGCCGAGATGCTGCGCGGCGGCATCACCACCTGCAACGACATGTATTTCTACCCCGACGCCGCAGCCAGCGCCTTCGACATGCTCGGCATGCGCTGCGTCATCGGCATTACCGCGATCGACTTCCCCACCCCATACGCCAGCAGCGCTGACGAATACCTGAAAAAGGGGCTCGCCACCCGCGATGCCTGGCGCCAACACCCGCTCACCCGCTTCGCCCTCGCGCCGCACGCGCCCTACACCGTGGGCGACGAAACCTTCGGCCGCATCGTCGACCTGGCCAACGAACTCGACCTGCCAATCCACATCCACATCCACGAAACCACACAAGAGATCAACGACAGCCTGAAACAGCATGGCCAGCGACCGCTCGCCCGCCTCGACAAGCTCGGTGTCGTGGGCAGCAACCTGATCGGCGTGCACGCGGTACATCTCACCGACAGCGAAATCGACCTCCTCGCCCGCCACGGTGCCAGCGTCGCCCATTGCCCGTCATCGAACATGAAGCTCGCCAGCGGCATCGCCCCCATCCACCAGCTGATCGAACACACCATCCCGGTCGGCCTGGGCACCGATGGCGCGGCAAGCAACAACCGCCTCGACCTCTTTCAGGAAATGCGCCAAGCCGCTCTGTTGGCCAAAGTCCACAGCGGCGACGCTCGCGCGATACCCGCATCGCGCGCGCTACGCATGGCAACGCTCGATGGCGCCCACGCACTGGGCATGGGCGCCGACATCGGCTCGATCGCCGCAGGCAAGCAAGCGGACCTGTGCGCTGTCGACTTCTCAGGCGTGGACACACAACCTTGCTTCAACCCCCTGTCGCATCTTGTATACTGCGCGGGTCGAGAAAATGTCACTCACGTCTGGATTGCAGGGCAGGCGCGCGTTACCGACAAAACCCTGTTGCAAAAATCCAACAGTGAATTGCTCGCGATCGCGCGGGTATGGCAGAATAAACTTGGTAATTGATTTGCCGCTTGGCGTGAGGATCACGACAGCCGGTTATTTTCAAGCCTTGCCAAATGACGAGGAATTTATGATCAAACAAGTGAAACAACAATTTTTCATGGTGGCCGCTGCTGCCGCTCTGACCCTGTCTGCAACGGCCGCTGTCGCTGCACACCACAACGAAGACATCACCGTCACCGGCAAGGGCGAAGTTCCCTACGCGATTGATGGGCGCAACGTTGTTGCCCGCAGCGGTACCGGCCTGTGCTGGCGCACCGGCTACTGGAGCCCGGCTGCCGCATCAAGCACGCTAGCTGGCGAGTTCCCGGTTGGCTGCGGCTGCGACAGCGACATCGTCGCAAAAGACAAGTGCGTCGCACCGATGGCTGCAGCCAAGCCGATGCCCGCGCCGGCACCCAAGCCGATGGCTGAGAAAATCAAGCTCGCAGCCGACGCCCTGTTCGACTTCGACAAGGCTTCGCTCAAGCCCGAAGGCATGGCCAAACTCGACAAGCTGGCGGCCCAGTCTGCCGAGCTGAAGCTGGAAGTCATCCTGGCCGTGGGTCACACCGACCGTCTGGGCTCTGCTGGTTACAACCAGAAGTTGTCGGAAAAGCGCGCAGCTGCGGTGAAGCAATACCTGGTCAGCAAAGGCGTTGAAGCCGGCCGCGTGTACACCGAAGGCAAGGGCGAAACCCAGCCGGTGACCTCGAACTGCATGCAAAAGAGCCGCAAGGCCCTGATCGAATGTCTGCAGCCCGATCGCCGTGTTGAGATCGAAGTGATCGGCTCCAAGTAATCTGCCGACCGCTTCCCGAAAAAGCCCTGCAGCCGCAGGGCTTTTTCTTTTCATGCTATCGTTCGCGCCACACCTTCAGTCCGCCCGAACAAGACAACCCACGATGAATGCCGACCCCGTAGAACTCCAAAAATTCGGCGATCTTGCCCACCGCTGGTGGGATCCGGAATCCGAATTCCGTCCCCTCCACGAAATCAATCCGCTGCGCCTCGACTGGATCGACAGCATTGCGACACTGAGCGGCAAAACCGTACTTGACGTCGGTTGCGGCGGCGGCATCCTGTCGGAAGGCATGGCCACACGCGGCGCCACCGTCACCGGCATCGATCTAGGTGAAAAAGCTCTCAACGTAGCGCGCCTCCATCTTCACGAATCCGGCTTGGTGGTCGACTACCGCCTGGTCAGTGCAGAAGCCATGGCTGAAGCGCACCCCGGCGAATTCGATGTCGTCACATGCCTCGAGATGCTCGAACACGTTCCCGACCCGGAGAGCATCGTTGCCGCGTGCGCTCGCCTTGTAAAACCGGGCGGAGATGTCTTCTTTTCAACGCTCAACCGCAACCCGAAAGCCTATCTTCTGGCCATCATTGGCGCCGAATACCTGCTGCGCCTCCTGCCCAGAGGCACCCACGATTACGCCCGATTCATCAAGCCATCCGAACTGGCCCGACAGTGCCGTCAGGCAGGGCTGGAATTCCGCTCATTGACCGGCATGACCTACAACCCGCTCACCAAGCACTACGCACTGAGCCGCGACACCGACGTCAACTACCTGCTCCATGCCACACGCCCGATTTGAGGCCGTCCTGTTTGATCTGGACGGCACGCTGGCTGACACCGCGCCCGACCTCAATGGCGCACTCAACGACCTCCTCGCAAGCGAATCCCGCCCGGCGCTACCGCCTGCCATCCTTCGGCCGCACACCTCATCGGGGACCCGGGGCATGCTCCGGGTCGGTTTCAACCTGCGCCCCGGCGACGACAACTTCCCCCGACGGGCCGCCCAGTTCCTCGCCATCTACGCTCAGCGCCTGTGCCGCGACACCAGACTCTTCGCCGGCATGGCCACGCTGCTCAACGCACTCGATCACGCCGAAATACCATGGGGAGTCGTCACCAACAAACCGGCGCGCTTTACCGAACCCCTGCTCGACGCCCTCAATCTGAGCACCCGCGCCGCCTGCATTGTCAGCGGCGACAGCACACACAACCCGAAACCCGCACCGGACCCGCTCCTGCTCGGCTGCAAAATCATCGGCTGCGCCACGGCCAGAACGCTCTACGTCGGTGACGACCTGCGGGACATTCAGGCCGCCCGGGCCGCAACCATGCCAGCCGCCGCAGCCGCATGGGGCTACCTCGGCATAGACACCCGGATCGAAGACTGGCAAGCCGACTGGATCGTCGACAGCCCCAACGCACTGCTCGCACTGTGCGAACTCCCCCTCACCCAGACGTGATACCATCAACCCGTCTTGAAATTCGGGAATTTGCCCCGACTTTCCAGATAACGTGGGGCCGACATGGCTTCGACGTGGGTCGCGAAGCAGCCAAGTGCATACCGAGGTCCAGTCACCTCGTAAATCCGCTGGAAACAAAGTAAACGCCAACGACGAGCGTTTCGCTCTCGCCGCTTAAAACCGGTGGGCGCTGCACCGACAGGTTCCTGGGTCGGATGATGGGGTGAAAACTTCGTCTCGCAGTGTCATTTACAGGAACTCGAGCGCGTGTCGGGTTACTTGCCACACGTTCTAAATCCAAGGTGACTCGTTGCAGAACGGCCCGCCCGCCGGCCAAACCCTGTGACTAAATCCAAATAGACGGGACAAGTATGTAGAGCTTGCTGTAGAGGGCTTGCGGACGGGGGTTCGATCCCCCCCGGCTCCACCAATAACACAAACCCCCAATCGGTCACGGTTGGGGGTTTTTCTTGCCTGATCGCGCCAGTTTCCGCGTGTTGTCGGGGGGTTCCTGCAGAAGCCTGCACACTTCGCCAGCCACCCGAATTGGCCGTTCCGGCCCACATTCCACTCTCTCGCGACCATTCCTCGCGCCAACCCTGCTCCCAGAAACCGCCCCGAAATCCGCCAAGTCAGCAATCAATTCCATACAAATCTATGGGTTACGTGCGAAAGAATCGGGCGGCTGGATTGCGGCATCGGGGAGCGAAGGAAACGTTGTGGTTGCGTCTCGTCGATAGATCTCGAGAACAACCGACATATTGCAACGCGGAAGTACGTGCCTGGATGAGTACCAAGGGCGAGAAACGCCTTGTCAGTACAGTGTGGTCAGATTGACCATCCTGACGTAGTTGTTGTCGATCCGCTCCCGCGGAGAGACATCCTTAACGGGTTTAGCTTTGCCGGATTGCAGATCACCCAGTCAACGGTGACCCTTGGCCGGCCTGATTGACCACAGTCCCCAACCGGATCTCACTCGACCGTTTCACGCACGATCTGCCAGCCGGTGTCGTGCCTGCTCCAGAGCAGCACCTTGGCCACGGTGTCCTCGTAGGCGGGGGCGCGGTAGTGCTGGACGAAGCGGGTCATGACGCGGCCGTCGGGCAGTGTGGCTGTCGTCAGAGCGCGGATGCTGACGGCAATCCCGGTGCGCGACACGCGCTGGCGGCGTTCGCGCTCCCAAGCGGCGGTGCTGGGGTGGTCTGACGTGGTGAAGTCGGCGCTGTAGTGGCGGCGGTAGTCGGGGTAGCTGCCGGCCGACCAGTCCCGCGCCCACGCGCCAACCTGTTCGGCTGCGTCGAATCCAGGCGCTGGATTTTCGTTTGCCTGCGCTGCGGCGGTGGCTTGAGGCGTGTGGTCGGCGGCCGCGACCGGCGATGATTCCTGGGGCAGCGTTGCGGGCCGATAGGCGTGGGCGAGGCGTTCGCGCAGGGCGCCGGTCAGGCTCAGCAGGCGCGCTTCGATGGCGAAAATGCGCACACTGTTGTCGAGCAGTTCGGTGCGGGCGCTGAAGCGATCGGCATGCGCGGAGGCGAGATCGGAGAGCGAGCGTCGCGCGGCGTCAAACTGCAGCGTGTAGGCGTCGACGAGACGGCGGCTGGCGTCGACGCGTTCGCGCAGGCGGGGCTGGATGTGCAGCAGTTGCTCGCGCTCGCGCACCAGCGGCGCGAGCTCGGTGTCGATGGCGAGGCGTGCGGCATCGGCGCTGGCGAGCGCGGCGTCGCGGCGTTCGAGCGCTTCGCGGATGCGGCTGAAGTCGCCCCCGCCGAGCGGAATTTCCAGTGCGACGCTCAGCTGCGTGGCGTCGACGGTGTCGGAGACCTGGGCGGGCTCGATCCGCGCGGAGAGGCGCTTGCGCAGTTCGAGGTCGACGCTGGGCATCAGCCGCCCGCGCGCGACGCCAACGTCGGCCTGGCGTGCCTTGACCCGCTCGCGTGCGGCCTTGAGGCGCGGACTGAACTGCTCGGCCGCGGCCAACAAGGTGTCGCGCGACCATTCGGCAGGCGCAAAGCCCGGCGCGCTCAGGGCCTCGGGGGGCTGCCCGGTGATGCGCGCAAAGCGGTATTCGGCGGCATCGAGCTGCGACTGCAGATCGGCGTGGCGGGACTCCACCTGAATCAGATCGACGCGAATCTGCTCGACGTCGGCGGACGACAACCGCCCCGCCTCGGCGCGCGTGCGCACCTTGTCATACAGCTGCCGATAGTCGTCCATCAGCCCGGCGCTGTGAGCCAGCACGCGCCGCAGCCGCAGGACTTCGGTGTAGCGTTCGGCCACCTCGAGTGCGACCTGCTCGCGGGTCCACGCCAGATCGGCGCTGGCGGCGGCGCGCTCGTAGCGTGCGCTGCGATTGCGCTGCACGTCGGCCGCGCCGCGGAACAGGTTCCAGCTCAGCACCGCTTCCGAGCGGCGGATGGTCCGGTCGAGCGGTGCGCCGAGTTGCTCGTCGCGCGAATCGGCAGCGTTCCAGTTCAGCCCGAGCGTCGGGTAATAGGCCGAGCGCGCCTGCCCCACCAACGCGTCGGCAGCGTTCAGCAAGGCCTGCGCCGAGCGGATGTCGGGGTGGGCGTCGATCACGCGGTCCACCACTTCGGGCAACGGTGCGGTGTGGACCGCGGCACACGGCAACAGCGTGCCGACAAGCGCTGCCGCACGCGAAAACCGGGTAAGGGTCGATCGCATGCTCATCGCTCCCTCAGCGCTTTGTCGAAGGTTTTTACAATCGGTTTGAGCAGATATTCCATCAGCGTGCGCTTGCCGGTGTTGATGCTGGCGTCGGCGGCCATGCCGGGCGAGATGGTGAGACGCTCTTCGGGGGCGCCGAGGTAATTGCGTTCGGTTTCGAGGAAGACTTCGAAGTAGGAAACGTCCTGCCGTTCGTCCTGGATGGCGTCGGCGCCAACGCGCAGCACTCGGGCCTTGAGCACGCCGAAAATCGAGGCATCGTAGGCCGACACACGGACCTGGGCTTCGTGGCCGGGGCGGATGAAGGCGATTTCGGACGGTTTGACGCGCGCCGAGATCAACAGCGTATCTTCCACCGGCACCAGTTCGATGATGGTTTCACCCGGCTGCGCCACGCCGCCGACGGTGCTGATCAGCACACGGTTGACCACCCCGTCCATCGGCGCGCGCAGTTCGCGCCGGGTGACGCGGTCCTCGCGCGTGGTGAGTTGCTGTGTCAGCGCGCTCAGCTCTTGCTCGGCCTCGGCACGCTCGCGGCTGGCTTCGGCCTGATAGCGCGCGTCGGTTTCGCGCAGGCGCGATTCAGCCTCGTCGACGCCGGCCTGCAGCCGCCGCACGGCAATCCGCGCCCCAGCCAGCTCGCCCTGCAGGCTGGTGAAGCGGGTCTGCGCGGCGAGCAGGTCGGTGCGCGCGCCGGCGCCTTGCGCCGACAGGCGCTCCTCGATGCTGAGCGTTTCCTGCGCCGGGCCGAGCTGGGCGGCCAGGCTGCGCGCACGGGCGCGGGCCTCGGCCAGCTCCTGACTGCGCTGGGTGCGTTGCCCCCGAAGCGTCTCGGCAACGCTGCGCCGCTCCTGCATGCGCGACTCGAAGAGCGCTCGCTGCTCGGCCATCATGCCGGGCGCGTCGCGGCGCACGTCGTCGGGAAAGTCGAGCGCCCCGCCGGAGAGTTCGGCGTCGAGCCGGGCCATGATGGCACGGGCGCTGAGGTAGGCCTGGCGGGTCTCGCCGAGTTCGGCGCTGAACTGCACGTTCTGGACGTATGCCAGCACCTGGCCTTCGTGCACCTGCTGCCCCTCGCGCACGTTGATCGCCTGAATGATGCCGCCCTCGAGGCTCTGGATCTGCTGCACGCGACTCGACGGAATGACCTTGCCGACAGCATTGACCGAGATGTCGAGTTGGGCAAAATTCATCCACAGCAAGCCGCCCGCAAGCAATACCCCGATCAGTGCCAGCAGAGCGATGACCGCCCGTCTGGGACCGCGATCGAAGTCCGGGTGGGCGCTCAGCGGCTGGGGGACGCGGGATGCGGTGCTCATGCGGCGTGCTGTCCTGTAGGTGTCTGGCCGCCACCGGCCTGCAGTTGACGGAGAATGTCTTCACGCGGGCCATCGGCCACCACGCGCCCCTGATCGAGCACCACCAGCCGGTCGACCAGCGGCAGCATCGAGGCGCGATGGGTGACCAGCAGCAGCGTCATGTCGGGCATGCGCCGCAGGCTCTGGATGAGCTGATGCTCGGTGCCCGGGTCCATCATGCTGCTCGGTTCGTCGAGCAGCAGCATGCGCGGTTTGCGAACCAGCGCGCGGGTGATCGCCACCGCCTGACGCTGACCGCCGGAGAGGCGTTCGCCACGCTCGCCGACCTCGGTGGCGAGCCCCTCGGGGAGTTGCGCCAGGGTGTCTTCGAGGCAGCCGGCGCGAATCGCGGCAAGCATGTCGGCATCGCTTACATCGCTCCCCCCGAGGGTGATGTTTTCGCGGATATCGCCGTGAAACAGCACCACGTCCTGCGGCACATAGCCAATCTGACGGCGCAGGCTGAGCGGTTCGATCTGGTTGACCGACAGGCCGTCGATCAGCACCGAGCCCTGGTCCGGCGCGTAGATATTGAGGAGCATGCGCATCAGGGTGCTCTTGCCCGAGCCGATGCGCCCGATGAAACCGACTCTCTCGCCCGGCGCAATGCGCAGATTCAACCCCTTGAGCAGCGGCGCGGCGTTGGGGTAGGCGAAATGCACGTCGCGGAACTCGATCTGCCCCTTGAGCGCGGGCAGGTGCAGGCTGCTGGCGTGTTCGTCGATGGGCGAGGCCATGATCTTGTCGAGCGCCTCGAGCGACAGCTTGACCTGCTGCGAGCGCAGGATGAGGCCGGCGAGCTGGCTGGCCGGGCCAAGCGCGCGGCCCGAGAGCATCGACACCGCAATGAGCTGGCCGAGCGTGAGCTTGCCGTCGGCAATCAGCAAGGCACCAACCATCACCAGCAAAATCGTCGACAGCCCCGACATGGTGGCCGAGAAGGTGCTGCCAAAGGCCGACCACTCGCGCATGCGCAGCGTACTCTCGGCGATCTTGACGGTGAGCATCTCCCACTTGCGCCGCGCCCAGGCGTCGGCGCCCATGCCCTTGACGGTGTCGAGGCCGTTCATGACCTCGAACAGGTGCGCGGTGCGCTGCGCACCTTCCTGCATGTTGGCTTCCAGTTCGCGCGAGATCGGTCGACGTAGCCACCACGATACCGCCAGCGAGAGCGGGATCAGCACCAGCGGCACAACCACCATCCAGCCCCCCACCAGCGCGATGATGGCGAGGAAGAAGAACATGAAGGGCAGATCGCCAAGCAGCGTCAGCGTGGCGGCCGAGGCGTACTCGCGCACCGACTCGAACTCGCGCACCACGTTGGCCAGCACGCCGCCGGAGGCTGGCCGGCTGGCGGCGCGCAGCTGCAGGGTGTGCGAAAAAATGTGCGCCGACATGGCCAGATCGGCCTTGCGCGCGGCACTCTCGACGAGATAGCTGCGCAACAGCTTCATGAGCAGATCGAACACGGTGATGACCACCACCGCAGAGGTCAGCACCCACAGACTGTCGGTGGCGTTGTTGGGCACCACGCGGTCATACACCGCCATGGTGTAGAACGGAATGACCGCGCCGAACAGATTCACCAGCACCGTGGCCAGCAAGGCCCAGCCGTAGATCCAGCGGTTGGCGAGGAAGGCGTCCCAGAACCAGCGCCGCGGGCGCGGCAGGTGGTAGAGCAGGCTGCGGGCGTCGAAGCGGAAGACCGGGCGGACGAAATACCATTGGCCCGGAAGCTCGCGCAGCAGCGTCTCGAGCGCCATCCAGCGCGACCCGTCGATCCCCGGCACGGCGACTTCGACCCGCTCGCCGTCGCGGTGCAACACCACCACCGCGTCATCGCCCTCGCCCACCACCAGGGCAGGCAGCATCGAGGCGCGCACGCGGGCCGGTTCGACCCGTGCCGGACTCAGCGTCAATCCGGCAC
>JAGRFQ010000081.1:0-3042 GCA_020445945.1 Rhodocyclaceae bacterium
ACGAGCTCGGCCGGCTGGCCGCCGAGTTCGACGCCCTGCTCGATACGCTGGCCAACAAGCGCGAGCAGCTCGAACGCTGGGCCGACGAGCTCGACCGCAAGGTGGCCGAGCGCACCGTCGAGCTGGCCGACGCCAACGAGACCCTGCGCCATGCGCAGCAGCAGCTGGTGATGAGCGAAAAGCTCGCCGCGGTGGGCGAGCTGACCGCCGGGGTGGCGCACGAGATCAACAATCCGGTGGCGGTGATCCAGGGCAATATCGACGTACTCGGCCACATCCTTGGCCCCGCGGCCGATCCGGTGCGCGAGGAGATCCGGCTGATTCACGCGCAGGCCGACCGCATCCGCCAGATCGTCACCAAGCTGCTCCAGTTCGCCCGCCCCGCCGAATTTGCCGGCTACACCGAGCCGGTCGAGATTGCCGGGGTGGTGGCCGACTGCGTGGTCCTCGCCGCGCACAGTTTCGACAAGCGCGCCGTCGAGGTCGTCGAGCAGCACGCCGCGACGCAGCGTGTGGAGATCAATCGCAGCGAGCTGCAGCAAGTGCTGATCAACCTGATCGTCAACGCCGTGCAGGCGATGCCCGAGGGCGCCACGCTGACCCTGTCGAGCGAGGACTGGTTCGAAGCGGGCGCCGCGGCCGGCGCGGTAATCCGTGTGCGCGACACCGGCGCCGGCATTGGCGCTGCCGAGCTCAACCGCATCTTCGACGCCTTCTACACCACCAAGAAGGGCAGCGGCACCGGGCTGGGGCTGTCGATCAGCCAGACCATCGTCCAGCGCTACGGCGGGCGCATCACCGCCGACAGCACGCCGGGGGTCGGCACGGTGTTCGAGGTGTGGCTGCGCAGCGTCGCGCAGTTCGACGAGCGCCCGAATGCGCCGGGCTTCCAGGCCCGCTGGGCGCACGCCGCCGAGTGAGACATTGTGTCCCGCCGGTTTTGAGCGGCGCGACAAAATGTCTCCCCCCGACTTCCCCGGGAACAGCCTACGCGTTTGAACCGTAAGGGTTTCTCCGCCTGGCATGAAATCTGCCGAGGACTGTGCCCGAAAAGCGGAATGCGCCTCAGCGATCCGCGCGCCAAGCGTTGTCCACTTTGGTGAACAACGCCCGGGGAGACAGCTTGAAACCAACACACGACGCGGCAGCCGCGCCGGCCGCCGGAACGCTGGTCTGCCGATGCCAGGGCCGCATCGCCGACGCCGCCATCGACACCGCCGTGGGCAGTGTCGAGGCCGCTGCGGTGGCGGTGGTCGACCGGCTGTGTCGCGGCAGCGGCCCGGCCGCCCACGCCGCGCAGATCGGCTGTCATCGCGAGGCGCCGCTGCTCGCCGCGCAGGCCGGCGACACCCCGCTCCAGTTCTTTCCCGCGCGCGAATACGCCGCCGGCGGCGCCGCTGCCGCGCCACGGCTGGCGGCCTTGATCGCGATGGCGCAACTGCCCGCGCCGCCGCCGGTTGACGCGGTGAGCTACGCCAGCCGCGGCCGGGTGGCGATTCTCGGCGACGGGCCGCGCGCGCTGGCATGGGCGCAGCGCCTGCATGGCAAGGCCGACGGCCAGGTGCAGGTGACCGTGTTCGCCGAAGACGAAGCGCCGCTGCCGGCGCACAGTCCGCGCCGGGTGCCGGTGCATCGCGCGCGTCAGGTCGCGGTCAGCGGCTGGCTCGGCGCATTTTGCATCGACTGGACGCCGGCCAACGCCGTCGATGCCGCGGCCTGTACCGGCTGCGGCGCCTGTATCGCCTCCTGCAGCTCCGACGCCATCGTGCGCGATGGCGTCGCCGCCTACGTCGATGCCAGCCGCTGCAACGACAAGCGGCGCTGCGTCGAGGTGTGCGAGGTGGGCGCGATCGACTTCGCCTTCACCCCGCGCCGCGCCGAATTCGACCTGGTGCTCGATCTGGCCGACCACCCGCGGCTGGCGATGGCGCATCCGCCCCAAGGCTATTTCGCGCCGGCCGGCGATGCGCTCGCGCTGGCCGAGGCGGCGCTGGCGATCACCGACCTGATCGGCGAATTCGACAAGCCGAAATTCTTCGACTACAACGCCGCGCAGTGCGCCCACGCGCGCAGCCGCATCGAGGGCTGTTCGCGCTGCATCGACACCTGTTCGACCTCGGCCATCTCGGCCGACGGCAATGGGGTGCGCGTCGAGCCGCACCTGTGCATGGGCTGCGGCGCCTGTGCCAGCGTGTGCCCGTCCGGCGCGATGCGCTACAACTACCCCGCCCTGCCGGCCACCGGCGCGCAGATCCGCGCCGCGCTGGCGGCATGGACGCGGGCCGGCGGCGGCGTACCGACGCTGCTGCTGCACGGCCAGGCGCAGGCCGCCGAACTGCAGGCGTGGGCCGAAACCGAAGCCCTGCCCGAGGGCGTGCTGCCGCTGGCGGTGCACGACGCGGCCAGCGTAGGCCCCGATCTGATCCTCTACGCGCTGTGTGCCGGCGCCGGCCGGGTGGCGGTGTGGCAGGGCGACAAGGCGCCGGCCACCTACCTCGCCGCGGCCCGCCGCGCCGCCGGATTCGCCCAGGCGGTGCTCGACGGGCTGGGCGTGCCGGAGTCGGCGGGCCGTGCGCTGGCGCTGTGCGGTGCGCCCGACGCCGTGCTGGCGGCCTGTGCCCACGGCCAGCCCGCGCTGGGCGCGCCGGCGCGCTTTCATCCGCAGACCGACAAGCGCGCCACGCTGGAATTGTGCTTTACCCATCTGGCCGGCCTCGTCGATGCGGCGGCGCTGGCCACGCCCTTGCCGTTGCCGGTGGGCAGCGCCTACGGCGCGGTGGCGGTGGACGGCGAGCGGTGCACGCTGTGCAAATCCTGTGTCGGGGCCTGTCCGGCCAACGCGCTGAGCGATGACCCGGCGGCGCTGCGGTTGCGCTTCCGTGAGGCCAGTTGCGTGCAGTGCGGGCTGTGCGTGGCGACCTGCCCGGAAGACGCGCTGAGTCTGTTGCCGCGCCTCAATCTTGCGCCGTCGGCCCGGCAGGCGGTGGTGGTGCACGAGGAGGCACCGTGCACCTGCCTGCGCTGTGGCGTCGCTTTCGGCTC
>JAGRFQ010000081.1:3139-13052 GCA_020445945.1 Rhodocyclaceae bacterium
TGATCGACATGATGGCGCCGGCCGATGGCCAGCGCGAAACCACGGCGTTCGACCTGTGATGATGGCTGCTTGCGACCCCCTGGCCGATGCGGCCGCGCTGAGTGTGGAAGACGAAGAACGCGCCGGCTTCTACGGCCTTGTCGCGCACTTCATGGCCGCTGCGCCCTCGCCCGAGTTGCTCTCCACGATCGCCATGTCGCCACCGATGCAGGCCGATCCGGCGCTGCCCGAAGGGGTCGCGCTGGCCGCCGCGTGGGCGCGGCTGCAGCGCGCCGCGCACGACGCGCCGGAGGTGGCCGCCGAGTGGGATGCGCTGTTTACCGGCACCGGCCGTCCGCCGGTGCTGCCCTACGCGTCGTTCTATCTGACCGGTTTCATGATGGAAAAACCGCTCGCCGCGTTGCGCGCCGATCTGGCGGCGCTGGGGCTGGCGCGCGCGGTCGGCTGCGGCGAGCCGGAAGACCATCTGGCCGGCGTGTGCGATGCGATGCGCGCGCTGGTGGCGCGCCCCGGCCCGGCCGGCTGGCAGGCGCAGCAGGCGTTCTTTGCGCGCCATCTGCAACCGTGGGCGATGGCCTGCTGCCGGACGCTGGAGAACCATGAGATGGCGCGTTTCTATGCCGCCGTGGGCGGTTTCGCGAAGGCATTTTTCGCACTCGAACAACGGGTGCTGGGGTTCGATCAATGAAGGACAACAACACGGGGCGGGGCGACCGCCGATGGGGGGAGGTAAGCATGAGTGATGCACACGATTCGCGTACCCGGATGCCGGCCAGCTTTGGCCGCCGCAGTTTTCTGTTCGCCGCGGCGGGCACCGGGGCGGCCGGGGTGGCGGTATTGACCGGGACCGCGCAGGCCGCGGCGCCGGAGCAGGCGCTGGCCGAGCCGGCCGGTGATTCCAGAGGCTATCGCGTGACCGGGCATGTCGCGCGTTACTACCGTTCGACGCGGCTGTAAGGGAGGCGCACCATGCTGGTCAAGAAATCGAATCGGGTCGCCGGTGCACCGGCAGACAGCGCGCTGACCGGTGCGCTCGGTGGGCGCGCGGCGCCGCAGCGGCTGGATCGACGCAGCTTTCTGAAGCGCTCCGGCCTCGCCGCCGGGGTGGGCGCGGTGGGCGCCGGGCTGCCCTTCGCGATGATCGAGCCGGCCGGTGCGGCCAAGGCGGCGGGCGACGGCGCGGTCGAGATCAAGCGCACGGTGTGTACCCACTGTTCGGTCGGCTGCGCGATCGACGCGGAGGTCAAGAACGGGGTGTGGATCGGTCAGGAGCCGGTCTTCGACAGCCCGATCAACCTCGGCGCGCATTGCGCCAAGGGCGCCTCGGTGCGCGAGCACGGCCACGGCGAACACCGCCTGCGCACGCCGATGAAGCTCTCGGGCGGCAAGTGGGTGCGGATGAGCTGGGAGGCGGCGATCGAGGAGATCGGCGACAAGCTGCTCGCCATCCGCGAGCAGCACGGCCCGGATGCGACGCACTGGATCGGCTCCTCCAAGCACTCCAACGAGCAGGCCTACCTGTTCTGCAAGTTCGTGCGTATGTTCGGCACCAACAACACCGACCACCAGGCGCGCATCTGCCACTCCACCACGGTGGCGGGGGTGGCCAACACCTGGGGCTACGGTGCGATGACCAACTCGTACAACGACATGCAGTATTCGAAGGCGATCTTCTTCATCGGCTCGAACGCTGCCGAGGCGCATCCGGTGAGCATGCTGCACATCCTGCATGCCAAGGAGGGCGGCGCCAGGGTGATCGTCGCCGATCCGCGCTACACCCGCACCGCGGCCAAGGCCGACCAGTACGTGCGGCTGCGCTCGGGCTCGGACATTGCGCTGCTCTACGGGGTGATCCGCCACATCTTCGAGAACGGCTGGGAAGACCGGAAGTACATCGAGGACCGGGTCTACGGCATGGAGCAGATCCGCGACGAAGCGATGCAATGGACCGCCGAGAAGGTCTTCGAAGTCACCGGCGTGCCGGATGAGGAAGTGCGCCAGATCGCCGAGACCATGGCGCTGAACCGCCCGTCCACGGTGGTGTGGTGCATGGGCCAGACCCAGCACACGGTGGGCAACGCCATCACCCGCCTGATGTGCAACCTGCAGCTGGTGCTGGGCAACGTCGGCATCGCCGGCGGCGGCACCAACATCTTCCGCGGCCACGACAACGTGCAGGGCGCCACCGACATCGGCCCCAATCCGGACTCGCTGCCTGGCTACTACAGCGTGGCGACCGGTGCGTGGAAGCACTGGTGCGCGGTGTGGGGCGTCGATTACGAGTGGATGAAGGGCCGCTTCGCCGACCAGGCGATGATGGAGAAGGCCGGCATCACGGTGTCGCGCTGGATCGACGGGGTGACCGAGAACCCCGAGCTGATGGATCAGGCCACCAACATCAAGGCGCAGGTGTTCTGGGGCATGGCGCCCAACTCGCAGACCCGCGGCAAGGACATGCTCGAAGCCATCAAGGCGCTCGAAATGCTGCTGGTGGTCGACCCGTATCCGTCGGCCACCGCGGCGATGGCGGCCTCGGTGCGCAGCGACGGGGTGTACCTGCTGCCGGCGGCGACGCAGTTCGAGACCTATGGCTCGGTGACCGCCTCGAACCGCTCGATCCAGTGGCGCGAGCAGGTGGTCGAGCCGCTGTTCGAGTCCAAGCCCGACCACACCATTCTGTACGCCTTTGCCAAGAAGTTCGGTTTCGGTGACGAGTTCGTCAAGAACATCAAGCTCAACAAGGACGCCAAGGGCTGGATGGAGCCGGACGTGGAAGACACCCTGCGCGAGATCAACCGCGGCACCTGGACCATCGGCTACAGCGGCCAGTCGCCCGAGCGGCTCAAGCTGCAGATGCAGCACCTCGCCACCTTCAACCCGCGCACCCTCAAGGCCGAAGGCGGCCCGTGCGACGGCGAATATTTCGGCCTGCCCTGGCCGTGCTGGGGCACGCCGGAAATGAAGCACCCCGGCTCGCCCAACCTGTACGACACCACCCGCCACGTGATGAACGGCGGGGGCAACTTCCGCGCCCGGTTCGGGGTGGAGAAGGACGGCGTGTCGCTGCTCGCCGGCGAGGGCTCCTCGTCGCTCGACGCCGATCTCAAGATGGGCTACCCCGAGTTCGACCATGTGCTGTTGAAGAAGCTCGGCTGGTGGGACGAGCTCACCGCCGCCGAGAAGGCCGCCGCCGAGGGCAAGAACTGGAAGACCGACCTCTCCGGCGGGATCATCCGCGTGGTGATGAAGAACCACGGCTGCATGCCCTACGGCAACGCCCGCGCCCGCGCGGTGGTGTGGAACTTCCCCGACCCGGTGCCCAAGCACCGCGAGCCGCTGTTCTCGACCCGCCCGGATCTGGTCGACAAGTACCCCACCCACGAGGACAAGAAAACCCACTGGCGCCTGCCCACGCTGTACAAGACCGTGCAGGACCAGTACCGCGACGTGGGCCGCGACTTCCCGCTGATCATGACCTCCGGCCGGCTGGTCGAGTACGAGGGCGGCGGCGAGGAGACGCGCTCCAACCCGTGGCTGGCCGAGCTGCAGCAGGACATGTTCGTCGAGCTCAACCCGCGCACCGCCGCCGACCGCGGCATCGTCGACAAGGACTGGGTGTGGGTCAAATCGCCCACCGGCGCGCAGATCAAGGTGCGCGCGCTGGTCACCGAGCGGGTGGACGCCGCCACGGTGTTCCTGCCCTTCCACTTCTCCGGCCGCTGGATGGGCGAGGACATGCTCCGCTACTACCCCGAAGGCGCCGCGCCGATCGTGCGCGGCGAGGCGGTCAACACCGCCACCACCTACGGCTACGACGTGGTGACGATGATGCAGGAAACCAAGAGCACGGTCTGCCAGATCGCCAAGGCCTAAGGAGACAGCAATGGCAAGAATGAAATTCCTGTGCGATGCCGAGCGCTGCATCGAGTGCAACGGCTGCGTGACCGCCTGCAAAAACGAGCACGAAGTGCCCTGGGGCATCCAGCGCCGCCGCGTGGTGACCATCAACGACGGCGTGGTCGGCAAGGAGAAATCGCTCTCCGTGGCGTGCATGCACTGCACCGACGCGCCGTGCATGGCGGTGTGCCCGGTGGATGTGTTCTACCGCACCGAGGATGGCGTGGTGCTGCACGACAAGGACGCCTGCATCGGCTGCGGCTACTGCTTCTACGCCTGTCCCTTCGGCGCGCCGCAGTTCCCGCAGGAGGGCGCCTTCGGCCAGCGCGGCAAGATGGACAAATGCACCTTCTGCGCCGGCGGGCCGGAAGCCGACGGCTCCGACGCGGAGCTCGAAAAATACGGCCGCAACCGCCTCGCCGAAGGCAAGCTGCCGCTGTGCGCCGAGATGTGCTCCACCAAGGCGCTGCTGGCGGGCGATGCGCAAACCGTGTCCGACATCTTCCGCGAGCGGGTGGTGCGCCGCGGCGGCGCCGGGGCCGAAGCGATCGGCTGGAACACCGCTTACGGCAGCGGCGAGCAGAAGCGCGAGCAGACGCGTGGAGGTGACAAATGAACGCCCTCAAATGGATGCTGCCTCTGATGGCCGCCGCCGCGCTGAGTGCCTGTTCGGAGCAGCCGCAGGTGGTCAGCTACGAAGCAGGGCACTATTCCGGCAAGCCGGACAGCCGGCCGTGGGAGTCCGCCGCCTATGGCGGTGACAAGGCCGCGTGGCAAAGCGACATGCGCGCCCGCGCCCGCAAGCAAACCGAAATCGGGCGGATGCCCGAGTAAGGAGACGGCGATGAGTTCACGCATCATCACCTGGCTGCGGGCCGCGCTGCTGGCCTGCGTCGTCGGGCTGGCCGGTGCGCCGGCATGGGCCGCCGGCAGCGCCGAAGCGGCGGTGGCGGCGACGGCTGCCGACGGCGGGCTGATCCAGCCCGGCAACAACGCGGAGGCGTTTCGCAGTGCACGCCGCGGCGAGCACCAGTCGATCACCTTCGCCGCCCCGGCGGATCGCATGCTGATCCAGTCCGAGGGGCAAACCTGGCGGATGTGGCGCAACGGCCCGATCACCCAGTGGGGCGGCTGGCTGCTGGCCGCGGTGTTCGTCGCGCTGGTGCTGTTCCGCCTGATCCGCGGGCGGATCGATCTGGAGGGCGCGCCCACCGGCCGGCTGATCGAGCGCTTCAACCGGGTCGAGCGGACCGCGCACTGGACGCTGGCGGTGACCTTTGTGGTGCTGGCGCTGTCCGGGCTGACGCTGCTCTTCGGCAAGCACGTGATCATTCCGCTGATCGGCTACGACGCCTTCTCGTGGTTTGCGCGCCTGGCCAAGAACCTGCACAACCTGACCGGTCCGCTGTTCTTCGCCTCCACCGTGGTGTTCGTGCTGATGTTTGCGCGCGACAACGTGTGGCAGGCCATCGACGCGCTGTGGATCCGCAAGGCCGGCGGGCTGCTCACCGGTGAGCATGTGCCCTCGTGGCGCTTCAACTTCGGCGAGAAAACCTGGTTCTGGATCGGGGTGGTGATTCTCGGCCTGCTGGTCGGCGCAACCGGGCTGATCCTCGACTTCCCCGGCAACGGCCAGACCCGCCAGGACATGCAGCTCGCGCACCTGATCCACGCCGGCGGGGCGATTCTGTTCATCGCCTTGTCGCTCGGTCACATCTACATCGGCACGGTGGGGATGGAAGGCGCGATGGACGGCATGAAGAGCGGCTATGTGGACGAGACCTGGGCTAGAGAGCACCACGAATACTGGTATCGACAGGCCAAGGACGCCACCCCGGCACGCCCCGCCGCGCCGCCGCGTGCTGCGGCCTCGGCGACGCGTTGATGAGGCCGGCGCGTCCCGCACGGGGCGTGCCGGGTCAGGGTTTCTGATGCTGCGCCAGTTCGTCCAGGGTGTTGATGTTGGCGAAGGCGTCCGGGCAGTCGTCGAAATCGACGATCACGTGTTTCTGCGCCGTCACCCAGCGGTCGATCTTGCGCCCGCCGCCGGCCAGATAGGCGGCCAGCGCACCGGCGCTGCGCGTGTGCGCCAGCAGGAACACCGGCTGGGCCTGACCGTCGGCACGCGCCATCGCCACATCGGCGTTGGCGGCCTGCGCCGCGGCCAGCAGGCGCGCCACCAGATCGCGCGGCGCAAAGGGCGAATCGCACGGACAGGTCACCACCCACCCGTCGCCGGCCCGGTGCAGCCCGGCGTCCAGCCCGGCCAGCGGGCCGACGAAGCCGGCATGCCGATCGGCCACCACCGGCACGCCAAAGGCGGCGTAGGTGTCGGCGTTGCGATTGGCGTTGATCAGCAGCGCATCGACCTGCGGCGCCAGCCGCGCGATGACGTGCGCCACCATCGGCCGGCCGTCGAGCGCGACCAGCCCCTTGTCCACCCCGCCCATGCGGCTGCCCTGGCCGCCGGCCAGAATCAGCCCGGTGAGGGGGGGCGTCATGGCGCGGGCCTCGTGATGCGTTCGGCGTGGGAGTAGACCAGATGGCGACCGACCCGCGCGCGGCACACCAGCGTGATCCCCATCGCCTGCGCCATCGACAGCCCCATCTGGGTCAGCCCGGAGCGCGACACCAGAAACGGCACGCCCATCTGCACCGCCTTCATCACCATCTCGGAGGTCAGCCGGCCGGTGGTGTAGAAGATCTTGTCGGCGCCGGATTCCTCGTCCAGCCACATGAAACCGGTAATCGAATCGACCGCGTTGTGCCGCCCCACGTCCTCGACGTGATAGAGCAGCGGCGCCTCCGCGGTGTTGCGCAGCAGCGCGCAGCCATGCACCGAGCCGGAGCGCTTGTAGACCGTGTCGAGCGCCACGATGCGCGCCAGCGCCGCATCCAGCGTGTCGACGCAGAGGGTGGCGTCGCTGTGCAGCGGCCTGAGCTCGTCGAGCCAGTCGCCGAACATGGTGCCCTGACCGCAGCCGGTGGTCACCGTGCGTCGTGCCATCCGCGCGCTCGCATCGACCCCGCCGCGGGTGTGCACCGCGCACGCGCCGGTGCTCCAGTCGACGTGCACGCTGCGCAGATCGGTGAGCGACTCGACCAGCCGCTGGTTGCGCAGATAGCCCATGATCAGCGCTTCCGGCGCCTGACCGAGGGTCATCAGGGTGACGATCTCCTGCTTGTCGAGGTACACCGTCAGCGCGTGCTCGCCGGGCACCTCGACCGCGCGCGACTGGCCGTCGTGGTCGATGACCGTCGCGCCGGCGGTGGCCGGGCGGCGCGCGCGGGTCAGCGACAGGCGCGGCGCGTCGGGCGCATCGCCCAGCGGAATGTCGAAAACAGCGTCGGTATCGGTGTCGGCGCGCATGGCGGGAGTCTGTCGGGGCGGGTGTCTGCGGCATGGGCAGACACGCGCTGTCATGGATGGCGTATTTTAGCCCGGATCAGGGCGTCGAATCGGCGAGGATGGCCATGGAACACGAGATGAAACACGCCCCCGGGGCGCTGCGGCTGGCGGTGTGCTTTGCGCGCCAGCGCGTCGAGGGCAACCGCTGGATCAGCCATCGCTGGGCGCTGGTCGGGCTGAGCCTGGACGATGCGCCGCCGCCGGACGACGCGCAGCGGGTGGTCGTTGGCGGGCTGAGCCTGAGCCTGCATGGCGACGAGGCCGAGGGCTACCTGATGAACGTGGCGGCCGACGAGCCCTCGCTGTTCTTGATGATCCGCCCGGCCGACGATGCCGTGCCCGATGGCCCGCCGACGGTGGCCGCGGTCAGCGCCAATTTCTACGAAGCCTCGCGCTGGATGGATGCGGGCGAGAGCGTCGAGCGGCTGCCGCTGCCAGCCGGCTGGGCCGGCGCGATCGAAGCCTTCGCGCGCAGCAACTACGCCCCGCCGCACAAGAAACGCGGCAAACGCTACGCCAAAACCGGAGACCATCGTGACCGCCCGGGACACTGAGCCGCCGCGGCCGGCCGCCGACGCGGTCGAACCGGTCGACGCGCCAGGCGACTTTCTGCGCCGCTGGTCGCGCCGCAAGCAGGCCGTCGCCCGCGGCGAGACCCCGCCCGAGCCCGCCCCGCCGGTCGCGCCCGCGGCCGCGGTAGTGCCCGACGAGCCGCCGCTGCCCGACCCCGCGACGCTCTCGCTGGCCGACGACTTCAGCGGCTTTCTGCGCGCCAGGGTGCCCGAGGCGCTCAAGCGTCAGGCCATGCGCCAGTTGTTCGCGCAGCCGCATTTCAACGTCGTCGACGGGCTCGATGTCTACATGGAAGACTTCAACGCCCTGCCCGATCTGCCGCCCGCCGAACGGGCCTTGCTCAAGCACGCGCGCGAGGTGCTCGACCCGACGCCGCAGCAGGCGCTGGGGCGTGAGGCGGCGCTGGACGAGACAGTGCCAGCGGTGGCCCCGGATACCCCCGAGGCGATGCCCGATGGCGTTGCCCGGGTGGCGGTGTCGCCCGCGGAGGCGCCGCCGCGGGCCGATGCGGCCGTGGAGGATGCGCCGGAGGCCGGCGCGCCCGACCGGTCTTAACGCCGCCCGGTCGCCCAGGCCAGCGCGTCTTCGAGCCGGTCGTTGCCCCAGAACAGCTCGTCGCCGACGATGATGCTCGGCGCACCGAACAGCCCGCGCGTGGTGGCCTGTTCGGTCTGGCGGCGCAGGGCGATTTTGGCCGCTTCGCTGTCGGCCGCGTCGAGCAAGCTGTCGGCGGGCAGGTCGAGCCGCGTCAGGATGTCGGCAATCACTGCCCGCTCGCCGATGTCGCGGTCCTCGCCGAAGTTGGCCTGCATCACCGCGCGCGCAAACGGCGCAATCCACGCCTCGTCCTGTCCCACGCAGGCCACCCGCGCGGCGCGCAGGCCGTTGCGCGGAAACTGGCTGGGGAGGTGGAAGGGAATGCCGTATTTTTCCGCCAGCCGCGCCATGTCGCGCCACATGTAGCGCCCCTTGGGCGGGTAGATGTTGAAGGGCGAATCGTTCCAGCCCAGGCTCAGGAACACCGGCCCGAGCAGAAAGGGCCGCCAGCGCAGCACCACCCCGGCGGCCCTGGCCGCGGCCTCGGCGCGCATCACCGCCAGATAGGAATACGAACTGGCGAACTCGAACCACATCTCGACGGTCGGCGGTGGGGTCATCGGTGCTCCTTGGCCAGCGGCGTGTTTGCGCGCCGCAGCGCGCAGTCAAACAAAGTATGGCACAGCGGCCGTGGCGCACACCCGCCGCGCGGGCGGGTGTGCGGTGGTGCAGGTTCAGCCGTGAATCAGGCGCACGGCGGGGAGGCGCCCGCACAAGCCGCGCCGTGCGCTGCCGCTCCAGCGCGGATCGAACAAGCTCGCCAGACGCCGCCAGAACGGACGCGCTGCGCGCGGCGTGGCGCGGCGCACCAGCAGCACCTCGGCGCCGTTGCTTGCGCTCATCAGCGTCGCCGTGGGCAGGTCGAGGGCCACCGACTGCCCCGGTTGGAGCATGATGTCGCGGGCGTCGCCGTACTGGGTAATCCACACGCAACCCGACTGCGCACGCACTTCCAGGCCGGCGCTGTGCTTGATCATGACCGTCTGACGGGCGCTGAGGGAAAGGGGTTTGCATGTCGTTTGCGCATTCATGATGGCGTCCTCCGGTAATTTAAACCCGCCGTGCATTCGGCCGGGCTTGATGTGAGTATCGGCATCAACTAGGCTCATCACAAACGTTCAATTTGCATTGCATGGATGCGTTTAGTGCATGGATAGCCCCCTCCTCCGCCTGCCCCCGCTGGACCCGCTGCGCGGCTTTCTCGCGGCCGCGCGGCATCTGTCCTTCACCCGCGCGGCCGACGAGCTGTGTCTGAGCCAGTCGGCGATTTCGCGCCAGGTGCAAAGCCTGGAGACCGCGCTCGGTGTGGCGCTGTTCGTGCGCCGCACGCGCAGCCTGGAGCTGACCGATGCCGGCCGGCGTCTGCGCGAGGCGGCCGAAGTGTGGCTGGGCGACTATGGCCGGCTGGCTATGCGGCTGCGGGTGCCCGAGCGGCCG